>CAZZAD010000184.1:2035-5783 GCA_964652055.1 uncultured Burkholderiaceae bacterium | reverse complement strand
ACCGCAACCTCTTGGGCACGGAGAGCACCCACTGGCGCACCGGCAGGCGGGGGAATAACGACACGCCCTGGCCCTCGGCGGCCTGCGGGTTTTCGCCCACCATACGCACCGCCAGGCCCAGCGGCGTGCGCGCCAGCGAATTCACGCTTTTGAGGTTCTGGCCTCCACCGGAAAAGCCCCAAAAGGACAACTGCCAAGCGGCTGGCAACAGTGGTTGGAGCTGCACGAATGCACCACCGCCGCCGGCCACCCCACCCAGGCTCTGCTACAGCGCATGCTCAGCACCATCAACGCCTACTACGGCATTTTCATGCACGCCAACACTTACCAGCTTCGTCAGCGCATCTACCACCAAGAACTCAAAGGACTGCGCAAATACTTTCGACCCGATGGCCCCGGGTACCAACACCTGCGCATACGCAAGGCTTGGCAAGAATCGATCTGAAGACCACGTTGCTCTGGGAAACTACCCAACACTCACAACACCCGAAACGCTACGTTGTTGTTGTTGGAGTCATTGTTGTCGTTGACATTGCCATTGTTGAGGTTCACATTGGCGTGACCTGACGGCGACGGAGTGGACGACCAGTAGTTGTTGTTGTTCCAACCGGGCGGCACACCGGCAACGCCGGTCGAATGCGCTTGCACTGGAGTTGCTCTGGAACGCGCCAGGAAACAAACCCAAGCCAAAAGAGCTGCTCCACACGCGCGCCATGCGCGCAATGCACAACAGGTACCTCAGGCCCGCAATCATGCGGCAGCACAGCGCCACCGCGGCAAGCGCCAGCAACATGGCAACACGGCCTCTTTTGACGTCGGCCTTGACCGAAAGACACCCTGTATGGGTATCACGCCTTCATGAGGCACCGCACAATCTGTGCGGCACCATGTCTCTGTCTGGTCTCAACGGTTCCATGCTTCAGACCCCCATCTAATGCACCAACACTGCGGTAATTCACCACCCACCGCAGCGCCGTAGGGCCATTCAGGTGCTATTGCCACCCCCTTTCATTGCCGTAACAGAAAAAATGGTCCCGCCCGAAGGCGGGACCAAACAGCCGAAGTCAAATACAAATCCCAAAAATCAAGATTCAAAATTCAACAGGCTCTGGGAAACTACCCAACACTCACAACACCCGAAACGCTACGTCGTAGTAGTCGGGGTTACTGTTGTCGTAGACATGGCCATCGTGGAGGTTCACACCGGCGTGACCTGACGGCGACGGAGTGGACGACCAGTAGTTGCGGGGGTTCCAACCGGGCGGCACACCGGCAACGCCGGTCGAAGTTGAACTCCCGTTAAATGCATCCCAAACAGCGAGCAGGTCGTTATAAATCGGATTGTTAACTGCTCCTGAATTAACAGCTGTACCAGGCTTCATACCGAGCGAAGCTGCACCTGCAGCCGGCAACTCAACGGTTGTTCCATTGAAGGTTTGACCGTTCAATGCACTTGCTTCTGCATAGCTTACGTAGTCATTGGCGACGCCATCACTGTCCTTGTCCCAGTAGTAATACCAATCCCCTTCAACTTGCACACCATGAATGAGCTGTCCGTTACCAGCGCCCAGATTGATGACGGACTGCCCGGCCTGGCTGGGCGTGGTGACCGCAGCAGTTGCCGCGCTGTCCACACTTTCGGCGGTGCCGTGGCCGTCGGTGTAGCTGGCGCGAGCGGTCACCGTCTGTCCGTTTTGTGCGGCGGTCAACACATAGGTGCTGCCCGTGGCCCCGGCAATCTCGATTCCGTTGGCGTACCAGGTGTAGCTCACAGTCCCCATCCCGTCGACGTCGGCCAGCGAATTGGACGCTGTCAGCGTCTGGCCGACTTTGGCCGTGCCCGTGATGGTCACCGCACCGGTCGGCGCGTCGTTGACGTTGGCCACCGCCGCAGTCGCGCTGCTTTCCACCATTTCAGCGTTGCCCTTGCCGTCGGTGTACCGCACCTCCACGGTGATCACCGCGCCCACCAGCGCATCGTCCAGGACCAGGTCTGCGCCCGTGGCTCCCGCGATGTCCACGCCATCGGCTTGCCACTGGTAGGTGGCTGCGCCCATGCCGTCCAGATCGCTCACGGTGTTGGACGCGCTCAAGGTCTGATCTTCAACGGCGGTACCGGCGATATTCACCGCACCAGTCGGTACGTGGTTGGGTTCAACGCCCGTGCCTGCCACGCTGGTCACCGGCGAGGTGTTGCCCGCTGCGTCGGTCGCGCTCACGCCCACGCTGGCGCCGCTGTACACCGGCGGGTTCAGCGTCACGCTGTAGTTGCCCGAGGCGTCGGCCACCGCCGTCACGTCCGCCGTTCCGTCTCCGTTGGTGTCCACACCCACCGTCGCGCCCGCTTCGGCCGTGCCGCTGAGGGTCGTGCCGTCGGCACTGATCGCGCCGGTCGGCGCCACAGGGGCCGTGGTGTCGGGCGCCGTGCCCGTGCCGGCCACGCTGGTCACCGGCGAGGTGTTGCCCGCTGCGTCGGTCGCGCTCACGCCCACGCTGGCGCCGCTGTACACCGGCGGGTTCAGCGTCACGCTGTAGTTGCCCGAGGCGTCGGCCACCGCCGTCACGTCCGCCGTTCCGTCTCCGTTGGTGTCCACACCCACCGTCGCGCCCGCTTCGGCCGTGCCGCTGAGGGTCGTGCCGTCGGCACTGATCGCGCCGGTCGGCGCCACAGGGGCCGTGGTGTCGGGACCAGGACCAGGACCAGGACCAGGACCAGGACCAGGACCAGGAGCCGGAGCCGGAGCCGCGTCGCTGCCGCCCGAGGCAGCCGCCAACGCCACGGCGCCCAGGCCAGCGGCGCCCCAGACCAGCCAGGGCGAGCCGCCACCCACGGCGGCCACGCAGATGCCCATCTCGGCGGCATCGGCGCTCAGTTGCTGGATCGAGCTCAGGCCGTCGCCAAGGCTGGCGTAGCCGGTCTGGCCATCGACGGGCACGTATTCGACGTATTGGCCTTCGGCGTTCAGACCCACCAGCTCACCACCTTCGGGGTAGTAGTCTTTGAAGACCAGGTCGATGGGGCCTTCGGCGGCGTCGTCGATGCGCACTTGCAGGTCGTTGCCCGCGCGCTTGACACGCACGTTCTTGGGCGCGAGCTTGGTGCCTTTGTCGAGCAGCTCGATGCTGCGGCAGCCTGGGTCGTCAAAGAGGTTGACAACCTTGGTGTTGAGCACCTAGGCGCTGGATTCGGTGGCGCTGCTGTGGAACTTGACGATGTAGTTGGATTCCATCATTACCTCTGCTTAGATGTTTAAAAAATACGCGGTGAACCCGCGAGGACGGTCTAGGGTCCCCCGGCTCTGTTGTAGATACGGTGGGTGTTTGGGCTCAAACGGTTGACGGTTTTCACGGCTAGCGCTCCCCCAGGGATTCGGACAGGGTCTTGACGATGGGCTTGGTCAAGTAGTTCAGGACGGTGCGCTCGCGCGCCTTGATGTCCACCTGCGCTGTCAGGCCAGGGCGCAGCTCGATGTCGTGGTTCTTCTTGCCCTTGAACTCGCTCTCGCGCACCAAGATATGCACCCGGTAATAGCTCACCGGGCCGTTCTTGGTCTCTTCCTTGAGCACGTCGGGGCTGATGTAGATGACATCGCCGCGCAGGCCGCCAAAGACGGTGGAGTCAAAGGCATCGACCTTGACGAAGGCGGTCTGGCCGACCGTGACGAAGGCGATGTCGGTGGGGGAGATCTTGGTCTCGGCGATCAGGTCACCCCCGGTGGGCAGCAGCTCCAGCACCACGTCGCCAGGG
>CAZZAD010000184.1:0-2023 GCA_964652055.1 uncultured Burkholderiaceae bacterium | reverse complement strand
ATGTTGTTGACGATTCCGTCGGAGGGCGCGAGCAATTCGGTGTGTTCGAGCACCTGGGAGCGGTCGCGCAACTGTTCGTTGTAGGTGTTGAGTTCCTCGCGCGCCTTGGTCATTTCGGTCTGCGCGTCCTGGAAGAACTTGTTGCGCCGATTGGTGATCTGCGCGCGGATGTCGGCTGCGGCGCGCTGCAACCTCAGCACTTCGGAGCGGCTCACATCGCCCGACTGCAGCAAGCCCTGGTTGATCTTGAGCTCGTCCTCGGCAATGGACAAGATGCGCTGCAGCGATTCGGTCTCTTCATTGAGCGCGGTGCGACGGCGGGTGTAGAGGTCGGTCTGGTTGCGCACGTATTCGCCAAATTTCTGGACTTCGGCATCAAACCTGAGCTCGCGACCAAAGAGCTCGGCCTCCAGGCGGGTGATAGCGGCTTTGAGGGCGGCGACCTTGGCCGCGCTGTCGTCCACGGCAGAGGAGGCACGCTCTTTTTCGAGCGTCACCAGCAGTTGCCCTTTGTTGACCTTGTCGCCTTCTTTGACGTGCAACCGGGTGACGACGCCCCCGTCGGGGGACTGGACCACCTGGGTGCGCTCGGCGGCGATGAATTGCGCGCTGGCGCGTGTGACTTGGTCGATCTTGGCCCAGGAGGCCCAGACCACAAGGCTGGTGATGGCCAGGGTGATGGAGATCAGGGTCAGGCGGGCGGTCTTGGGCTGGGGCAAGTCGCCCGGCACGCTGACGATCGTCATGTCTGGCAGTTTGTGTTGTTGGCTCATGCGGCGCGCCTGTCTGTCGCTGCGGCGGGTTTCGTGACCGCGACTTTGACGCCACGGAATTGGGGCGCAGGGGGATGGGGCGGCTGGGCCGCGTGCAGGGCCTGGAAGCCGCTCATGACTTGTTCGCGCGGGCCGTCGGCAACGATCTGGTTGCCAAGGACGACGATGATGCGGTCCACCAGCGGCAGCAGCGCGGGCTTGTGCGTGACGATGACCATGGTCATGCCTTCCGCCGCAAGCTGGCGCATGCTTCGGTCGGCCGGGTTCTGATCGAGCGGGGCGAGTTGAAGCGCGAAGACGCTTCCATGCAGGGGATTCAGGCCTGGGCGCGTGCTAATCCGGCGCGTTTGAATGAGTTGCTGAACGCCAACCCCAGCTATGTTTTCTTCCGGGAATTGCCCGATAGCAAGGTCGGGCCGCAAGGTGCTTTGGGGGTGCCGCTGACGGCGGAGCGCAGCATCGCGATTGATCCTCGTGCCATTCCCTTGGGAGCGCCGGTTTTCCTGGCAACGACGCGACCGAATTCGGTTCAGCCGTTGCAGCGCTTGGTATTGGCGCAAGATACTGGTGGCGCCATCAAAGGCGCTGTTCGCGCAGATTTTTTCTGGGGATTTGGTCGCGACGCGGGCGAGCAGGCTGGGCGGATGAAACAGTCCGGCCGGTATTGGCTCCTGTGGCCGCAGGGTATTGCACCGAAATAAGGCGTCCGCACCGCAAGCGTGCTGAAAATGCATAATTGCACCAAGATTGTGCGCATTGGTAGCTATGATAAACGCTAGTGCACTGATTTGATGCGATTTTGTGGCACTGGAATGGTGCTTGCTTTAGATGCGTCCAGTTATCTTTCAGGAGGTTTCATGGACGCTTTCCAAACTGGCAGCAACGTGCTGTTCATCCTGCTTGGGGCCATTATGGTCTTGGCCATGCATGCGGGCTTTGCATTCCTCGAGGTGGGGACGGTTCGCAAGAAAAACCAGGTGAATGCTTTGGTCAAGATTTTGACCGACTTCGGTGTATCGACTCTGGCGTATTTCTTCATTGGCTACGGCGTGGCCTATGGCATCCATTTCTTCAGTGGCGTCGAGACGCTGATGGAGAAGGGGGGCTTTGAGCTGACCAAGTTCTTCTTCCTGCTGACCTTTGCTGCGGCCATTCCGGCCATCATCTCCGGTGGGCTTGCCGAGCGGGCGAAATTTCACCCGCAGCTTATGGCGACGTTTCTGCTGGTCGGGTTTGTGTACCCGTTCTTT
>CAZZAD010000183.1:0-5851 GCA_964652055.1 uncultured Burkholderiaceae bacterium | reverse complement strand
CCCCATCCCCACCCCTGCCCTCCCCTTGAAGGGGAGGGAGTACGCCCCGCTCCGGTCAAGGATCGGAGATGTGATCAAGAGACAGGGCGCAGGCCGGGGCGACGACGTTCTGTGGAGCATGTGCGGTTTCCCAAACTGAACAGCATTGGCTTTATCCCGGATATTTCATGACCTGGGCAGTCCGTTGGTTAAATGACGCGCAACATGCCGTGGCTGATTTGTGGCGCGGCGTAGAGGCACAGCACAAGATCTCCACCATGCGGCTGGTGGACTCGGCGCAAGAGCAGCTGGTGCTGGAAAAATTGCTCGATGCCAGCAAGCCCATGCTTCCAGCACCGGCGCGCGGTGCGCACTATCTGTTGACCACGCCGTTTCGTTATCTCTCCCACTGGCCCAGCCGGTTCCGGCGGCCTCATGAGCCGGGCGTCTGGTACGGCGCGCAATACGTGGAAACGGTGTGTGCCGAGCTGGGTTACTGGCGCTGGCGCTTTCTGATGGAAAGCGATGGGCTGCGCGATCAATCCGTACTGCCCGAGTTCACACTCTTTCAGGCCCACGTGGTGGGCAACGCCATTGATCTGTCACAAAAGCCCTGGACGCGCGCGACCAAACACTGGATGAACCCGACCGATTACAGCGAATGCCACCGTCTGGCTGAGCGCGTGCGCGAAGCCCAGGTGCAGTGGCTGCGTTACACCTCGGTGCGCGACCCGGAACATCGGCTCTGCGGTGCGGTGTTTGATGTGGGTGCGCTGTCACTGCGGCGGCCGACCGCACAGCAAACCTGGGCCGCAAAAATTCAGGCCGATGTGGTGTTCTTCACCCATGATGACCAGAGCCTGCAGTTTGACCCCAGGCTCTGGTCCCTGCCCTAACCCGGGTCAATTAGAAGCGGTACTGCAGACCCACGCTCAACATATCTCCAGCGTCGCCTATATCTTCAAACTCCAGACGCACTGACAACTGCTGATTGATGCGGTAGCGGCCTCCAATACCTACACCGATATCAATATCGGAGTCCGATGCGGAGTAACCCGGCCGCTCAACCCGGGTCTTGACGTAGTGCGCCCCGAGTTTTCCGAACAGCGAAAAGTCGGTGTTCAGCGGCAGCAGTCCTACCAACGAGCCGCCGAGAGACCATGCCGAGTCTCGCGAATTGCTGTAGCGCCAGTTCTCGCGCTCCCCAAAATGCACGAACTGCGCTTCCCATGCCAGGTTCGGATGAAACTGCTGTCCGAGGAAGAATTTGAACCCGGTATCAAAATCAGTATCACCGACCGAGGCGCCCAGATAGCCGCCCCAACTGTCTGCGGCAGCGCCCATGCGTTGTTGTTGTGGCGCCGGCGCATTGGCGCGCTGTTGTTGTGCCGAAGCGGGCATCGCCCATACCGTTAAACCTGCACTGATCAGCGCAGCATGTAGCAATTTCATCGTGTGATCTCCTAATGATTGATTAACCCAAACTGCGGCGCGCATTTCTGAACATGCGCATCCACGGCGCATCTTCGCTCAAGCCCGAGGGCTGCCAGGACATTTGCACCGTGCGGCGCACGCGTTCGGGGTGCGGCATGAGGACGGTGAAGCGCCCGTCGGGCGTGGTCAGACCGGTGATTCCCTCTGGAGAACCATTGGGGTTGTATGGATAGACCTCAGTCTTCTGACCTAACGAATCGACGTAGCGCAAGGCCACCAAAGACTGGGCTTGAGCGCGCGCCTCATCCGAGGCAAACACCGCGCGTCCTTCTCCGTGGGCATTGGCGATGGGCATGCGGCTGCCGGCCATACCCGCAAAGAAGAGCGAAGGCGACGGGGCCACTTCCACCATGACCAACCGCCCCTCAAACTGCTCAGAGCGATTCGTCACAAACCGCGGCCAATGCTGTGCGCCAGGAATGATGGAGGTGAGCTGGCTCATCATCTGGCAGCCATTGCATACGCCCAAGGCCAAGCTGTCGGGGCGCGCAAAGAAGGCGGCAAACATGTCGGCTAATCGCGGGTTGAACAAAATGGTTTTGGCCCAGCCGCCACCACCGCCCAGCACGTCGCCGTAAGAGAACCCCCCACACGCAGCCAGGCCCTTGAAGTCCGCCAGTGACACGCGGCCTTCAATCAGATCGGTCATGTGCACATCCACGGCGGCAAACCCCGCATGATCGAAGGCCGAGGCCATCTCGTACTGGCTGTTCACGCCCTGCTCACGCAGGATGGCCATGCGCGGACGGTGGCCTTTGGCGATGAAAGGCGCGGCGATGTCTTCGTTGGGGTCGAACGTCAGATGCAGGGACAGCCCCGCATCTGCAGCGTCGGTCACGCGCGCGTATTCGGCATCGGCGGCATCGGGGTTGTCGCGCAGTCGCGCAATGCGCCACGACACTTCGCTCCACACCTGTTGCAACACACTGCGAGGTTGACTGAACACCGACTTGGCATCGCGCCAGACTTCGATCACATCGGTCGTGTTGGGTTTGCCAATGGCGTGGGTAATGGCACCCAAGCCCGCGTTGCGCAGCGCTTGCATGACTTCATCGCGCTGCGCGGCGCGCACTTGCAATACCAAGCCCAGCTCTTCTGAGAACAATGCGCGCAGGGTGGATTCATCACGGCGGATGGCCACTTGCTCGGGACGGATTTTGTAATCACCCCAATCGGCGGCATGCGGGTCCAGGGCCAGCATGTCGATATTGAGCGTGACACCGCAATGACCGGCAAACGCCATTTCGCACACCGCGGCAAACAAGCCGCCATCAGAGCGGTCGTGCAGCGCCACGATGTGTCCTGACGCCACCAGCGCGCGCACGGCGCCCAGCGCTGCAGACAACAGCTCGGGTTGATCTAGATCCGGGGCGTCGTTACCCAACTGCTGCGTGACCTGCGCCAGGATGGAGCCGCCCAAGCGGTTGCGTCCACCACCCAGATCAATGAGCAGCAGCGCGGCATCCCCCAGGTCGGTGCGCAGTTGCGGCGTAAGTGAACGCCGCACATCAGCCACCGGCGCGCAGGCCGACACAATGAGCGAGACCGGCGCCATCACTGCCTTGGCGTCCTGCGCATCACGCCAGGCCGTGCGCATAGATAGAGAGTCTTTGCCCACCGGAATGCTGATGCCCAACGTGCGACACAACGTGGCCGCGGCGTTGACGGCATCAAAGAGTCGCGCGTCTTCACCGGCCTGGCCGCAGGCGGCCATCCAGTTGGCAGAGAGCTTCACTTGCGTCAGCTGGATGTCTGCGCTGGCCAGATTGGTCAGCGCCTCGGCCACGGCCATGCGCGCGGCAGCAGCCGCGTCGATCACCGCCACGGGTGTGCGCTCTCCCATGGCCATGGCCTCGCCCGCGTAACCGGTGTAGTCGAGCAAAGTCACGGCGCAGTCGGCCACCGGCACTTGCCAGGGGCCCACCATGGGGTCGCGGCTATTGAGCCCGCCCACGCTGCGATCGCCTATGGTGATGAGAAAAGATTTGCTGGCCACGGTGGGATGGCGCAGCACGTCCAGCGCCACTTGCTCCAGCGAGAGCCCCGCCAGGTCCATGGCCGGCCAGGCGTGGGGCACCCGCTTGACGTCTCGAAACATGCGCGGCGGTTTGCCCAGCAGCACGTTCATGGACATGTCCACCGCAGGCACCGCACCCTCGCGCGCCACGATCAGTTGTTGCTCCTGGCTGATGGTGCCCACCACAGCATAAGGACAGCGTTCGCGCCGGCACAGTTCTTCAAACACCACCAGACGCGCGGGGTCGAGCGCCAGCGAATAACGCTCTTGCGATTCGTTGCACCAGATTTCCAGCGGGCTCATGCCGCGCTCTTCGACCGGAATTTTGTCCAGATCAAAACGGGCGCCGCGCTCAGAGCCGTGCGCCAGTTCGGGCATGGCGTTGGACAAACCGCCCGCGCCTACGTCGTGGATGGAGAGAATGGGATTGGCCTCACCCAGCGCGGCGCAACGGTCGATGACCTCTTGCGCGCGACGTTGAATCTCGGCGTTACCGCGTTGCACGGAATCGAAATCCAGTTGCTCGGTATTGGAACCCGCACCCACGCTGGAGGCTGCGCCACCCCCAATGCCAATGCGCATGCCCGGCCCGCCCAACTGCACCATGAGCGTGCCCGGCGGCAGATCCAGTTTGGGTGTTTGATCGGCGGCGATGTTGCCCGGGCCCCCCGCAATCATGATGGGCTTGTGATAGCCGTAGCGCGTGCCGCCCACGTTGGCTTCAAAGGCGCGGAAGTAGCCCACCAGATTGGGGCGACCAAATTCATTGTTGAACGAGGCCGCACCGATGGGCCCTTCAATCATGATGTCCAGTGCGTTGGCGATGCGCGAGGGAAATCCGTAGTCCTTTGCCTCGGCACCCGAGTCAGCGCGGGTCACATCGCGATCGTTTTCCCAGGCCTGCACGGCACCGGGCAGGCGCAAATGCGACACAGAAAAACCGCACAGCCCGGCCTTGGGCCGCGCACCGCGCCCGGTGGCGCCTTCATCACGAATCTCTCCGCCAGCGCCCGTGGCCGCGCCGGGGTACGGCGAGATGGCGGTGGGGTGGTTATGTGTTTCCACCTTGAACACGATGTGTGTGAGCGCATCGCGGGCGGTGTACTCGTGCGTATCGGTGCCAGGCAAAAAGCGTCGCCCCACCCTGCCCTCAATCACCGCCGCGTTGTCGCTGTAGGCCACGATCGTGCCCTGCGGCGCGGCCGCGTGTGTGGTGCGAACCATGCCGAAGAGCGACTGGTTCTGCTTCACACCATCAATCGCCCAATCGGCATTGAAAATCTTGTGGCGGCAATGCTCGCTGTTGGCCTGCGCGAACATCATCAATTCCACGTCGGTGGGATCGCGCTGCAAGGTGCGATAGGCGTCGAGCAGGTAATCCACTTCATCTTCGGACAGCGCCAGACCCATCGTGCGGTTGGCCTCGACCAGGGCGGTGCGACCCTGCGCAAGTACCGGCACATGCGCCATGGGCTTTGTGGGTGGCTCTTGAAACAGCGCCTCGGGAGAGGTGGTGGGGTCCACCACGCTTTCGGTCATGCGGTCATGCAGGCAGGCCGCCAGACGCTGCGCAATGGCCGCATCCACTACGCCACCGGCAAACTTCAACGCGTAACGCGTGCCGCGCTCAATGCGATGCACCTGCGCCAGACCGCAGTTGTGCGCAATGTCGGTGGCCTTGCTGGCCCAGGGCGACACGGTGCCCAACCGAGGCACGATGAGCCATTGCCGGTCCGCCGTAAATGAGGCCGCGTAGGGCTCGCCATAAGTCAGCACGCCGCTCAAGCGCTCGCGCGCAGGCCCCTCCAACGGCGCATCACACGCCACGTAGTGCACATAGCGCGCCGCAACCTGCGTCACCGTGGGTTCGATGGCCTGCAGCCGCACCAACAGGCGCGCAGCACGAAAACTGGATAAAGCGCTCGGGCCTTCATGAACAAAGGCCAGCGCAAATGCGGATTGGGAAGAGGTCATGCCAGGAAACGCTGAGCAGGATCGCGCAGTGCCGATCCGGGGTTTGAAGGAGGAAAACGCGCCTGAAACAAGAGGCGCGCAGTAGGGAAAATCAGAGCGGCGAAGTATATCGGCGTGTCACTTAGATACAGGTCGATGGCAAGAACCTACGTCGCCCCGGCCTGAGCCCTGTCTCTTGATCACATCTTTTTATCCTGGATGCAGGACATCGCTGCGCCCGACCCAATCCTGACGCAAAAACCAGGGTCTTGGTCTGGCCGCACGGCCTTGGAAAAATCCTCGTCGCCCCGGTGCAGGCCCTGTCTCTTGATCACATCTTTTACTTCGTCGCCGCGTTGTTCCCTCCCTTGCAGGGCGCGTGTCGGCTTGCAAGCCGACACCGCTCAA
>CAZZAD010000182.1:782-5865 GCA_964652055.1 uncultured Burkholderiaceae bacterium | reverse complement strand
CCGCCCAGGCAGCCGAGACCACCGTGCGCCAGCCTGGCGTGCTGCTGCTGGGCTGAACCGCCCCGGTTTCTGCGGAGGCTGTTTGGTTTAAGTCAGCCCACTTCCACAGTGGCCTGATTGGCTAGTTGTCGGTAGTAGTTTGCCTCAGCTTCTGCAGGCGGGATGTACCCGATGGGCTCAAGCGGGCGATGGTGGTTGAACCACGATACCCATTCGAGCGTGGCGAACTCGACTGCTTCTTTAGTTTTCCAGGGAGCCCGGCGGTGAATCAATTCGGTCTTGTACAGGCCGTTGATGGTCTCGGCCAGCGCGTTGTCATAGCTGTCCCCCTTGCTGCCCACCGAAGGCTCTATGCCCGCCTCAGCCAAGCGTTCTGTGTACCGAATGCTGACGTATTGCGAGCCCCTGTCAGAGTGGTGAATCAGGCTGCTGCCCTGCTCAGGTTGGCGCGCGTAGAGCGCCTGCTCCAGCGCATCGAGAACGAAGTCAGTTCGCATCGAACTGCTTACCCGCCAGCCAACGATGCGCCTGGCAAACACGTCGATGACGAAGGCCACATAGAGCCAACCCTGCCAGGTCGACACATAGGTGAAGTCGCTGACCCACAGCTGGTTGGGCCTCTCGGCGCGGAACTGCCGATTGACGCGATCCAGCGGGCATGGCGTCTTGGCATCGCCGATGGTGGTGCGCACGACCTTGCCGCGCATCACACCGCGTAGACCCAGCTTGCGCATCAATCGTTCGACCGTACAGCGGGCTACGGTCACGCCTTCGCGTGCCAGTTGCCGCCACACTTTGTCGGCACCATAGACCTGCATGTTGGCCTGCCAGACGCGTTGAATCTGCGGCATCAGCACTTCGTCGCGCTTGGCTCTGGTGCAGCGCTTGTGAGGCTCGCGCATCAGCGCGGCGTGGCGCCAATACGCCGATGGGGCGACCTGCAAGACCTTGCAGAGCGGCTCGACCCCGAACGAATTGCGCTGCTGGTCGATAAAGGCCTTCAAGACTTGAGTCGGCGGTCGAGCTCCGCCTGGGCGAAAAACGCGCTGGCCAGCTTCAATATCTCATTGGCCCGGCGCAGCTCTTTGACCTCGCGCTCCAGTTCCTTGACCCGCTGGGCTTCGGTCGTGGTGACACCTTCTCGCGTGCCTGCATCCACTTCGGCACGTTTGACCCATTCGTTCAGGGTCTGCGGCACGCAGCCAATCTTGGGTGCGATGGATTCAATGGCTGACCACAGTGACGGGTACTCCCCGCGCTGCTGCTGCACCAGCCTAACTGCACGCTCACGCACCTCAGGCGAGAACTTGTTCGTCTTCTTCATGGCTCAATCCTCTCAGAGTGTTGAGCCTCCTCAAAACCCGGGGCGGTTCAGCTTAAAAGATCTATTGCGGCTACATTGAGCGGCTACCTAAGCGGGTGTTAGATAGCCGCTCAGAGGGGAAGATCAATTAAGAGCGACGCGACGACCGTCTTTGTATGTGTACAAAGTAACCGCGGGAGCAGTCAACTCCCCCTTGGATGTGAAAGCAATGTTAGCAGTAACACCCTTGTACTCCGTTTTCGAGATGAACGCATTGAAAACCTTGGGGTCAACAGAGTTAGCGCGCTTCATCGCATCCGCCAGCACCATCGTAGCGTCGTAAGCGTATGGACTGTAAATCTGAAATTGACCAGGGAACTTAGCGTCATAGCGTTTTTTCCAATCAGCGCCACCTTGCATTTTGTCTACGGAAGCACCACCCGTAGCGCATGTGACGTTCTTGAGCGCTTGAGTTTTACTTGCCAGCTCGGGTAGCTTTTCAGTGCACAGAGCATCACCTCCGAAATACTTCACGCCAGACAACCCCAGCTGCTCCATTTGACGCAACATAGGCCCAGCTTGGGCATCCAGTCCGCCGTAAAAGATGGCATCAGGCTTTTTGTTCTTGATGGAAGTCAAGATAGCCATGAAGTCTGTGGCCTTGTCGTTGGTGAATTCTTCACCGACAACCTTGACGCCTTTTTGTAGCGCTGTAGCTTTAAAAACTGACGCGACACCCTGCCCGTAAGCAGTACGATCATCAATGATCGCCACTGTCTTAATTTTGAGGTGGTCAGCACCGAACAACGCCAACGCAGCACCCAGAGCGTTGTCGTTGGCAATCAGTCGGAACGTTGTCTTATGTCCAGGCTTGGTTAAGTCTGGATTGGACGCAGACGCCGTGATGTGAGGCATGTCACATTTGGCATAGACAGCTGAAGCTGGAATCGAAGTTCCAGACTGCAGGTGCCCCACCACACCAGCTACTTTTTGATCACACAATTTCTGCGCAACTGCAGTAGCTTGCCGTGGGTCTCCGGCATCGTCTTCTGCCGCGAGTTCAAATTTGATCTTCTTTCCACCAATGACCAACGCTTGAGCATTCAGATCCTCAACGGCCAGGCGAACCCCGTTTTCAGTATCTTTTCCAATGTGGGCAATCCCACCTGACACCGGGCCAGCATGCGCGATTTTTACAACTTGAACGTCTTGAGCATGTGCCGTTCCAGCGATAACTGCACAGGCAGCCGCAGCTCCGAGGGGAAGAGAAACTAAACGAAGCATGTTTTGATGAGATACAGGAAAAACAAAAGACACGAAACGATCTCCAAAATTGATTGACTTGGGTCTTCGCACTCTGAACGCCCGACTGAGCGACCAGCATGTTAGCAAGCCCAACTCTTGTGGGGGACAGATGCTATGTTTACATATTAGTCCACTTCAAGATTGCGCATATTTACGAGGCGTTTAAAGCAGCATCTGAGATGCGCTTTTCTACCGAGAACGATAATTGAGACATGTCCCTACTTCCCCACCAGCTCGAACTGCTATCGCCTGCGCGCGACGCAGACATTGGCATTGAAGCCATCAACCACGGCGCCGATGCCGTCTACATCGGCGGCCCGGCCTTTGGCGCGCGGGCCAGCGCGGGCAATGAAATCCGAGACATTGAGCGCCTGGTGAAGCACGCCCACCGCTTCAACAGCCGCATTTTCATCACGCTCAACACCATCCTGCGCGACGATGAGCTGGAGGCTGCGCGCCAGATGGCCTGGCAGGTGTACGAGGCTGGCGCGGACGCATTGATCATCCAGGACATGGGCCTGCTCGAAATCGACCTGCCTCCCATCCAGTTGCACGCCAGCACCCAGACCGACATCCGCACGCCCGAAAAGGCCCGTTTTCTGCAGGACGCAGGCCTGTCGCAAATCGTGCTGGCACGCGAGCTGACGGTGCAGCAGATTGCGGCAGTCCACAAAGCGCTGGGCCCGGTGGATGCGCCCGGCCGCGCCAACATCGAGTTCTTCATCCACGGCGCGCTCTGCGTGGCCTACAGCGGCCAGTGCAACATCAGCCATGCGCAAACGGGCCGCAGCGCCAACCGCGGCGACTGCAGCCAGGCCTGCCGCCTGCCCTATCAGGTGACCGACGCGCAGGGCCGCATCATTGCGCACGACAAGCACGTGCTGAGCATGAAGGACAACAACCAGAGCGACAACTTACGCGCCCTCATCGACGCCGGCGTGCGCAGCTTCAAGATTGAGGGCCGCTACAAGGACATGGGCTATGTGAAGAACATCACCGCCCACTACCGCACGCTGCTTGATGAAATCATCGAAGAGCGCGAGGCCCAGGGCCGGCCGCTGTCGCGCTCGTCCAGCGGGCGCACCACTTTCACCTTCACGCCCGACCCGCTGCAAAACTTCAACCGCGAGTTCACCGACTACTTCGTCACCGGCCGCAAGGAAGATATCGGCGCCTTCGACACCCCCAAGAACCCTGGCCAGGCCATCGGCTGGGTGACCAAGGTGAGCCCCGATTTTGTGGAGCTGGAAGTGAGCGACCCCGCCACCGTGCTGCACAACGGCGATGGGCTGTGCTACTACGACCTGCACAAGGAGCTGGTGGGCATGGCCATCAACGTGGCCGAGCCCGTGTCGGCACGCAGCGTAGGCCAGTGGCGCGTGTACCCCAAGGACCCGATGGAAGGCTTCAGGGACCTGCGCAAGGGCACCGAGATCAACCGCAACCGCGACATGGACTGGGTGCGCACGCTGGAGAAAAAGTCCAGCGACCGGCGCATCGGCCTGTGGGCGCACCCGTGCGACACGCCCAGCGGCTTCAGCCTGATGCTGACGGACGAGGATGGCAACGTGGGCAGTGCCGACGTGCAGCAGCCCCACCAGCCCGCCACCGATGCCACCAAGGCCGAAGCCAGCCTGCGCGAGCAGCTGGGCCGCTTTGGCGCCACGGTGTTTGCGGTGCATGACATTGCGCTGCAGTTGTCACAGCCCTGGTTTGTGCCAGCGTCAGTGCTCAACGCCCTGCGCCGCGATGCGGTGGCCGATCTGGAAGCCAACCGCGCCCGCAACTTTGCCCGCCTGCCACGCGCGACGCCGGTGGAGCCCCCTGTGCCCTACCCCGAAGACACGCTCTCGTTCCTCGGCAACGTGTTCAACCATAAGGCCCACGACTTCTACGTGCGCCACGGCGTGAAGGTGATCGCTGCAGCCTACGAGGCGCACGAGGAGGAAGGCGAAGTCAGCCTCATGATCACCAAGCACTGCGTGCGCTTTTCCATGAGCCTGTGCCCCAAGCAGGCCAAGGGCGTGACGGGTGTGCAGGGCACTATCAAGGCCGAACCCTTGATGTTGATCAATGGCAAGGAAAAGCTGACCTTGCGTTTTGACTGCAAGCCCTGTGAAATGCACGTGGTAGGCAAGATCAAGCGCCAGGTGCTGAACCAGGTGCCAGAAGCCCCGCTCCAGTTCTACAAAGCCCGGCCGCAAGTCGCTTATTAAGGCAACGCGAAGAAGTCCTTGTGAGGGCATGCGCCCGTTTCACCGATCACGCATGTCCCCATCCACCGCACCGCACCTGCACCCCACCGAAGCCGTTGCACAGGCCCATGGTGTCAACCCCGACGCAGGCCTGCATGCCGACGAGGCGCAGCGCCGCAGCGCCACCCATGGTGCCAACGAGTTGGCAGCATCGCAAGAACGCCCCTGGTGGCGCCTGCTGGCCGACCAGTTCAAGGACTTCATGGTGCTGGTGCTGCTG
>CAZZAD010000182.1:0-772 GCA_964652055.1 uncultured Burkholderiaceae bacterium | reverse complement strand
TTGATCCTCGGCATCGTGGCGCTCAACGCCGTCATCGGCTTGGTGCAGGCCTGGCGCGCCGACCAGGCCATGGCCGCGCTGCGGCGCCTGGCGGCGGCGCACGCCACCGTGCTGCGCGGCGGCACAGTGCAGGTCCTCCCCGCCACAGAGCTGGTGCCCGGCGACATCGTGCTGCTGGAAGCGGGCAACCAGATCCCGGCCGACCTGCGGCTGATCGAGATTGCGCAACTGCAGGTGGATGAATCGGCCCTCACAGGCGAATCCGTGACCGTGGCCAAGCAGACCGAAGCCCTGGCGGCCGAAGACGTGGGCGCGCTGGGCGACCGCACCAACATGGCGTTCAAAGGCACCACGGCCACCCATGGCCGCGCGCGCGGGCTGGTTGTGGCCACCGGCATGCACACCGAGCTGGGCAAGGTCGCCACACTGCTTGACACCGGCGACCGCAGCACGCCGCTGCAGATGCGCCTGGCGGCCTTTGGCAAGCGCCTGGCACTTGCGGTGCTGGGCATCTGCGCGGTGATTTTTGTGGTGGGCATCCTGCGCGGCGAAGTGCCCCTGCTCATGGCGCTGACAGCCATCAGCCTGGCCGTGGCTGCCATCCCCGAGGCCCTGCCGGCCGTGGTCACGGTGCTGCTGGCCCTGGGTGCGCGCCGCATGGTGGCCGTGCACGCGCTGGTGCGGCGCCTGCCGTCGGTGGAAACGCTGGGGTCGGTCACCACCATCTGCTCGGACAAGACGGGCACGCTCACGCAGAACCGCATGCACGCCG
>CAZZAD010000181.1:0-5873 GCA_964652055.1 uncultured Burkholderiaceae bacterium | reverse complement strand
AGCTCTGCCAACCTGAGATCTGCCAACCTGAGATCTACCGACCTGAGCCGTGCCCGACGCCAACGCGGGCGAAGCGGTCAAGCTCTTTGTCGTGAAAAAAGACCCGGCCCTGACCGAAGCCGACCTGATGAAGTTCTGCGCCGAGCAACTCACCGGCTACAAGAAACCCAAGTACATCGAGTTCCGCAAAGACCTGCCCAAGACCAACGTGGGCAAAATTTTGCGGCGCGAGTTGCGGGATTCGTCGGTGCAGAAGGCGGCGTAGGGCGGCACCTCATGCCGGACATTGTTCCCCTGCCGCCCGACTACACCGCCTGGCTGGCTGAACTCAAGACCCGCATCCATACTGCTCAGCAGCGCGCCACGCTGGCGGTCAACCGCGAGCTGGTGCTGCTGTACTGGCAGATCGGGCGGGACATCCTGGCACGGCAAAACCATGAGGGCTGGGGCGCCAAGGTGATTGAGCGGCTGGCGCAGGATTTGCGTAATGCCTTCCCCGATATGAAGGGGTTTTCACCGCGCAATCTGAAGTACATGCGTGCCTTTGCCGAGGCGTGGCCAGATAGCGAATTTGTGCAAGCGGTGCTTGCACAATTGCCCTGGTACCACCAATTGGCGTTGCTCGACAAACTCAAAACCGAGGCCGAGCGCCGCTGGTATGCGGCTAAAGCGCTGGAGCACAACTGGTCGCGCAATGTGCTGGTCATTCAGATTGAACGGCAATTACTGGAACGCAGCGGGCAGGCTGTCTCCAACTTTCATGCGCAACTTCCTGCGCCGCAGTCGGACCTGGCGCATGAATCTTTGAAAGATCCCTACCGATTGGACTTTTTAGGGCTGGGGGACGATGCGCAAGAACGCAGCATTGAAGAGGCGATTGATCGGCATATCACCCGCTTCTTAATCGAGCTAGGCGCAGGCTTTGCCTATGTCGGGCGGCAGGTCCACCTTGAGGTGGGTGGCGACGACTTCTTCATCGACCTGCTCTTCTATCACCTCAAACTACGCTGTTATGTAGTGATTGAGCTCAAGGCCGGGGCCTTCAAACCGGAACATGCAGGACAGTTGAGTTTTTATCTGTCGGCCGTGGATAGTCAGCTGAAAACCGAGCATGACAAACCGACCATTGGCCTGCTGCTGTGCAAGAGCAAGAACAAGGTGGTGGCCGAATACGCGCTGCGCGATTCGAGCAAGCCCATCGGTGTAGCCGAATATCAATTACTGGAAGCGCTACCGGCTGAGCTGCAAACCAGCCTGCCCAGCATTGATGCCATTGAACAAGCGCTCACAGAAAAAACCAACACAACTGAAGAAGACGCGTAAGGGCTCATGCGCCGTCCCGCATCAACTTCCCGGCCGATGCGGACACTTCGGCCGGACGCATTCACCATAGAGCGCCAGGGCGTGCTCTTGCAACTTGAAGCCGCGTGATTCGGCGATTTTGTGTTGGCGCCTTTCAATTTCGGCGTCTACAAATTCTTCGACGCGGCCGCAGGTCAGGCACACCAGGTGATCGTGGTGACTGCCTTCGTTGAGTTCAAACACCGCGCGCCCATGTTCAAAGTTGCTGCGTGCGAGCAGACCGGCTTGCTCAAACTGCGTGAGCACGCGGTACACCGTGGCCAGGCCCACGTCGATGTGCTCGGCCAGCAGCGCTTTGTAGACATCTTCAGCGGCCAGATGGCGCACACCATCCGAGGCCGCGGCACGATGAAAGATCTCCAGCACCTTCAGGCGCGGCACGGTGGCCTTCAGGCCGCTGCTCTTGAGGTCTGACGAACCGGCTGAGCGCGGTGCAGGGATGGATTCGGATCGTTGAGGCATAAGGTGAAATCAGGCGGCGTGCCCAGGCAATGTGCTCAGTATCATACGGACCACTTTTCAATCTGCGCCCTGTTCACGCGCTGCCTGCCCGAGGTTTCATGCCTGTCTTTTTTTCTGTGCGCGCACTGCGCGCCGCTGCTGCTGCCCTGCTCGTCATTGCGCTGGGCGCGTGTGAATCTGCACGCAGCTGGGCGCCGACCTTTATCCAACCCTACCGACCCGACGTGCCTCAAGGCAACATCGTCACCCTCGAGATGGTGGAGCAGCTGCGCCCGGGCATGACGCGCGATCAAGTGCGCTTTCTTCTGGGCACCCCGCTGGTGACCAGCATGTTTCATATGGACCGCTGGGATTACGTGTATCACCTCAAGCGCGGCAAAGGCACTGAGGTGCAGACGCGGCGCCTGACGGTGTATTTCAAGGACACCCGCCTTGAGAGACACACCGAGGATGAAATGCCTCCTGAGACGATGGCGGACAACCTCATCCTGGGTCGCAAACCCCAGGCCGCTCCGGTGGCGCCACCCAAAGAACCGCAGCCCCAAGTGACGCTGCCTGCTAAGTGACCTACACAACATGCCCATGAAACTTGCCATCGCTGGTGCCAGTGGCCGTATGGGCCGCATGCTGATTGAAGCGGCCCTGAACGCACCCGACATGACCGTGGCCGCCGCCCTGGACCGACCGGGGTCTGCCGGCATGGGTGAGGACTGCGCCGCCTTTCTGGGGCGCGCCAGTGGCACCCGCATCAGCGCGGATCTGAACGCCCTGGCCGGTTGCGATGCGCTGATCGACTTCACGCGCCCCGAGGGCACGCTAGAGCATCTGCAAGCGTGCGTGCGTCACGGCGTCAAGGCCGTGATTGGCACCACCGGCTTTGATGGCGCGGGCCGCGCTGCCATTGAAGCCGCCGCGCAAAAAGTGTCCATCGTGTTTGCGCCCAACATGAGCGTGGGCGTGAATGCCACCTTCAAACTGCTGCAGGTGGCGGCACAAATGCTTGACCTGGACTGGGATGCCGAGGTGGTGGAGGCGCATCACAAGCACAAGGTCGATGCCCCCAGCGGCACCGCCCTGCGCATGGGTGAACTCATTGCGCAGGCCCGCGGACAAGAGTTCAAGGACGTGGCGGTGCTCTCGCGCGAGGGCATCACCGGCGAGCGTTCGCGCGGCAGCATCGGCTTTGCCACAGTGCGTGGTGGCGACATTGTGGGTGACCACACAGTGATGTTTTGTGCGGCGGGCGAGCGCGTGGAAATTTCGCACCGCTCGTCGAGCCGTGCCGGCTACGCCTCGGGCAGCCTGCGCGCAGCGCGATTTCTTGCAGGCAAAAACACCGGTCTGTTTGACATGTTTGATGTACTTGGATTGAGGTAACGGCATGGACGCCAGCGCGCTGGGCATTTCGCATTTCTGGACCTCGGCCGACGCCATCATCCGGATGACGGCTTATCTGCTGTTGGCCATGTCGGTGGCCAGCTGGTTCATCATTTTCTGGAAAGGCTGGGCCTGGTTGCGCATCCGGCGTGCAGCGCATCGGCTCGAATCGTTCTGGTCGGCTGCCACCCTTGACGAAGGGGCCGCGCAATTGGCGCCCGTTGATGGTGAAGGCATTTTTGTTCCCATTGCCCAGGCCGCGGCACAGGCGGCACGTGCACGCACGGCCGATGCGCAAGAGCCTGACAGCATGAACGCCCACGTCGCGCGCTCAGAGCGCGTGATTCGCGCGTTGCGTCAGGCCATCAATCAGGCCTCGGCGCGGCTTGAAGCGGGGCTGACATTTCTGGCTTCCGTGGGCAGCACCGCGCCGTTCGTAGGTTTGTTTGGCACGGTGTGGGGGATCTATCACGCGCTCATCAACATTGCCGCTAGCGGTCAAATTGCCATCGACAAAATTGCGGGCCCCGTAGGTGAAGCACTCATCATGACGGCCTTTGGCCTGGCCGTGGCCATCCCCGCCGTGCTCGCCTACAACGCCTTCACCCGCGTGAACCGCGTGCTGCTGGCGCAGCTCGACGGTTTTGCGCATGACCTGCACGTGTTTGCCACCCAGGGCACGCCGCAGCCTGCGGCCTGATGGAGCCAACATGACCTTCGGCGGCTTTGAACGCGGCACTGCGCCTTCGCAACCCATGGCGGAGATCAATGTCACGCCCCTGGTGGACGTGATGCTGGTGCTGCTGGTGATTTTCATCATCACCGCCCCCCTGCTCTCTTACGCCATCCGGCTGGATCTACCCAACGCACCGGCAAGCGCCATCAGCGCTCCGCCCGAGACCGTCAAACTGGCCATCGACGCCGACGGTGCGTTGTACTGGAACGCAGAAAAAATCGACGACGACGCACTGGCTACACGGCTATCGCAGGCCGCTGGGCAAGAGCCGCAACCCGAACTGCATCTGCGCGCTGACCGCGCCACGCGCTATGAGCGCATCGCCACCGTCATGGCGGCTGCGCAAAAGGCCGGACTCACGCGCATGGGGTTCGTGACGGACCCCAACGCGGAACATGCGAAGAAGAAGTAGCGCGCGGCGCGACGGGTTTTCTTTTGCCCACTGGCAGGCACTACCGCAGCGCCTGCCACTGCAGGCTTGCATCCCGAACCCGGTACGCCTATGCCGATGTCAGCCCGTCGCCCCGGCGCAGGCCGGGGCCCAATTGACGAGCGCCCCCAATTGGGCCCCGGCCTGCGCCGGGGCGACGGTGCATTGTGCGGTAAACGTCTATCTCAAACACGCCATCGGGCTGCTTTACAGAGTGCTCGGCACGATCTTCTACATCCTTCTTCTCACAAGCCACTCCCACGCCACCGAAGTCATTTCCGTGCTGGACGACACCGGCGCGCGCGTCACCCTCACCCGCCCTGCAAATCGCATCGTGAGCATTGCGCCGCATCTGACCGAACAGCTCTTTGCCATAGGCGCAGGTGGGCGCATCGTGGCCACCACCGAGTTCGCTGACTACCCGCCCGCTGCGCAGCGCCTGCCGCGCGTGGCTCGGGCCCACCATGTGGATCTGGAACAGGTGGCCGCACTGCAACCCGATCTCATCGTGTTGTGGGGCTCGGGATTTCCACCTGCCGTGCAAGCGGCGCTGCGACGCCTGAACGTGCCCCTGTTCATTTCGGAGCCGCGTCGCCTGGATGACATTGCCGACTCCATGCTGCGCCTGGGTGTGCTCACGGCAGCGCCCAATGCGGTGAGCGCCGCCGCAGCGTTTCGCACTCGCCTGACGCAGTTGCGCACCATCTACGCGCAGCGCAAGCCGCTCAAAGTTTTTTATCAGGTGTGGCCACAACCCCTCATGACGTTATCGGGCGCCCATGTCGTGAGCGAAGCGCTGACGCTGTGTGGGGGCACCAACATCTTTGCTGACCTGACGCCACTGGCTCCGCACGTCTCCGACGAAGCTGTGCTGCTGGCCAACCCCGAAGTGCTGATGAGCGCCGAGTTGGGCGGCACACCCAACGGCACGCTCGATCGCTGGAACCGCTGGCCCACGCTGGCCGCCGTGCAGCACCACACCCGCATCACGCTCACCGCCGAACACATCAACCGACACGGCCCGCGCATTCTTGATGGCGTGGAGGAAATGTGCCGAGCACTCGATGCGGCGCGGGGGCAATAACGCCCTGCCCGTCAGTGGGCTTCATCCCAATTTGCACCCACGCCCACGTCAGCGTGTAACGGCACCTTCAGTTGCGCCACGCCAGCCATGAGTTCAGGCACGCGCTGACGCAACACCGCCAGTTCACCGTCGGGCACTTCAAACACCAACTCGTCATGCACCTGCATGACGAGTTTGGTTTGCAGACGTTCATCGTGCAGCCATTGCGCCACCGCAATCATGGAAAGTTTGATGAGATCGGCCGCGGTGCCCTGCATGGGCGCGTTGATGGCGGCACGCTCGGCACCGGCGCGACGCGGACCGTTGGGAGAATTAATCTCGGGTAAATACAGCCGGCGGCCGAACACGGTTTGCACGTAGCCCTGTGCCTTAGCCAAGGCGCGGGTACGTTCCATGTAGTCATGCACGCCGGGATAGCGCGC
>CAZZAD010000180.1:0-5911 GCA_964652055.1 uncultured Burkholderiaceae bacterium | reverse complement strand
CGTGACGCAGGTAGTGGGCGATGCACTCTTCGCTTCCACCTCTGTCTTTTGCGATGATGGCGTTGGCAATGTAGCTGGGTGCGTCTTCGGGGATTTCGCGCATGGACGTGACATTGCCATCTTCATCGCGTTCGGTCTTGACGCTGTAGAACTCCGCCACCCGGCCCGCATGGTCCACCAGCCAGTCGCGGCTGACGGGCGTGGCCTTGCCGTCGGCTACAAAGGCTATGGCATTGGTGCCAAAGTCGAACAGCTCGCTGCGCTCGCGCAAGACGTGCAGCACCGCATCCGTCGAGTCCACCCGCATGCCCCGGCCCAGCTGAACCCGCGCCGACTGGCGGCGCAGTTCATAGCGCATGCCCCCATGCCGGTGTGAAAACAGGTCGGGGCGAGTGCCGTTCAGCAGCCGGGCCACGGCCACGCGCTTGTCTGCATCGGGGTCGAGCGGGTCGGCAAACCGGGTGTTGTGCCAGCAGTAGGGGTTGTCCAAAAGCTGCGCCACTGTCACTACCTGGCCGTCGGCGCAGGTCAGCTCAAAGTCGCCCATCAGCACCTGATGCACCGCAGCGCGCTCCAGCACGTTGGTGGCTTGCGCCAACTTGATGCCACGGCGTTGCGCCAAGTCGGGGGCCTTCTCTGCCACCCAGTCGCGCCGGGCGGCATCACATTTATCAGCAACCGCTGCGCGTGCGGCCTTTAGCCCGGCTTGGGCCTGCTTTCTGATAGAGGGTGTCGCGCTGTCGATCAGCAGGTGCAGGTTGAACTGGGCGGTGGCGTCGCCGTAAACCTCACCTTCCACGCCCCAGCGTGTCACCCCGTCCGCCAGAACCGACGGCCCGGCAAAGTCCAGCCGCTCGGGCTGCCACACCGACCCATCCACCAGACAACGGGCGAGCCGCTGGCCTGCGGTGCCCACATCGCACCAGCCCCCGCCCGGCGTGGCCCACAGCAAGGCCTCCAGCGCCTTGCCCGCCTCGGGTATCAGTGAGGCATCCACCACAGGGATGTACAGACGGTGCCGGGTCAGGCCAGACAAGACGCTGCCGTCCGGCCCTACACAACCCGCCGACGCGCTGGGCCGCCAGAGCATGGGGGCATCGGCCAACGCGGGCGCGGCGGCAATCAGGCGATCCCGCAACTGCAGCGCCGACAATGCGCCGTCGGGCAAGCCATCGTGGTCCAGCATCATCACGCCCGGCGCAGCCATAAACTGAAAGTTCTCGCGGGTCCGGGCAATGGCACCTGCTTGCTGGGCTTCGGCATTCCCTTGCGTGCAGACCGCCACAGTTTCTTTTTGGGTCACGCCCCAGGTGACGGCCTGCGCACTGGTCAAGCCATCCAGATGGGACTTGAGGCCATTCAGGTCGGCCACCACCACGCGCTGCGCCTGGCCCTGGCCCAGCATTGCAGCCGTCTCCTTGCGCATACCGCCTGCGGCGTTCAGCCCAATGATCTTCGTGAGCCGGGTTGGTCGGATGCTAGTGATGACCGTGAAGGCCAGCGGCAGTTTTGTGGGCTCTGCGGGCGTGGTTTGTTCTGCATCACCCGCGTTTGCCGCTTCGCAGTTGTGAGAGTTGTCTGGAGTTGCGAGATTTTCGGTCGCCAGCGGGCATGGGTCGGTCAGCTCGTTCATACACACCCTTTCAATGCACCGCCCAAGACAATGGCAGCGGCATAAGGCGCGGACTGGACCAGCCAACAGAGGAGAGGTTGAAGAGCGTGCTTCATTTTTACAGCCCCCAAGCCGCCATCAGCTCTTGGCGCTTTGTGTGCAGCGACTCGACCAGCTCGCGGATTTGGGCATCGGTCTTGCCCGAGATGCGTGCGACGTTCAGCGCATCGATCTCATGGGCGGGCCAGCCGACGGCGCGCGGCCCCAGGCTGACGGGTTTGGTCCACAAGCCCTGCGCAATGCGCAGATAGATGGTGGAGCGGGAGTAGCCTGACTGGATTTTTGCGGCTGGAATGCGCAGGATGGTGTGCGTCATGGTGGGTCCTCTTTGACGGGTATGGAACAAACTCAGACGCAGTGTGTTTGGGCGTTTTGGGCGATAAAAGGCCCACGCGGCGGCGTGCTGTGAGTGGTGTTTCAGAGGGAAAGAGGGATGCGCGGGCCGGAACAAAGCCGCGCGAAATGGCGCGTTGTCAGGCGTGCAAGTTGGGCGAAAACTTTCCGCCCAACTATTTTCAGGAAAGCATGTGTTTCTTGATGGTGCTGGCGTTGCGACCTTGCGCAATGGCGGCTTTGGCGATCTGCTGCGAGTACCAAACGTCCGATCTTTCTGGGTTCTTTTTGCGCAAAGCGCGGTACGCCTTTTTCCAATCCGCGTACATGGCCTGCGTGTCGATCTTGCGCGCCTCGCGCTTGACCGTGCTGGGCGTGTGGCGCGGGTCGGCGTTGGGGGCTGCGTCCACCATTTGGCGAACGGCTACTTGGTCCAGCGTGAAGCGGCCGTTGTCGAAGCCGATGACATCGGCCAGCGGCAAACCATCCGCACCTGAGACCAATGTCAAATGGCCCTGTACGACACGCAGACACAGCATCTGGGTGCGCTTGCTGCCACGCGCCACGCCAATGAGCAGCGAACCGTCATCCGGAGGCTGTACCGAGGTTTGCTGCAGCCCCAGACTGGCAGCCACGAATCCGCCAACCGCTTTGGCATCGCAGCGCCACAGTGCCAGCCGTGCGGGAGCAATGGCCACACGATTGGTGTCGCTGCGCTTGTCACACACCACAAACGACGCGACCGGTGCGTTGGCACGCTGCACCGTGTGCACAGGCATGCTGCATTCTTGCTCGCAGCCGGTGCATACCACGCTCTGGGCGTGCCGTGCTTTTAGCAGCAAACCTTGCAGCTTCAGGGCGGAGACAGCCGCTTGTGGCCACTGATTCAACTCCTCGGTGTTGACCGTGGCGGCAGCGCCAGGGCGCGCGCCCACGCGGGCCAGCAATTCGCCCAATGCCGCGCAAGGCGTCATGCGATGGCGGGCGCTTCTTCCGCCGCTTCGACGGGCTCCACCGGTTCGGCTGTATCGGCGGGCTCGCGCGGCTCAATGCCCGAGGCACTGAGCATGTCGCGCAGCTTCAGCCCCAGCTCGGCATACCTGAGCGAGCAGGAGTTGGGGTAGGTGATATGAATGGTGACCGTCTTGGGTGGCCGGTCGGCCTCCACCACCATGCGCACCGCCAGGTTCACCTGGGTCACGCTGTACTGGGCCATGGGCATGGCGGCCTGGATGCGATCCAGTAAGGCATACACGGCCTGTGGGTCTTGGCTGGTGTCGGCTTCGAGTGAGATGCGCTCACCCTTAGTGGCCCGGGACGACAGCCGCAGCTTCTTGACGATAACGCTCTCAATGCCACCGCCCAGGTCGTAGGTGAATTCAAAATTACGCTGCATCAGCGGCCCCAGGTCATACACCCGTAAGTCTTCTGGCTCGGGCGGCAGTTCAGGCAATTGCAGAATCGTTTCGGCAAACATGGCCTGCAATGGCTCGATGGCTTTGAAAGGGCCACGGTAGTTCAGGTCCAGCGAGCCTTCAGACTGCGAGAACACAAAGACCACCTCAAACGCCGGGTTGTGCGGGCGGATGCCAAACTGCCCATCTACCCATTCCGGGCTTTGCTGTGAATAGTCCTCCGGGTAGGCGAAGAAGTAGTCGCGGTCCCCCCGGCGAAAAGGCTCCACCACGCAGTTGTTGCCACGGCCCTCAGTGTGGTGAAAGTAGGTGCGGATGCGGTTGGCCAGCGCTTGGACGTTTGCGGCGTCCACCAAAGCTGCCTTGTGCGGCAGGTTCTTGCGCTTGCGCCAGTACGACAGCGTGTCGGCATGGTAGAACCGTGTGGCACCCCGCCAAAACGCTTGGTGGTCCAGATACGTGACCATGGCGCGCTCAAAGTGGTTGACCAGCGCGGCCAGCTTTTCAGTGAAGGCATTGGCGGCGTTCGGGTCCGCATCTTGGGCCAGATGCCATTGGGCCTCGTCCAGAATGGCGCGGCAACCCTTCTCGCAACCCATCTCGAAGATGTCGCGGAACTCCGCATCCATGGTGTTGCGCTGGGCCTCTGGCAGCGCCAGCCAGGCGGCAAACAGCGCGTCGTGCCGGGTCTCGGGCATGGCGGCAAAGTCGAACTCGCCAAACACCCCGCGCGCCGCAAAGTAACGGCCCAGCAGGGCGTTGGGCATGTGCCGAAAAAAGTCTCGGGTCGAGTAATGACGGGCCATGGGTTCTCCGTGCTGAATGGTCCAATCTGCGTAGAACCACGCCATCGGACGCCTCTGGGCTTTGCTATACAGTGCACTTATACAGCACACATGCTGTAACAAAAAACTGTGCCCGCCACCAAAACCACCACGTTGACGTTTCGACTTGAGCCCAGCTTCAAAGAAACGCTGCGGATCGCCGCAGCCCGCGACCACCGATCCATTGCCAACATGGTGGCGGTGATGATTCGGGTGCACTGCACGCGCGTAGGCATACCGATTCAGGACAAGCAGGTGCAGCCGGAACCGGTGGCAGACAAGCCAATATCACGCAAATGACATGAGTCAGCCCAAAGTGAGTTCCATGGATCAGCCTTCGTCCAATCCCTTCTTTGCCCACCCCATTCTCAATTCCCCATACGACTGCCCGCAGCGTCACTGGGAGCTTGACGCCGACGGGCAGCCCACCCAGCAAATCCTGCCTACCCGCAGACGGGCCGAATTCATCACGCCCATCCCCAAGCCCAAGAAGCGCAAGAAGGCAGCGCAGCAGGGCGAGATGCTGTTTGACGAGGGCAAAGACCTCTCCACTGCGGCGCAGCAATACGACATTACATCCATCATCAACCAGGTGCGCCAGTCGGTCGACACCTGGCGCATGCTGCCCAATCCAACACAGTGGCAGGTTACGCCGGAGACGGCGCGCCTGCTGCAACACTGGCGGCACCACCACTTCAGCGGCGTGCGCCCGTTCTTCTGCCAGGTCGAAGCCGCCGAAACCGCCATCTGGCTGACCGAAGTCGCTCCGCAGACCAAAAGCGGCAAGCTCCTGCTCGATCACCTGGCCAGTGCCAACAAAGATGCCAACCCCGAGCTGATGCGCCTGGCATTGAAGCTCGCCACCGGCGCCGGCAAGACCACCGTCATGGCCATGCTGATTGCCTGGCAGACCATCAACGCGGTGCGCCGCCCTACCAGCAAGCACTTCACACGGGGCTTTCTGATCTGCGCCCCCGGCCTGACCATCAAAGACCGCCTGCGCGTCTTGCAGCCCAGCGACCCCAACAGCTACTACAAAGACCGTGAGCTGCTGCCCAGCGACATGCTCGACGACATGGGCAAGGCAAAGATTGTCATCACCAACTACCACGCCTTCAAGCTGCGCGAGCGCATCGAACTGTCCAAGGGTGGCCGCCAGCTGCTCCAAGGCCGCACGGGCGATGCCCCGCTGACAGTGGAAACTGAAGGCCAGATGATCCAGCGTGTCATGCCCGACCTGATGGGCCTGAAAAACATCATGGTCATCAACGATGAGGCCCACCACTGCTACCGCGAAAAGCCCACAACGGATGATGACGAAGCCCTCAAGGGCGACGAAAAGAAAGAGGCCGACAAGAACAACGAAGCCGCCCGCCTGTGGATTTCGGGCATCGAAGCCGTCAACCGCAAGCTGGGCGTCACCCGCGTGATGGACCTGTCGGCCACCCCGTTCTTCTTGAGCGGCTCAGGCTACGCCGAAGGCACCCTGTTCCCCTGGACGATGAGCGACTTCTCGCTGATGGATGCCATTGAATGCGGCATCGTCAAGCTGCCGCGCGTGCCGGTGGCCGAGAACATCCCCGGCGAAGAAATGCCGGTGTTTCGCAACCTGTGGGAACACATCCGCAAAGACATGCCCAAGAAGGGCCGTGGCACCGGCGGCGAGC
>CAZZAD010000179.1:0-5916 GCA_964652055.1 uncultured Burkholderiaceae bacterium | reverse complement strand
GAGCCGGCGCGCGCGCGTCCGGGGGGGGGGCGGGGGTGGGGAGGGGGTTGTGAGGGGGTAGCAGGGGGGGAACAACCCCATCCCCACCCTAACCCTCCCCTTGAAGGGGAGGGAACAAAGATGGGCCTCCCCTCGAAGGGGAGCAAGAACGAACCTCCCCCTCAAAGGGAGGAAACGAAAGGGATCGAGGTACGACCATGATGAAAAGCCTGTGGATCAGCAAGACCGGTATGGATGCCCAGCAAACGCAGCTGGACGTCATTTCCAACAACCTGGCCAACGTCGGCACTACGGGCTTTAAGCGCGCCCGCGTGGCCTTTGAAGACCTGCTCTATCAAAACGTGCGCCAGGCGGGGGCCAACTCCTCGCAGCAGACGCAGTTGCCTACCGGTCTGCAGGTCGGTACCGGTGTGAAGCCCGTAGCCACGCCGCGCATGTTCACGCAAGGCAATCTGCAGCAAACCGGCAATGCACTCGATCTGGCCATCAGTGGTCAGGGCTTTTTCCAAATCTCCATGCCCGATGGCACCACGGCCTACACGCGCGATGGCTCGTTTCATGTGGACTCCAACGGGGGCCTGGTCACGAGCAATGGCTTTGCCGTGAACCCGGCCATCACCATTCCCGCCGCTGCGCAGAGCATCACCATCGGGCAGGACGGCACGGTGAGCGTCACCGTGTCCGGGCAGGCCACACCGCAAACCGTGGGCACGATTCAACTGGCCAACTTCACCAACCCGGCCGGGCTCGAAGCCAAGGGCATGAACCTGTTTGCCGAGACCGCGGCCAGCGGTACGGCCAGCGCCAATACGCCCGGCACCAATGGCCTGGGGATGCTGAGCCAAAGTTATCTGGAAACGAGCAACGTCAACGTGGTGGAAGAGCTGGTGTCGATGATTCAGACCCAGCGTGCGTACGAGATCAACAGCAAGGCGATCCAGACTTCGGACCAGATGCTGGCCCGGCTGGCGCAACTGTGAGGGGTGTGGCCGTGATCTTGCGCATCGTGCTCATGTTGATGGCCGTGTTGATGGTGGGTTGCGCCACGTGGCGTCAAGACGTGGTCAAGGACGGCCCGACCACGGCGCGTCCCGAACCCGCGCCCAGCATGGCAGGCAATCCCAGCGGCGGCATTTTTCAGCACGCCGGGTATCGACCGCTCTTTGAAGACCGCAAGCCGCGTTTTGTGGGCGACATCCTCACCATCCAGATCAACGAAAAGCTCAACGCCTCACAGAAAGCCAATTCGGCCACCGAACGCAAAAGCGAGTTCGAAGTGGGCGTGCCGGGCATCTCGGGGGTGTTGGGCAAAGATTTCAAACCGTTGAGCGCCTCGGGCTCCACCTCCAACACGTTTGATGGCAAGGGCGAGACGGCCTCGAGCAACGCCTTTACCGGCACCATCACCGTGACGGTGGTGGAGGTACTGGCCAACGGCAACCTCATGGTGGCGGGTGAAAAACAGATTGGCGTGCGCCGCAATTCCGAGGTGCTCAAGTTCAAAGGCGTGGTCAACCCCCACACCATTCGTCCGGGCAACCTGGTCGATTCAACGCAGGTGGCCGATGCCCGGCTCGATTACCGCGGCGGCGGCAACATTGAAGAGGCCCAGATTCAGGGCTGGCTGACGCGCTTCTTTAACACCGTCTCACCTTTCTGATGTCACCCTTCTGATGAAACATTTACTGCGTTGCCTGCTGGTGTGTGTGTGGTGTGCGGTCGGGTCGGCACAGGCCGAGCGCATCAAGGATCTGGCCACCATTCAGGGCGTGCGGCCCAACCAGCTCATTGGCTACGGCCTGGTGGTGGGTCTGGATGGCAGTGGTGACCAGACCACGCAAACGCCCTTCACCACACAAAGTCTGCAAACGTTGTTGTCGCAGCTGGGCATCACGCTGCCGCCGGGCACCAATTTGCAATTGAAAAACGTGGCGGCCGTGATGGTCACTGCGGTGTTGCCCGCGTTTGCGCAACCCGGTCAGCAGGTGGATGTGACGGTGTCCTCGCTGGGCAATGCCAAGAGCCTGCGTGGCGGCACACTATTGATGACGCCTCTGAAGGGCGCCGATGGACAGATCTACGGGGTGGCGCAGGGCAACGTGCTGGTCGGCGGGGCGGGGGCCTCAGCAGGGGGCAGCAAGGTGCAGATCAATCACCTTTCTGCTGGACGTGTGCCCAGCGGTGCGACGGTTGAGCGCGCCGTGGCCACCCCATTTCTCATGAATGACCGCATTCGGCTGGAGCTGACCACGACGGATTTTTCCGCCGCCGGTGCGGTGGTGGAGGCCATCAACCGGCGCTTTGGCGATTTGAGCGCGGCTGCGCTCGATGGTCGCGTGATTGAAGTCATGGCGCCGGTCACGCCCAACGATCGTGTCAAGTTTGTGGCCGAGCTGGAAAACGTTGAAGTCGCCGCCATTGCACCAGTGGCCCGCGTGATCATCAATGCACGCACGGGCTCCATCGTGATGAACCGCACGGTGACGCTGGAGCCTGCGGCCGTGGCGCACGGCAATCTGTCCATCACCATTACTTCGCAACCGGTGATCTCACAACCCGGCCCGCTGTCGCAAGGGCAGACCGTGGTGACGGAAAAAGCCGACATCCAGATCAACCAGGGCGGCGGGGGACTGATGAAACTCAACGGCGGCGCGAGCCTGGCCGATGTGGTCAAAGCGCTCAATGCGCTGGGGGCCAATGCGCAGGATCTGGTGGCCATCTTGCAAGCGCTCAAGGCATCGGGCGCGTTGCGGGCGGAACTGGAAGTGATCTGACGCGGATGTCATTCAACAAATGCAACCGATCATTCCCAGTGAACTCTTGCCAATGAACTCTTGCGCACTGAACCGGCGTCGCCCCGGCGCAGGCCGGGGCCCAATTTTTGGGTGTCGCAAATTGGGCCCCGGCCTGCGCCGGGGGGACGAATGAGCTCAGCGCTGCCCCGCATTGGCACCATGCCTGCAGCCACTGACCTAGCCTCACCGCTGGTCACCGACAGCCGCTCGCTCGATGACCTCAAACGCGATGCGCACAACGACCCGCGCGCTGCGGTCAAGAAGGCGGCCACGCAGTTTGAAGCGCTCTTCATGCAGATGGTGCTCAAGAGCATGCGCGATGCGAGCCCCAAGTCCGATTTGATGGGCGGCGGTTCAAGCGAAGAGATGTACACGTCCATGTTCGATCAGCAGCTGGCCACCAAGATGGCCGCCAGTGGTACGGGCCTGGCCGAAGTGTTGACGCGGCAGCTGACCCGACATCTGCCGCCGCAAGCACCTGAAGCGGGAGCTGCTGCAGCGCTGCCGGCACAAACCCGATTGGATGCCCGGGTGATGCGCTACGAGCAAACCGCCCGACTCAATGCAGTGGAACTCAAAGTGGATCGTGCCCCTCAGGCTGTGCGTGATCCAGGTGCGCGCTCGTTTGTGCAACAACATTGGGACAGCGCGACGCGGGCACAGCACGCGACGGGTGTACCTGCAGGCTTCATCGTCAGTCAGGCTGCGCTCGAATCGGGCTGGGGCAAGGGCGAGATTCGCCACCCCGATGGCGCGCCCAGCCACAACCTGTTTGGCATCAAAGCGGGCAGCAGTTGGTCGGGCCGCACCGTGGATGTCATGACGACCGAATATGAAAACGGCGTGGCCAAAAAAATTACCGAGAAATTTCGCGCCTATGCCAGCTACGACGAAGCCTTTAACGACTGGGCACAACTCATGAGCCGCAACCCGCGTTATGCCGCTGTCCTGCACAGCGGCGGTGACGTCAACGGTTTTGCGCAGGCACTACAACGCGCCGGGTATGCCACCGACCCGCGTTATGGCGAAAAACTGCGCGCGGTCATGAACACCGTGCTGGCCGCTACACCACCTTACGGCGGTGGTGTGAACGTGCCTATCGCATGATTAACGCTGAAGAAATCTTTCACTTTGCCGATAGTTCACTAGAACCCACCTCTTTCACACCATGAGCTCAGGCATCTTCTCCATTGGCACCAGCGGACTGTCCGCGGCCTACACGGCCTTGCGCACGGCGGGCAACAACATTGCCAACGTCAACGTGCCGGGCTCCTCACGCCAGACCATCGTGCTCGAACCGCAGGTGGGCACCTTCCTGGGTGGCAATTACGTGGGTCAGGGTGTGGCGGTGACGGAGATTCGCCGTGTCTATAGCGATTTTCTAACGCAACAGGCGCACGCCGCACAGGCCGCGGCCGGTGAATCGGGCACGCGCTATGAACGTCTGTCGCAGGTGGCCAATCAGTTTTCTGATCCCACCACCGGCATCAGCGCCACCATCGATCAGTTTTTTCAGCAGGTGCAGAGTCTGAGTCAGCGCTCGGCTGACCCCGCCACGCGTCAGGCGCTGCTGTCGGCAGCCAATCTGATGGCGCAGCGTTTTAATGATGTGGGGGATCGCCTGCAGGACTTCCGCACCAACACCGACGTTCAGTTGCGGCAGGAAGCCGCTGCCGTGAACCGCGCCGCAGCCGAAGTTGCCGATCTGAACGACCGCATTGCCCTGGCCCGTGGGGCGGGGCGTACGCCCAATGATCTACTGGATCGGCGTGACGTGGCCATTCGCACGTTGAACCAGTCGATGCGCGTGAGCGTGGTGGAGCAGGACGATGGCGCGGCCAACATCTTTATTTCCAACGGACAGCCTCTGGTGGTGGGTAATCGCGCGTCGACGCTGGTGGTGTCGGCCCATTCGGTTGACCCTCAGGAAATTCAGGTCGGCATACAGGGCGCAGGCACCGTCATTCCGGTGTCTGCGGATGCGGGAGGCAACATCGGGGGTTTGCTGACCTTTCGCTCGCAGGATCTGGTGCGGGTGGAAAACGAGCTGGGGCGTGTGGCCACCGTACTGGCACAGCAATTCAACATCCAGCACCGACTGGGCAATGACCGCAATGGCGTGGCCGGTGGCGACTTTTTCACGCCGCCCGCCGGCAGCGCGTTTGGGGCTTCGACCAACGCAGGCAGCTCCACCATTGCGGTCAGCATCACTGATGCCACGGCACTGCAGGCCAGCGACTACCGCGTGGACTTCAACGCTGGCACCTACACGCTCACGCGATTGTTGGATAGCCAGCAGTGGACCTCTGCAACCCCCAGCTTTGCGCAAGATGGGTTGTCTATCACCCTGGCAACGACACCGCCCACCAACGGTGACGTGTTTCTGGTTCAGGCGGTGCGGGCGGGTGCACGCGCTATGAATGTGGCGATCTCACAGCCCACGCAGGTCGCTGCAGCCAACCCCGTACTAACCAACGTGCCCGCCACCAATATCGGAACCGTCGCCGTTGAGGACCTCTCGGTGGTGGGGCCGGTACGCAATCCCAGTCTGACGCAAACGGTGACTCTGAACTTCACCTCGGCCAGCACCTACACGTACACCATCGGCGCCGTCACCTCGGCCCCACAGGCCTACACGGCCGGCACACCCATCGCCATCAACGGTTGGAGTCTGACGTTGCAGGGCACGCCGGCCAATGGGGATGCGCTCACTGTGTCGGCCAACGTGGGCGGTGTTGGCGATAACCGCAACGCCATCAAGCTGGCGCAGTTGGCCCATTCTGCTGCGGTCGATGGCGGTGCCTTGATTGGCGCCTTGGCCACGGTGGTGGCACGGGTGGGCGGCGACACACAAAGCGCCGGCATTTATGCCGATGCCCAGACTTCCATCCTGAACGACTCATTGACCGCGGAAAGCGCGGTCTCGGGCGTGAACCTCGACGAAGAGGCTTCGCGCTTGATGCAGTACCAACAGCAGTACCAGGCGGCCGCCAAGGTCATTGCTATGGCGAGCACCATTTTTGAAGAGATTCTGGCTATTGGCCGGTAGTCCCAATACCCCTTAAATAGTCCGACCATGCGACATCATTCCCTCACCCCAGCCCCTCTCCCGGAGGGAGAG
>CAZZAD010000178.1:0-5949 GCA_964652055.1 uncultured Burkholderiaceae bacterium | reverse complement strand
CGTTGGCATCGCAACGGAAGCTGCCCTCTTGCATGTTGCCGTCGCAGATGCCCAGCCACACCACCAGCGCGTGCAGCGCTTTGGCGTAGGCCACGGCCTCAGCACTGGAGCGCATTTCAGGCTCGCTGACAATCTCCAGTAGGGGCGTACCCGCGCGGTTCAGGTCGATACCACTGGCGTTGTGCAGGTTCTCATGCAAGCTCTTGCCCGCGTCTTCCTCCAGATGCGCGCGCGTCAGGTTCACCGTCTTGGTGTAGGGCTCGCCCACCTTGGGCGTGACCACACAACTCAACGCACCGCCCTGAACAACGGGCAGCTCGTACTGGCTGATCTGGTAGCCCTTGGGTAGATCCGGATAAAAATAATTTTTGCGCGCGAATACGCTTTGCGGCGCAATGGTGGCGCCCACCGCCAAACCAAAACGAATCGCACGCTCCACCGCGCCTTCATTGAGCACCGGCAAGCTGCCCGGCAGCGCCAGATCAATGACGCTGGCCTGCGTGTTGGGCGTCGCGCCAAACGCGGTGGATGCCGGAGAAAAAATTTTCGATACGGTGGAAAGCTGTGCGTGCGTTTCCAATCCAATGACCACTTCCCAGCTCATCACACCCCCTGCGGCAATTTCTGGTGCCAATCGGTAGCACGTTGATAGGCGTGCGCCACGCCCAGCATCTTGGCTTCGTCAAAGTAATTGGCCATCAACTGCAAACCCACGGGACGGTTCTTGGCGCCGAACCCACAAGGCAGGCTCATGCTGGGAATGCCGGCCAGCGAACCAGGCACGGTGTAGAGGTCAGCCAGATACATGGCGACGGGGTCAGCGCTCTTCTCACCAAAACCAAAGGCCGTGCTGGTGGTGACGGGGCCGGCGATGACATCGCACTGCTGGAACGCTCGCTGAAAATCTTCGGCGATCAGGCGGCGAATCTTCATGGCTTTGATGAAGTAGGCGTCGTAGTAACCGTGTGAGAGCACATAGGCGCCAATGAGGATGCGCCGCTGCGGCTCGGGGCCAAAGCCTTGCGCACGTGACTTCTTGATCATGTCGGTGAGGTCGGCATATTCAGACGCACGATGCCCATAACGCACGCCATCAAAACGCGCCAGATTGGAGCTGGCCTCGGCCGGAGCAATCACGTAGTACACGGGGATACCCAGCTCCGCATTGGGCAGCGAAATATCGACGAGGGTTGCGCCTAGATTTTCATATTCCGCCAGCGCCGCGCGCACCGCCGCTTCAATATCCGGCTGCAAACCCGTGCCAAAAAATTCCTTGGGTACGCCGATCTTCAAACCCTTCACGCCCTCATTGAGATGCCGCGTGAAGTCTTCAGCGGGCCGATTCAGACTGGTGGAGTCCTTTGGGTCAAAACCCAGCATGCTGTTAAACACCAACGCGCAATCCTCGGCGCTGTAGGTCATGAGCCCGGCGGTATCTAGGCTAGAGGCAAACGCAATCATTCCCCAGCGGCTGGGCCGTCCATAGGTGGGCTTGGTGCCGGTAATGCCCGAGAACGCCGCGGGCTCGCGAATCGACCCGCCCGTGTCCGTGGCGGTGGTCACCGGCGCAATACGCGCGGCCACGGCGGCGGCTGATCCACCCGACGAGCCCCCCGGCACCGCCCCGTGGTCCCACGGGTTGAGCACATTGCCGTATGCGCTGTTCTCATTGGATGACCCCATGGCGAACTCATCGCAGTTGAGCTTGCCCAGGCACACCATGCCCGCCTCGCGCAGGTTGGTCACCACCGTGGCATCGAACGGGCTCATGTAGCCCTGGAGCATGCGGCTGCTGGCGGTACTGGCCCACTCGCGCGTGACAAAAATATCTTTGTGGGCAATGGGCACGCCCAACAACGGCCCCGCTTCACCTTGCGCGCGCCGCGCATCGGCCGAATTCAATGCCGGTGGAGATGTGTTCGGCGCCAACGTGGCTTCAGGACGCACGTCGAGAAACGCATTGAGCGCCTTGTGCTGCTCCATACGATCAAGAAACAGTTGCGCCAATTCCACGGCGCTGATTTGCCGATCAGATAAAGCGCGGCTTAACTGCGCCAGGCTGGCGTGCGCAAGCGACTGCATGTGAATTCCCCCGTGTTGAGGAGTGGCGATATACCACTTTGCAGTGCGACGGTGCGTTTAGCGCTTGATGAGAACGTCTGGGTTGATGGTCAATTCGATGTCGCCCGCGTCGGTCTTGCGCTGCAGAACAAAGGGCTCCTCGGGAGAGTACGTGCCCAATTGTTTTTCTAGGCCGTAGATCGTTAAGCCCTCGATAAACGCTTCTGAATGAATATTGTTCCAAACTTGTTCACTGACCAAAAGGCCACCAAAAAGTTGTTCTGTCCCCGTTACGGAATCCATGAGTTGCACCGCAGCCAACGCTTGGCCGACGAAGGTAGGCAGAAGCTCCAATATCTCGCCACCCAACGCAACTTCACTAACACGCGCCAATGGCAGCTGCCCCGCTTGCCGCTCAACCGACTCAATGACCATGGACGCCAAATCCGCGTAGCTCGGTTTGGCCTGCTGCAACGGCCCTCCTTGGTATGAAAGTGCCCTGGCATCAGGAATCTTGATTTCATAGCTCGTCGGCGATGTTGCAGACGATTTGTGGTGGACCTGCAGTCCCGCAAAGGGCTCAATGGAAACAGGCCTGTAAAGAGAAAACCAACGACCTTCCGCATCCAAATGCTGAAGCCCGGCTTCAGCTGCTTGTTTTGCCTTCTTACCCTGCCCTGCAAACTGCGCGTTAGGGTCAACTAGGAATTGGACTCTGTAGCCACCACTACGGCCAAAGTGAGGGTCGTAAACCGCATGGCCATAGCCCGCCGCATAGGCCGAACGCCCTTGTGCAATGTCTCTGTGATGCACGTCGTCGCCAAGACCGATGTACGGCAGCGTTGGATCCTGCGCATGCTCTGGCACTGGAACGACATAGATAAATGGCATTTGTTGTGGCAACTCACTGTTTCCACTTTCTCTGCGCCGAACTTCAGCAGTCAGGTCTCGCGCAAGAAAAACATCCAGCGGCAGATCACTGGTAGGGTGTAGCCGTTGATCCCAGGGATATACGTTCACAAAGATCTCTGGATCTCCTAACTGTGGCCCGTCTGCTGTGTGCCCCAAATGAGTATTCGGTTCCTCAAAAAAACGCGGCGCCGCGCGAAAACCCAAGCCAATGGATAGCACGGTGTAATCAGAATCGGTGGACCAGCTGTACAACGCCTTCTGCCCGTGCATGGCAAGGGCCCAGCGTGCCACTGCGGTAACAGAGTCATTACTTGCTGGGATTCGGGTACCGACGTTTTCTATTTTTAGCGCCAGGCTCTTTTTCGGGATAAATCCGTACGTGTAGCCCAGCGCACGCGCAAGAATTTCACCCGCAGGTCCGTCCGGTAACTGGCTTGTTTTTTTGAAATCAACCTGCACTATGCCTCGGTCAAAGAGGCGGGGCCACGACACCGAAATCTCGCCATCACCGTAGGCGTTCGTTTGAAATTTCAAATGCAACCGTTTGTCAGGTACTGGCTCACTGAAGTTAGAGTTTTCCACCCTAACCATTTGTTCACTCACCACCACATCGGTGAACGTCAATTTCTCTTTTTTGGTTGCTCTAGGTTTACGTGGCTGTGGGGCGCTGGATCCGCAGGCTTCTCGGTAGCCAGATGAATGCCCTCTGCCCGGTTCGGCACCTGTTGCGCCCGGCCCGGCACTGAAGGAACCTCCACGCGCGGTCCACCCTCGTGTCGCTGCGGCTCGGTGGTGGCACTGATGGGAAGCTCTCGAATCCTCGGCGTGGGTTGTCGCGTGGATACGGTGTGAGGCACGCCCTGCTGAACTGAGTCGTTCGGCCCCAAAGGATCAAAACCCTCCACATCAGCATGATCCCTCGGATTTAACGGGACAAAGCGCAGGCTGCTATCCCCCATCTGCCCTGGGTACAAAATGGTCGCTAACGTGGCCGTGGGCAGGATCAGCGGCGCCAGTCGTGCGCTCAGCAACGCCGCGCCCTGTAGCAATGGGCCTGTGAGTGCATGTGGAATGTGTTGTGCGGCGGCGGCCACAGTGCCCATCAACCACGGCAACTCCACCACAGTCGAAGGTACCCGCACAGGATGCAGTGGGGCAGTCACCTTGCTAGCGACGCTCGTGGGCACTGGCTGCGGACTCGGGCCTTGGCTCAGCGTTTCCATCGGTGTCGAACGTTTGGTGTGAGCCACCCCAGCCGCAGGCTTGAGGCCCGTCAAGCGCAAGCGCACGCTGCCCACATGCTGGGTTACAGGCATGCCGATGGTTTGGGTGTGGGGGATGCGCATGAATTCTGTGGGCTGACCAACCGCTAAGGGCCGCCGAGGGTAAAGACCGGGAGCGCCACACACAAGAGCCATAGAACCTACTTTTGATGGTGCCACGCGAGTGGCGTGGGGCGATCAACAAAAACAGAGCAACTCAGCTATCGCTATCCGCGATCTGCACCATATGCGCACGCAAGGCCTTACGTCCTGCGCTATTGGTCGCGCGCCAAGCACTCAGGGCCAGTGCGAGGAACTGTTGCTCGGCCGCAGAAATGGTGTGCTCTTCGCGCGCCTCGTCCAGCCAACCTGTCAGTTTTTTGCAGTGCCGTTCGATCTGCCGCGCCAGCTTGTCGCCAATGGGGCGGGACGATTTGATCTGACTCCACATGCTGGGCGAGATTTCCAAACTTGCGGCGAAGGCCTGCTCCAGCCCCTTGGGTGCCGCACCAGAAGCGAGCGCGTGCTCTGCATAAGACTGAAACAGAGCCAACACGTTGTGTCGACGAGTGAGGGTGATGTTGGGCATGTGCTGTAGGTGATCTGAGACAAAAAGCAAACAGAATTGTTGCAGGGGGTTGACAGAACGTAAAGATTCTTTACAGTCCGCGCCTCGCTCACACGAGCTTTGCTTTTCAACTCAATCCTTTTTCGAAATCCTTTCGCCCGAGACCCATCATGCAATCGCTGCACCTCACCAGAACCGACCGACCCGCCCAGGGTTTGGCTGCGTTCGCGTGCGCTCAAGCGATGGGCGGGCTAAGCCCCTGCGGCATAGCCCTGCAATCAAGCCCGTCACGGCTTGATCGCCACGAGAAACATTTGCATCCGGGAGAGGACGCGCACTAGTAGCGCGCCCTTCATGCGCTGTACGCGCAGGCCCGGAATCCACAAGGTTCCGGGCCTTTTTCTTTTTTCAACACCTTTAAACCCAACGGTCCGCACGCGAGTGCGGGCAAGTGATCGATGGATCGCGCCGCCGCACCGCGGTGGATGCTCTTTAACAATTTGACGCAAGACGACTCCGGCACTGGCCGAGGGTTGGACTTGCACAGGTGGCGGATGCGCGGCACTTTTGCAGCGCATCCGCTCCACTTCAGGTGTGCCCAGGCACTCCATGTCCGCGTCACTGCGGTGCAGGCGGCATGGGATGTGCGCGACTGTGGCCGGGTCACGTGCAGCGAGGCACCACATCCGACGGGATGCTCGCGTTTGGGCACAACTGAAGTGGAAAGCAACACCAAAACTTTTGTCGCGTTCGTCTAAACGGACAGGACACCACTCTTTCAAGGTGGATACGCGGGTTCGAATCCCGCACGCGACGCCAGTACGTGCCTCGTTAACTCAGCGGCCAGAGTGCCGGCCTGTCTAGTCGGAAGCCGCGGGTTCGACTCCGGCACGAGGCGCCAGACAGAACCTCGTTAGCTCAGTGGGATTCAGAGCGCCGGCCTACGAAGCCGGAGGCCGCACGTTCGAGTCGTGCACGAGGTGCCAGTCATTTCTCGGTGTGGCGCAGTGGCAGCGCGCGTGATTTGGGATCACGAGATCGCAGGTTCAAGTCCTGTCACCGAGACCAGTTCACCCGGCGTGCGCTTGGGTGTGGCCGTAGCTCAATGGCAGAGCAGCGGGAGGTGGCCCCGCCGGTGCCGGTTCG
>CAZZAD010000177.1:0-6066 GCA_964652055.1 uncultured Burkholderiaceae bacterium | reverse complement strand
AAAACAAAACGCGCTCGGTGGTCGTGGTCTTGCCTGCGTCAATGTGCGCAGAAATTCCGATATTCCGATAACGCTCAATAGGGGTCTTGCGGGCCATAAGGATCACCACTCAATGAACGCTGCGCACAAGCGCGCAGCGTTGTTCAACTTCATCAGAACCGGAAATGCGCGAAGGCGCGGTTGGCCTCGGCCATGCGGTGCACTTCTTCACGCTTTTTCATGGCGCCGCCACGACCCTCAGCGGCCTCAAGCAACTCGCCGGCCAAACGTTGGGGCATGGATTTTTCGCTGCGCTTTTTAGCCGCTTCACGCAACCAGCGCATGGCCAGTGCCAGCCGGCGTACCGGACGCACTTCAACGGGCACCTGGTAGTTGGCGCCACCGACGCGGCGGCTTTTCACTTCCACCATGGGCTTGACGTTGCCAATGGCCTGGTTGAACACCTCGATGGCGTCTTTGCCGCCCTTCTTGGTGATCTGCTCCAGCGCGCCGTAGACGATGCGCTCGGCGACAGCCTTTTTGCCGTCCAACATGATGACGTTGACGAACTTGGTGAGTTCAACGTTGTTGAACTTGGGATCGGGAAGAATCTCCCGTTTCGGTACTTCGCGACGACGTGGCATAACACTTCCTTCCTGGGTCTTCAGTCGGGGTCGGCGCCGCACACCATGCGACGCCGAATGGGCAGCCCCATCAGACCGGGCTGCGACTTACTCGCACCACCCCCTTCGAGGCAGCGCGACAAAAAAATTCAATGCTTAGGCTTTAGGACGCTTGGCGCCGTACTTGGAGCGCGATTGCTTGCGATCCTTCACGCCTTGCGTATCGAGCGATCCACGCACGATGTGATAGCGCACACCGGGCAGATCTTTGACGCGGCCACCGCGAATGAGCACCACCGAGTGCTCCTGCAGATTGTGGCCTTCGCCGCCGATATACGAAATGACTTCCTGCCCATTGACCAGACGCACCTTGGCCACTTTACGCAGCGCGGAGTTGGGCTTCTTGGGCGTGGTGGTGTACACCTTGGTGCACACGCCGCGCTTTTGCGGGCTGTTTTTCAGCGCCGGGCTTTTGCTCTTGGTGATGGCCGATTCACGCGGCTTACGAACCAACTGATTGACGGTAGGCATGGACTACGCTCGCAAAAAAACAATACATGTTGCGCAGCCCGTGGGCTGCAACGAAAAAACCGTGTCTTTGGATGGAGTGGTGCGGAGCTGAGAACCGCGACGCTCATTGAGGCGGGCCGTCAGTGACGCAGGGCCCGTATGACCAAAGAACGCCGAGTCCTGGCGGACTCCAAAGAGCCGGTGATTCTATCCGCGATTTTGTGGGGAGGTCAAACGGGAGTGTCTGAAATGAGCGATGGGTGGAGTTTGCGAGATAGCGGGCGTGGCGGATCGGCCTAATTGCAATGCCGACCCCGCCTCAGCGCATGCCGGGGCGCAGTAGACCGACACGTGTCCACGGCAGCGGGGTAAGCCCAGTTTCCGTCCGGAGAGAGTGGTTCGGCCGCATCAGTCGCCAATGAACTTAATGTAGGTGTGCGTCTGATCGACGGACCGCTCCACCAGCTGTACGACCTTGCCCAATTGCTCGGCGACCTTCGCATCACTCGTGGCCGCCAGCTCCGCACGTAGCTCCGTGAGCAGGATGGGAATCTGCGTTTGGTTGAAGACCGCGTCGCCCCATGGTTCGACGAACCGGAGGCAGACGTGGTTGGACAAATCGGGCCAACGAGACATTGCGAGACGCGTAATAACACCCATCGCATCGCTCACGGCCGCAATTGTCTTGTGGGTTTCATCGACCCATGCAATCTCTATTCCCATGTGTGGCCTAACTTGGAGCTGACCGGCAGCCGGAGCGCGAAGCATGGAGCACGTCCAACAGCGCTGCAGAGTGCCCCCGATGGGCTGTCCAGTTGAGCGCAGGGTTGGACATTACTTGAGGCCTGCCTTCGCGAGTCGTTTCTTGTGACCCCAATTTTCGCGGGAAGATTAAACGGAAGTGTCGGAAATGAGCGATGGGCTGAGTTCGCGGCAGGGCGGGCTGGCTAAATCGAGCCCTGCGCCGAAAGCGCCACGCCTGCGGCACTTGGTTCATTGTGGCCCGACCTTGAAGTTGCTCCACTCACTCCAGACTTGCTGTGACACAGCCGCATAGCACTCTCTGGCTCCCGCCGTCTCTGGCCCGAACCAGCGACAGAACTCCTCGTGCACGATGGTCTGAACATCGTCCGCCGACTGCGCACCTTGGAGGCGTGGCAGGATGGTTCCCACCTCGGGGTCATATTCATCCGTGTTGCTCTCAAAGTTGATACCCACTGGATCGGCCTCGAATAACACTTGAGACAACCGATCGAACAGCGCCTTGTACTTGCGCTTGAGTTTCTCGTGCCCGGGATTCATCCAACGCAACCTAAATCATCAATCGCTTCGCGGTACGTCCGCACATGAAAACCCACAGCGCCCTTGCAATGAGCTTTGCATAGTTCAAAGTAAAGGCCTGACCCCGACTTGTTGAAGAATCAAACCTGGTCATCCGCGCCATCCGCGATTACTACAGCCCGGTCATTGGCGAAATCCTGATCGACTCGGACAGCGTGTTCGAGCAGGCGCAGCAGTTCATGGCGCACGTGATGCCGGGTGATGTGAACCGCGTCAAGCGCTACAAGGACGACGTGCCGCTTTTCTCGCGTTTTCAGATTGAGCACCAGATTGAAACCGCGCATTCGCGCACCGTGCCCCTGCCCTCGGGCGGCGCCATCGTGATTGACCACACCGAAGCGCTCGTCTCGGTAGACGTCAACAGCGCACGCGCCACCAAAGGCGCCGACATCGAAGAAACCGCCACGCGCACCAACCTGGAAGCCGCAGATGAAGCCGCGCGTCAGTTACGCCTGCGCGATCTGGGTGGGTTGATCGTGATCGATTTCATCGACATGGAAGACACCAAGAACCAGCGTCAAGTGGAGAACCGTCTGAAGGACGCGCTGCATCACGACCGCGCCCGCGTGCAGATGGGCAAGATCTCGCGCTTTGGTCTGATGGAGTTGTCGCGTCAACGTCTGCGGCCCGCATTGTCTGAGGGCAGCCACGTGACCTGCCCACGCTGCAATGGCGTGGGTGTAATTCGCGATACCGAAAGCTCGGCGCTGCACATTCTGCGCATCATGCAAGAAGAGGCCATGAAGGAGAACACCGCGGCGCTGCATGCTCAGGTGCCCGTGGATGTGGCCACGTTCCTGCTCAACGAAAAGCGTGCGGACATCACCAAGATTGAGGCGCGCCTGCGCATCTCGATCATCCTGATTCCCAACAAGCACCTGGAAACACCGCACTACAGCATCGAGCGTCTCAAGCATGACGACGAGCGGCTCGACACCTACAAGGCCAGCTACGACCGCGTGGTCGGCCCGGCCACCGACACGCCCTACACCCAGGCGCGCGAAGAAGGCAAAGAAGCACAGCCCCGTCAGGAAGCCGTGGTCAAAGGCATCGTGCCCACCACGCCTGCACCAGTCGTCACACCGGCACCGGCTGCTGCCGCCCCCCAGCCTGCAAACCAAAGAGCGGCCCATGCACCGGGAGGTCGGTCTTTCTGGTCAAGAATTGCACGCTGGTTTAACCCCGAGCCTGAGTTGGGAGCACCCACGTCCACATCCGGCGCACCTGCCCAGGACAACAAAGGCACCTACAGCGATACACGCGGCCCACGCCGTGGACGCGGTCGTGGCCGTGATCGTTACCGTGATCGCAAAGACGGGCCGCGTGATGGCCAGAGCAACGGCGAAGCAAAAGGCCAAGACGCTGAAGGCACGTCCGAGCGCAGGCCGGCCGCGGAACCGCGTGAACCGCGCCGCGGCGGTCGGCAGGGTCAGGGGCCGCGTGATCAACAACGATCCGGACCCGATGCCAACGCACCCGCCAGATCGGAAGAGCGCCAGGACGACAAACGTCGAGGTTCCCGCCGAGGCCCCCGTCCGCAGCGCGACGGTGCCGAGCCCGTAGCGGCAGCACCACTTGAGAACCATGTCGCGGCCCCCATCAATGGCGCGCCGATGGCGCCCATGCCCGCCCCCGCAACCGAAGCGCAATCCGTACTGCCTTTGGTGAGCAACGACGCAACGGACGCCTCTGCACCGCTGGAAGGCGGACGTCGCTCCAGTCGTGTGCGCGGACCGCACCGCCGCCGTCAGGGACGAGGACGCGGCGAGAACGGCGGCACACGTGGTGAAGCGTCGTCAGACCAGTCTGCCGATAGCCCAAGTGCTGAATACACAGCGCACTCTGAGTACTCGGGCGCTGAACCCTTAGTAGCTCAACCCTTAGACGCTGCACCTGGGCACCCACTTGATGCACCCGCACCCATGGCGGCCATCACCCCCGAGACCAGCCCTGTCATGGCGGCGCCGGTGATTGCAACCGTTGCGGCCCCCATCGCGACCGTGGCCACGGCGCAGCCCTCAGTCACTGCGGTTACCCCGGCTGCAACACCCAAACCTGCGCCGCAGCCTGTCCGCATTGCGCCTGAGCCCCTACCCGTGGCCCGCTACGCCCCCATGCAACTGGAACAACTGATGCCGGTACTCGACGGCGCGGGCCTCATCCTGGTGCAGACCGAGGCGCAACGCCTGGCCGCAGTGCAAGCGGCGATTCGTGCTGAGCCCAAGGCACCCCGTGTGCCTCGCGAGCGGCCTTTGTTGCCGCCCCTGGAGGAAGGCCCCCTGGTTCAGGTCGAGACACGCCGGTAAGTGCATCAACCTGGATCATTGACGGGCCATGACTGAACGCGTCATCCCGCTGCACCCCCAGGGCCATACACGTATTCCCCCACTCACTGCCGCGCGCGCCGCGGGCAGTGAGCTGGTGGATCAACTGGGGCGTCCGCTGCGCGATCTGCGCATTTCAGTGACCGACCGCTGCAACTTTCGCTGCACGTACTGCATGCCGAAAGAAGTGTTTGGCGCCGACTACCCGTTTCTGCAGCAAGGCGAGCTGCTCTCATTTGACGAGATCACCCGCCTGACACGGCACTTCATCGAGCTGGGCGTAGAAAAGGTTCGCCTCACCGGGGGCGAACCACTGCTGCGCAAAGACATTGAGGAACTGGTGGCGAGCCTGGCCCGCCTGCGCACCCGCGAGGGCAAGCCGCTAGACCTGACCCTCACCACCAACGGCGCCTTGCTCAAACGCAAGGCCCGTGCCTTGCGTGATGCGGGTTTGGCGCGCGTCACCGTATCACTTGATGCGCTGGATAACGCCGTGTTCCAGCGCATGAACGATGCCGAATTTTCGGTGCACGACGTTCTAGAAGGCATCGACGCCGCCACAGCGGCGGGACTGGCCCCCGTCAAGATCAACATGGTGGTGCAACAGGGCGTGAACGATGCCCAGATCGTGCCCATGGCGCAGCACTTCAAAGGCAGCGGCCATGTGCTGCGCTTCATTGAATTTATGGACGTGGGCACCACCAACGGCTGGAACCTGGCCCGCGTTGTGCCTGCAGCCGAGGCCATCGGCCGCATCAACGCTGTGATGCCCCTCGAACCCCTCGATGCGCAGTACCTCGGTGAAGTCGCCCAGCGTTGGCGCTACCGCGATGGCGGCGGCGAGATCGGCGTGGTCTCCAGCATCACGCAAACGTTTTGTCGTGATTGCACCCGCGCGCGACTCTCGGCCGACGGCAAGGTGTATCTGTGTTTATTCGCCACCCAGGGCTACGACTTTCGCGCGCTGCTGCGGGATACGTCCGTGAACGACGACTCGCTTGGCGCCGCCGTGGCCAACGTGTGGCGCGAGCGCACTGACCGTTACTCGGATCTGCGCGCCAGTCTCAAAACACCCGCAGCGCGCGTGGAGATGTCGTACATCGGCGGCTGAGTTGGTCAGTTGGTGAAAACGCACATGCCTCACAGAACGCCGTCGCTTCGGCGCAGGCCCTGCCTCTTGATTACATCTTTAACTTCGTTGCGGCGGCGTTCCCTCCCTTGCAGGGCGCGTCTGGGCTTGTAGGCCCAGACCGCTCGACAGGCGAGCCGCATGCGGCTCGAAATCCCTG
>CAZZAD010000176.1:3892-6183 GCA_964652055.1 uncultured Burkholderiaceae bacterium | reverse complement strand
CCGTGTTCCACCACCAAAAAACCAAAGGCCTGGGCTAGTCCCGGGCCTTTGTGTTTCGATCATCAGCATGCGCCGAGAGGACTGCGCCATAAATTGGCGCCGCTCTGAAAGCCGCGCCACATTGGGCAAGCTGGTTTCTATTCTCCTTGAATTCCATATTCAATTTACCGATCGGGAAACATGTCACCAAACCAGCGCCCAAGAACGCGAAACATTCCCGTTCGGGAAATATAAATTGCGCAGAGGTCCGTAGTGGCAGATAATTTCCCGAACGGGAAACTAGGCGAACCATGACATCCATCCGATCCCCTCAACAACTCGGGCGTGCACTGCATGCCGCTCGTAAGCAGCTCGGGCTGACACAGCCCCAGCTGGCCCTGGCGGCAGGAGTGGGTGTGCGCTTTATCGTCGATCTTGAGGCAGGCAAGCCCACCTTGCGACTGGCCAACGTGCTGCGGGTCATTGATGCCTTGGGTGGAGAGATCCAGCTCAGTGGATTGCCATCCTTGGTGGCAGACGATCAACGTGAAGGGGGTGACCATGGCGCATGAGCTGGACGTCTGGCTTTTCGCCGATCGCGTCGGCACGCTGGCGCTGATCGATGGACAACTGAGTTTTTGCTACGCACCCGCTTGGTTGTCGCAACCCGACGCCGTGGCCTTGTCCGCCTCACTGCCCCTGCAAGCGGAGCCCTTCGACGATCGCAACACGCGTCCCTACTTTGCGGGCCTGCTGCCAGAAGGGCAGATGCGCCGCCTGATTGCGCAACAGTTTCAGGTTTCGGGTCAGAACGATTTTGCGCTGCTGGACCACATTGGTGGCGAATGCGCCGGAGCCGTGACGTTCCTTGAGCCGGGGCAGGCTTTACCCGTGCCTGCCCGCAACGATGACGTTCAATGGCTGAGCGACCAGGACCTCGTGGCCCTCCTGGATGAGTTGCCGCGTCGCCCCATGCTGGCAGGCCAAGACGGCTTGCGGCTTTCCCTGGCGGGTGCCCAGGACAAACTGCCGGTGGTGTTCGATGGTGCACGCATTGGACTGCCCCTGAACGGCACCCCCAGCTCCCATATCTTGAAGCCCGCCATTCACGCTGTTCAAGACAGCGTGATCAACGAAGGATTTTGCATGGCACTGGCCGAGGCCATGGGGCTCAAGCCCGCGAAATCGAACGTTCATACCGTACTGGATCGCTCGTTCCTGCTGATTGAGCGCTACGACCGACTGATCGATGCCCAAGGACACCGGCAACGCCTTCATCAAGAAGATTTCTGTCAGGCGCTTGGCGTGGCACCAGAAATGAAATACCAGAATGAAGGTGGCCCCGATCTGGCCCAATGCTTTGATCTGGTGCGCCATGCCACGCGCCCCAGTGCGCCGCAGGTTCTGCGTCTGCTCGACGGCGTGATCTTCAACGCACTGATCGGCAATCACGACGCGCACGCCAAGAATTTCTCGCTGCTGTATTCAGGCAAGACAGCCGTTCTGGCACCGTTCTACGACACGCTATCGACTGCGGTGTACCCCACACTGACACCGAAGATGGCAATGAAAATCGGCAGCAAATACAAGTTCAGCGAAGTCCACGCGCGGCACTGGGATCAGTTCGCCGAAGGCGCAGGCTTTACCAAGGCTCAGGCCAAAAGGCGCGTCCTGGAGTTAGCAAAGTCACTACCCGCCACGGCGCGCAAGCTCCAATCTGACCCTGGACAAAGCTTTGTCGGGAATGCAGTGGTTGAGCAAATCAATGCCTTGATTGGACAGCGCTGCGCCCTGACGATTCGGCGGCTCACCCACCCTGCCGCCGAAAAGGACGCCACCGCCGAACCCTCGGTCTGAACGACCATGCGGACGCGGGTTTGATTCCTGATTCGGAAATTGAACCTACGGGATGCGGGGTGAGCGGGGGCCAAGTTGACGAAAGGCTCAGGTCGCGAAAGCGGCGAGCCCGCGAACGCCCACGCGCATGCAGGCGCGTGGGCTGGCGAGGACAGGCCCACCCCCACCTTAACCACCGCCGCCTCCACCACCTTTAAGGCCCGGACGGATCGTCGAGTCCTTTTTTCCCGCACCCCGCGTGATGGCGTCATGGCCAATTTGGCTGAAGGGCGCATCGTGGCCAGCTCACAACAGGCGCTCAATCGAAACACTGCCTATAGTCGCGCCGCGCCGATGCTGCAGAATTTCTACGGGTGCCGGGTTCATCGGCCGTGGACCTTTAAACGACTGGACGCGCACCCACCACGAACTTGTAGGGAAGACACCTGAGATGCCCAGCACCAAACTCACCCTCG
>CAZZAD010000176.1:0-3882 GCA_964652055.1 uncultured Burkholderiaceae bacterium | reverse complement strand
GATGGGCGAGAATCAAGGAATCTGACGAAGTATGTCCAAAGCGAAACTGACCCTCTCCCGTCTTGAGAGCTTGCTCCTGACAGCGTGCGATGATCTGCGCGGCAACATGGACGCCAGTGAGTACAAGGAATACATCTTCGGCATGCTCTTCCTCAAACGCGCCAGTGATCTGTTTGACCAACGGCGCGAAGAAATCAAACGCGAGGGCAAAGAGGCGGGTTTAAGTGAAGCCGACATCGCTGCATTGCTTAAAGACAAAGACCAATACTCGGGCAAGTATTTCTTCGTGCCAGAGCGCGCCCGCTGGAATGAACCGTGGATCGATGAGAACGGCAACGTGCGTCCCGCGCTCAAGCACGTCAAGGAAAACGTCGGCTCCCTACTCAACAAGGCGCTCGAAGCCCTGGAAGAAGCCAACCCCGAAGCCCTGCAGGACGTGCTCAAGCACATCAACTTCAACAAGAAGATCGGTCAGAACGCACTCGACGACGACACCCTGGTCAACTTCATTCAGAACTTTGAAAAAATTCCACTTAAGGATGAAGACTTTGAATTCCCCGACCTGCTGGGCGCCGCCTACGAATGGCTGATCAAGTACTTCGCTGATTCCGCCGGCAAGAAAGCGGGCGAGTTCTACACCCCGGCCGAGGTCGTGCGCATCTGCGTTGAAATTTGCGACCCGCAAGAACGCATGAGCGTGTACGACCCCACCGTGGGCTCGGGCGGCATGTTGATACAGGCGCGCGACTACCTGCGGGAGTGCGGGGGCGATGCCGCAGAGCTGGCCCTGTTCGGCCAGGAAAAAATGGGCACCACCTGGTCCATCTGCAAGATGAACATGCTGCTGCATGGCATTTCCCACGCCGTCATCCGCCAGCAAGACACCCTGCGCGAGCCGCAGCACCAAGACGACAACGGCCAGCTCAAGCGCTTTGATCGAGTGCTGGCCAATCCGCCCTTCAGTCAGAACTACATCAAGAAAGACATCAAGTTCCCCGGCCGCTTTCCCGTGTTCATGCCCGAGAAAGGCAAGAAGGCCGATCTCATGTTCGTGCAACACATGCTGGCCGTACTCAAAGCCGACGGGCGCCTGGCCACTGTCATGCCGCACGGCGTGCTGTTTCGGGGCGGTGAAGAACGCGAAGCACGGCGCCACTTCATCGACAAGGGCTATCTGGAAGCCGTCATTGGCCTGCCCAGCAACCTGTTTTATGGCACCGGCATCCCCGCGTGCATCCTGGTGCTCAACAAAGCCGGCGCGGCACAACGCGACCATGTGCTCTTCATCAACGCCGACCGTGAGTACCGCGAAGGCAAAGCACAAAACCACCTACGCCCCGAAGACATCGACAAAATCGTGCACGCCTACCGCGCCGGGCAAGACATTCCCGCCTACGCCCAACGCGTGCCGGTGGCCCACATCCAGGCCGAGGACTACAACTGCAACATTCGCCGTTATGTCGACAACGCCCCACCGCCCGAGCCGCACGATGTGCGCGCCCATCTGCACGGCGGCGTGCCAGTGAGTGAGATCGACGCCCTGCAACACTTCTGGCAGAACTACGCCGGCCTGCGCGCAAGCTGCTTTGTGCCGCGCGCCGCAGCAGAGCGCGGCACCCACTACGCTGATTTCGCCCCCGCGCTGCAAGACAAACGCGCCATTGCCGGGCACGTCAACACCCACCCCGGCGTCACGCAACGCCAGGCCCGCTTCATGGACGAGCTGCAAACCTGGTGGCAGCAACAGCTCCCCGTCATCGAAGCGCTGGCGCCCGATACCACCCACCCCCATGCAGACCTAAAAGGCCAACGCCGCAACGTCTACGCCGTTCGCGCCGCTTTGCTCAACAGCATTGAGCGCACCTTTGCCGACCAGCATCTGCTCAACCGCTACCAGGTGCGCGGCGCTTTCGCCAATTACTACAAACTGCTCGACGCTGACTTCAAATCCATCGCCGCCAGTGGCTGGGGCGCGGAACTCATTCCAGACCAAGACATCCTGCAAAGTCAGTTCCCGCAAGTCCTGGCCGAGTTGGAGCAACAACACAGCCGCCTGGCCGAGCTGCAAGCCCTGTTTGCCGCCGCCAGCGAAGAAGACTTTGAAGACAGCGACGACACCGGCGTGCTCCCCGCCGACGAAGTCAAAACCCTCAAGGCCAGCCTCAAAGAAGCCAAGGGCCTGATGAAGCTCGCCAAACGCGACACCAGTTTTGGCGACTGGAACAGCCACCGCCAAGAGGCCGAACGCCTTGAAGCACAACTCGCACGTCACAAAGCGCTGGAGGACGAAGCCCGAGCTCTCAAGGCCCTCATCAAATCCACCGAGAAAAACCGTGACGAATTGGTGGAACGGGCGCGTCTAAAAATAAGCCGTGATGAAGCGCGCGTGGTCATCCTTGAGCGCCTGGGCAACGTGCTGTTCGACAGCTACCGCCACTACCTGCGCGCCGATCAACGCGCCTGCGTCGCCGCGATTGAAAACCTGTGGAGCAAATACGCGGTGACGGCCAAGCAGATTGAAACCGAGCGTGATGAGGCGGCGCAGGTGCTGCGAAAGTATTTGGTGGAGTTGGGATATGAGTGAGTGGATTGAAGCGCCACTTTCTCAGCTTGTGACCGTTCAAAAAGGTCGCAAAGTTGAGACCTCGATTTTTGCAAAAGATGGTTTTGCTGCGTATCTGGGCGCTTCTGGCATTGAAGGCGGTGTCGATGGCTATGCAGCCACTCCATTTGCGGTGATCGCCAAGCCAACCGACACGCTGATGTTGTGGGACGGTGAACGATCTGGCTTGGTCGGCTTCGGCAGGCAGGGCGTGGTTGCCTCGACTGTTTCAAAGCTGTCACCCAATGAAAAGATTGAGCCGCAATATCTGTTTTTCGCGCTGTCAGATCGTTTCGCATGGATACAGCACCGTCGAACCGGAACGGGTGTACCCCACGTACCCAAGGATCTCGGTCGAATTCTGAAACTGCGCTATCCGAAATCGCCTTTAATTCAGAAAAAAATCGCCGCCATCCTCACCGCCACCGACGCCGCCATCGAAAAAACTGAAGCCCTGATCGCCAAGTACCAGCAGATCAAGGCCGGCTTAATGCACGACCTGTTTACCCGCGGCGTACTCCCCAACGGCCAACTACGCCCCCCACGCAGCGAAGCGCCTGAGCTGTATCACGAAACGGCGATTGGGTGGATTCCGAGGGAGTGGGATATATCTAAAGTCGAAAATGTCTTGCACAGAATTATTGATTACCGTGGCAAGACCCCAGAAAAATCGGTTTCCGGTATTCCATTGATTACGGCAAAAAATGTTCGCATGGGCTATATCGATCCAGAGCCCAGAGAGTTCATTGCCGAAGCAACCTATGTCAGTTGGATGACTAGAGGGATACCCAACAAGGGCGACGTCCTTTTCACAACAGAGGCGCCGTTGGGAAACGTCGCGCAAGTTCCATCGGATGACCGTGTTGCTTTTGCACAGAGAGCAATCATTCTCCAGCCATCTGAACTTATTGACGCCACATTTCTTGCATACAGACTGATGACTGAGGCAATGCAAAATGCGATCGCTCGGCTGGCTAGTGGATCAACTGCTTTGGGCGTCAAACAGAGTGAGTTTAGAAAAGTCTGTGTTGCATTCCCCGTTGATTCTGTTGAACAGAAAGACATAGCTCAAAGGCTTCAGGCGATTGATAGCTTTTTGAATGGGCAGCACAACACACATTGCAAATTGCAAAACCAAAAACTCGGCCTAATGCAAGACCTCCTCACCGGCAAAGTCCCGGTGCAAGTCGATGAACCCGAGGCCGTTGATGCCTGACAAGCTGCCGGTTGTGCAACTTCTTTTCTGTAAAAGTGTGGCGGGGGTTTAACGGGTGGTGCTG
>CAZZAD010000175.1:3316-6187 GCA_964652055.1 uncultured Burkholderiaceae bacterium | reverse complement strand
AGCTACGTCGGATTCAAAAACCTGCTGATTGGCGCTGCCCTGTTCCTGGCACTCAAGGCGCTGGGCTTGCTGAACCTATGAAGGGTGTCCTGGCGCGCACGGCAGGCGCGGCGCTGCTGTGCCTGATCACCGTGCTTCCGGCGTGGGCCGCCAAGGTTGTGGTCAAGCAAGCCGTCAAGAAAGTGGTGGCCAAGAAGGCGGCAGCTAAAAAGGCTGTAGTCAAGAAGGCTGCAGTCAAGAAGCTTGCGAAACCTGTCGTCAAAAAGGCGGCTGCTCGCAAGTAAGGCAGTGGCTCACTCAAGTCGTTGGGTTTGGGGCACGCTCCTGCTTTACAGAACTTCGTCGCCCCGGTGCAGGCCGGGGCCCAATTTGAGATGCATGCAAGTGGACCCCGGCCTGCGCTGGGGTGACGCGGGTTTGATGTGTTTGTTTTTGTTATGTCAACCGTGCATTTGCCCGCACTTCGTGTTCTGAGATTTTCCGTGCATCTACGTCGCTTGCGCTCTGCTTTGCTCTTCATCCTCATGGGATGGGTGTTGGCGGCGGGCGTCTTTGCGTCGCAGGCCGCCACGGCAGCGGCGTGGCAAAAAGTTTTTGCGCATTCGCTTTGCACCAGCACCAGCGATCACGATGCCAGCGCGTCACACCATGCGGCCTGCGCTGCACATTGCGCGGCCGCCAGCATGGGTCAGGGTGGGCTGGCCGGTGTACCGCCAGCGGCGTGGCGCGTCTCGATCACCGCTACACATGAAGCGGCCGCATCGGGGCCCATGTGCGCCCTGCGTGTCACTACCTCACAAACCCTTCCTCCCGTACGCGCCCCGCCTCTGTTTTCTGTTTGAGTGTTGTTTAGGCCATTGATGCGCAGCGCGCATCAATGCGTTGTACTCATGACAGAAAGCATTCCATGTTTGCCATGACCTGCGCAGCCCGTCGGGCTGCATGCACCGTATTCCTGCTCCCAGGTTTTGCTCTAGCTCAGGGCGTCGCGCAAGATCAACAGCTCGATGCGGTGGTGATTCATGCCCGCAAAGAGCCGGGCGCACCCATCCCCACCACTACAGAGTCGCGCAGCGCGGCCCAGCTGCGCGAGCTCAATCTCGTCAACACCGAAGACGCGCTGCGCACCGTGCCCAACCTCACCATCCGCAAGCGCTACATCGGAGATCGCAATGGCCTCATTGGGGGTCGCAGTCATTCCACCTTGCAGGCCGCGCGCGGCATGTTGTTTGCCGATGGTTATCTGCTGAGCCAGTTTCTGGGCAACTTCAACGCGCCGCGCTGGAACATGATTGCGCCCGAAGAGATCGAGCGCATCGACGTGCTCTACGGGCCGTACTCCGCCATCTATCCGGGCAACTCCATCGGCACCACGGTGGTGGCCACCACACGCAAGCCGCAAGCATTTGAAGCGTCTGCGCGTATGCAGATGTTTGGGCAGCACTTTGATGGCGAAGGCACGCATGGCGCGCAACAGGGCCATCAAACCTCACTGTGGCTGGGCAACCGCACGGGCCCGTGGTGGTACTCGATCGGTGCCAACGCGCTGGTCAATGAAAGCCAGCCCATGCAGTACGCCACGCTGTTGCAATCGCAAGGCGGCGCCCCCGCAGTGGGTGCGGTACCGGTCAGTGGGGCCGTGCCCTGGCGCGATCCGCAGGGGCGTGAGGGTTATCTGCTCGGCCCCAACGGCAGTGCCATTGAAGACAATCATCAGCAGCAAGCCAAGCTGCGCCTGGGTTATGACTTCACGCCCAACGTCAGTGCCGACATCCTGGCCAGCGTCTGGGACAGCGTGGGCAATCGTTATGGCGCGAGCCTGCTGCGTGATGCCAGTGGCAACGTAGTGTGGAGCGGGCCCGTGGTGATTGATGGACGCGGCTACACCGTGCCTACCACCAGCTTCTCGCCGCAGCGGGTTGAGGAGCGCCACAACTTTCTGGGCGCCACGCTCAAGACGCGCTACGTCACGGGCTGGAATGCCTCAGCCGTACTCACGCATTACGACATTGCCACGGACGAGACGCGCAGTGCCACCACGGCACCACCGGCTGCGCTCAGCGGGGGGGCGGGCACGCTGGCCGATGGATCAGGTACGGGTTGGAACACGCTCGACCTGCAAGCCACGTTTGATCCGGCGCGTGATTCGGCGCTGGCCGCGCATCGGTTTGCACTGGGCTACCACGTCAATCAGTACGAGCTGCAAAGCCGCAGTTACAGCACGTCGGACTGGATGAGTGGCGCGCCCGCCGCACCGGTAGCGGCCTTCCTGGGCCATACCGCGCTGCAGGCTGCGTTTGTGCAGGATGTGTGGAGCTTTCTGCCCGATTGGGCACTGACCCTGGGCGCGCGATATGAGTCGTGGCAGGCCACTGAAGGTGCGCGCGCCACGGGCGCCGGGGCCCCCGTCCTGTATCCCGATTCCACCGCGCACGCCTGGTCGCCCAAAGCGGCGCTCACCTGGGCGCGGCAGGACTGGACATACAAGCTGGCCTACGGTCGCGGCATGCGTTTTCCCACGGTGAGCGAACTGTTTCAAGGCAGCGTGTCGGACAGCGCCATCGTCAATAACGATCCGTTCCTGCGGCCCGAGCGCTCTGACTCCAAAGAGTTCTCCGCCGTGCATCGCCTGATACAAGGTGAATACCGCATCACGCTGTTTGAAGACGATGTACGCCACACGATCTGCAGCCAGGTCAACATTCTGGGTTCGGGCACCGTCGTCACGCTGCACTACCGCGTCACCGATCCCGACGGCAGCACCGGCTCCCTCGCCAACGACGGGGCCTCCGGCGGGCTCTTCGGGGGCATCGACGAGGACCGCGCCAAGCGCACCAAGCTCTACGCTGGCGCCAACGAGGTTGCCACCGA
>CAZZAD010000175.1:0-3306 GCA_964652055.1 uncultured Burkholderiaceae bacterium | reverse complement strand
GGGTCACGCTGCAAAACATCGACCGTGTGCGCACGCGCGGGCTGGAGCTGGCCGGCACACTGGATGTGGCCGCGGTGCGGGGACTCAAGCTCGGCGGCAACCTGGCGTTTAACGACGCCACCATCGTGCAGAACCGCAAGTTCCCGGCTTCAGAAGGCAAACGCTGGCTGCGTGTGCCGCGAGTGCGCGGCGCATTGACCGCGACCTATGTGCTCAATCCGGAACTCACGCTGGCCGCGGCGTGGCGTTACTCCGGCCGCCAGTACGCCAGTCTGGATAACAGCGACATCGACCCCAACACCTTTGGCGGTGTGTCCACGGTGAACCAGCTCGACCTCAAGGCCAGTTGGCAAGTGGTGCGCAACGTCACCGTGGCGGCCGGGGTGGATAACGTCAACAACCAACACGCCTACCAGTTCCATCCGTATCCCCTGCGCACCTGGGTGGCGGAACTGCGCGTGACTCACTGAGGGGGCGCTTCATGATTCAACGCATTGTGTTTTGGATGTTGTGCTGCCTGGCACCGTTGCCGCTGTGGGCGCATGGGGGCGTTGCGCTGGGAACAGGGGCTGCCTTTGCTCCCGACGCAGCGTTGTGGATCGTGCAGGCGCAAGAGGTGGCGCGCACGCCCTGGCCGGATGCACCCGAAGGCAGCGTGCGCCGTGCCGTGCATCAACTGGTGGCGCGCCGCTCCGCCGACGCGGGCAAAACCTGGAGCGCCCCTCGCCCCTTGTTGCCCACACCCGAGCCCATCGCTGCTGACGGCGAGAACCGCCCCAAGATCGCCTTCGGCAAAGACGGCCTCGTGGTCATCAGCTGGACCCGCCCGACGTCGCCGCGCTACACCGGCGACGTCCGTTTGCTGCGCTCCACCGATGGCGGCGCGCATTGGAGCGCGCCGCAGACCGTGCACGCCGATCAGCAGCGCATCACGCACCGCTTCGATTCCATCGCTTTTGACGACGAGGGGCGGCTTTACGTGATGTGGATCGACAAACGCGATCAACACCACGCGGGCTCGGGTTATGTCGGTGCTGCGATCTACGCCGCGGTATCGCGCGATGGGGGTGTGCGATTCGATGGCGACATCAAACTTGCGGACCACAGTTGCGAGTGCTGTCGCATTGCGCTGAGTTTTGATCCTGCTGCAAGGAAAATGCGCGCCCTCTGGCGCCACGTGTTTGCACCCAATGAGCGCGACTTCATGCTGGCCACGTTTGGCGCGGTCCTGCACGCCACGCTGGAGCGCGCCACGCAGGACCGCTGGGCTGTGGATGCGTGCCCGCACCACGGCGGCGCGCTGGCCATTGCCGCCGATGGCACGCAGCATCGCGTGTGGTTCAACGTGATTGAGAACGAAGGGCGCAGTTTCTATGCGCGGATTCCCCCAGACTCGGGCGCGTTGCTACCTACGCAAGTCCGTCGCCCCGGCGCAGGCCGGGGCCCAATTGCGGACGCCACACATGGGGCTCCGGCCTGCGCCGGGGCGACGTGTGTTCGTGCGGTAGGTGTAGAGCCCACGCCAGATGCACAGGCCAACGCCGAAGTAGCTGAAGTGCAGGAAGCGGCCGTACGCCAGCTACCCACCGGTGCCCAACATGCTGACGTGATCGCCACGGCAAAGCGCGTGGTGGTGGCATGGAAAGTTTTTGATGGCACAAACACCCAGCTCAACGCCTGGGTGTCCAGCGATGCCGGCCAACACTTTGCCGAACGCCCCCTGGCCAGCACCTCCAGCGCCAGCGACGCCCCGCGCCTGGTCGCGCAGGGCGAGCGTGTATGGGCGGTCTGGGCCACTGCCGATTCCACACAGGTCCTTGAGGTACAGCCATGAGCCGCCCGATCTACTTTCAACGCCGCCGCGCACTGCTCGCTGGTGCAGCTTTATGGCCGTTCACCACGCAGGCGGCCCCCGCGCTGCGTTCGTTTGAGCTCGACTCCCTGCCGCGCATACACGCTGGTCCGCGCCCCTACGTGCTCACCCTGTGGGGCCTGAATTGCGCCCCCTGCGTACAGGTGCTGCGTGAGCTGGCGCGCTGGCAGTCGCGGCAGCGCATCGTGACCGTGGCGGTGGATTCCATCGATGACAGCGATGCGCTGCTGCACGAACTGGCCCAGGCCCGGCTCACTAGCGAAGCCTGGGTCTTCGGGCGCGCCGCTCCGGAAGCCTTGCGCCATGCCATTGATCCCCAGTGGGCCGGAGAAAAGCCGCGCCATTACCTGGTGGCCGAAAACGGCACGCGCCGCGTGGTGAGTGGCCTGCTCAAGCCCGGCGACTTGCAGCAACACTACAACGTAGTTACGCTTCGCCCATAACGACAATTCACTTCGAGTGGGACGCGCGCAAGGCAGTAGCCAATGCCAAGAAGCATGGCGTCAGCTTCGAAGAAGCCAAGACAGTTTTTCTGGATGAAAGGGCGCAGCTGATCGATGCTCGGACCATTCTGACGATGAAGCGCGCTTTGTGTTGTTGGGCCTGAGTGGCGCGCTGCGGTTATTGGTGGTTTGCCATTGTTATCGGGGTGAAGGCAACGTCATTCGCATCATTTCTGCACGCAAGGCAACAACCCAGGAATCAAAGTTCTACCCCTAAAGGTGTTTTATGCGAAAAGAGTACGACTTCTCCGCCGCGCGCAAGAACCCTTACGCGGCCCAGCTGAAAAAGCAGATCACGATCCGCCTGGATGAAGAGTCCATCCGTTATTTCAAGTCCATTTCAGATGAGGTGGGGATTCCTTATCAGAGCCTGATCAATCTTTATCTGCGCGATTGTGTGACGGCACATCGGAAGCTCAACCTCAACTGGACGTAGGCGAGGTTGGCAGTAGAAAAAAAGCTGCACCACAGAGAAGGTCGCACCGCGTTGCAATCTCATTTATCCAATGCCCCCGTTTCCCCGGGGCATAACTTCGCTCCTACCTACCGCCCCGACATCGATGGCCTGCGCGCCATCGCAATCCTTTCGGTCGTTCTGTTTCATGCCTTCCCCGCCCAGCTGCAGGGCGGGTTTGTGGGCGTGGATGTTTTCTTTGTGATCTCGGGTTACCTGATTTCGAGCATCATTTTCAGGAGCCTGCAGTCTGAGAAATTCAGTCTTACCGAGTTCTATGCCCACCGCATTCGGCGGATCTTCCCGGCCCTGGTTCTGGTGCTGGGCGCCGCTTACGTGTGGGGCGGGTGGGTCTTGTTGCCCGCCGAGTTCAAGCAACTGGGCAAACACATGGCAGCGGGCGTGGCGTTTGCGCAGAACTAGTATTTTCCAATCCAGGTATGAGCCTGAGCGGAGCTCGGAGTGAGGCCGCAGGT
>CAZZAD010000174.1:0-6188 GCA_964652055.1 uncultured Burkholderiaceae bacterium | reverse complement strand
GCGTTCGCCTCTCTAATGTTTCACCGCCGTCATGTGTACGAACACAATGGAGGAGAGGTTGACGCCAAATACATCCAAGACACTGGCGACACTTCTGTTCGACCAAAGCAAGTCATTCGGGAAACCATGAATGCCGCCTCAAGGATTGCGGACCTCGTGCTGAGAATGGCCCATAACGTCGACAATGGTTTCCACCAGATATTCCCGCCCGAGGAAATGCCCGTGAGTCTGCGACCTCAGCAGACCGGGCACGGAGCGAAATGACGCTGCGCTCTAACCTCTCGGACAACCGGACCGCCCGTAAGCTGCGCTTGCGGGTTCCCTCTCCCCCCGAGACGGTGTCGGCGACAACGACGCTATCTTGATTTCAAGTTCATTAAGGCCGGATCAATAGTGTGTACGTGCCCTTACTGTCTTTGCCATTTCCCGCTCTCCCTTCCTGAATTGAAACGCTCAGTAAGAGATACGTTTTTCGTGGGCAAGCGATGCTGCCTCCAAGCCAGTGCGCACGGACCCCTCAAGCGTTGAGGGGTAGGGGCTGTCCGCTGCATCACCGGCCAGGTACAGCCCGCGCACGGGCAGTTGCACCGGGGGGCGACGCAGCCCGGGTACGGCCAGCAGTGTGGCGCGGCGGTCCACCAACACCGCGGTGCCCCGGGGCGTGGGCAGGGCCAGTGTGGCGCTGAGTTGCTGCGCGACGGTGTGTGCCAAGGTGTCATGAGGCAACTCAAGGTGCGTGCCGTGGCCGCTGATGACCACCGCCACTACGCCGTCATGGCGCGCGTCGAGTGCGCCGCGATCAAACGCCCACTGACCGTAATGCGCCTGCGTGGGTGACTCGCGCAGCGCCATGACAGGGTGGGGCAGGCGCGTGCCACGGGCATAACGTAGATAAACGGTGGCGATGGGGGCTGACTGGAGGGCGGCCAGGTCTTGTGTGGCTGAATGGAGCGCGGGGTCATTCACGCTTTCGAGCAAAGGCCGCGCGCGCTCGGGGGGCAGGGCCAGCACCACGGTGTCACATTCCAGGGCATCGGTGCGTGTCTGGATTTTCCAGCCCGTTTGCGTTTTTGCGATCGACGTGACCAGCGTGTGCAAACGCACCTGCGCGCCCTGGGTGGTCAGGGTCTTGATGGCGGCATGGGGAAAGAGGGTCGATAGATCAACCCGGGGTACCCACAACTCGCTGGCCCGGCTGGAGCCGCCAATCGAGTCGCGCAGCACGCGCAAGAACATGGACGCGCTGGCCTCGTGCAACCGCAGGTTGAGCGCCGCCAGGCACAGCGGTTCGAGCAGACGGTCAATCAGTGTGGGCGTGGCTTGTGTAAGGACATCACGCGCGGTGGCCTGTGCGGCTGCGCTCCACCCGGACCGCTTCCAGGCGCGCAGCAGTTGTATCAGGGCCAGGCGGTCATTCCATGTCAGGCCGCGCGCGGTGAACAGGCCCATCGCCAGGTTCAACGGTGCGGGCAGATGGGCCGCAGTGAATCGAAACCCGTCGGGGTAGATGAGCGATAGGGGCATGCGAAGCAATGCGTGGGCGGGATCGACGCCCACCTTGCGCATCAGTCGCTCGGTTTCCCGATACGCGCCGATGAGCAGATGCTGGCCGTTGTCCAGCGTGGCACTGTGGTCGCCCAGTTCAATTGTTACTGCGCGGGCGCGGCCGCCGGCCTGGGGGGCGGCGTCGAGCACGGTGACGCGGGCACCCCCCTCAACGCAAGCCAGGGCGCACGCCAGACCGGACCAGCCTGCGCCGATGACAACGACATGCATCGTGTTCACACCGCAGGCAGCGGTGTGGTCAGTACACGCGGGGGGCCCAGCACCCAGGTGCGCCAGGCAATCACCAGCTTGCGTATGGGGGTGAGGCTCACACGCTGGTGCAGCACCTGAAACCGGCTGCGTTCAATCTCGGCGAGCAAGGTGGCGTAGATCGAACCCATGATGAGTCCGGGGCGTTGCGCGCGCTGATCGGATTGGGGCAGCGCGGCCCACGCGGCACGAAACGCCTCGCGTGCGCGCTGCGCCTCAAAACGCATGAGGGCATCAAAACCGTCCACGTAGCGGCCCGCCAGCAGATCGGCGGCTTTCACATCAAACCGTTGCAGGTCTTCAATGGGCAGATAGATGCGGCCGCGGCGCGCGTCTTCACCCACGTCGCGCAGGATGTTGGTCAGTTGCAGGGCCAGGCCCAGCTGCCGCGCGTATTCCAGCGTGGCGGGCTGCGTGATGCCAAAGATGCTCGCGGCCAGTTCGCCCACGACGCCAGCCACCAGGTGGCAGTAACGCTGCAGACCGGCAAAGTCCAGGTAGCGCGACTGCGACAAATCCATGCTCATGCCCTCGAGCACCTGCAACAGGCGTTCACGCGTGATGCCAAAGGGTTCGAGGTGCGGCTGCAGGGCGCGGGTGACCGGATGTTGTGGGTCACCCGCAAACAGGCGCCCAATTTCCTGCGCCCACCAGGCGAGCTTGGTGGCCGCCAGGCTGGGGTCCGAGACCTCATCAACAATGTCGTCCACTTCGCGGCAATACGCATAGAGGGCCGTGATGGCGCGGCGCTGCGCGCTGGGCAGGAACAGAAAGCTGTAATAAAAACTTGAGCCGCTGGCTGCGGCTTTGTTTTGGCAGTAAGTGTCGGGGGTCATCGGGGGTATCAATCTTTCAGGGGCGCATCCACTCAGGGGTGCATCCACATTGCACGCCACAACATCAGCATCCAGTCACGCAGTTTGAGGACGGGACGGTGGTTAAAGATGTCACCGTCCACCGCGTCTATGCGCTCCAGGATGCGCAGCCCGCCTTGGATGACGAGCCGCAGCTCCCAGCCGATGCGTCCGCCCAGCGCACGCGCCAATGGGGCGCCGGACTCTAACAGCGCGCGTGTGTTGGACACCTGCTCACGCATCAGTGCGGTCCACGCCGCGTTATTGACTTGCTGATCGATGGCGCTTTCCGTCAGCCCATGGCGGCCCAGGGCGTCTAGCGGCACGTACACACGGCCCTTGCGCCAGTCGATGGCGATGTCCTGCAAAAAATTGGTGAGCTGCAGTCCGGTGCAGATGGCATCGGACATCACGAGCAGCCGGTCCTCTACCCTCTCGTACAGATGCAGCAGGAGTCGGCCGACAGGGTCAGCCGAGCGGCGGCAGTAATGGAGCACATCGGCGTGGCACGCATAGCGCTGCACCGTCACGTCCTGGCGAAAAGCCGAGAGCAGATCGCGCAGCAAGGGCACCGGCAGCCGATGGCGGGCCACGGCATGCGCCAGATCCGGCCACTCATGCGGGTGGCCGGCCTCGATGGCATCGAGCTGCCGTTCCAGTGCGTCGAGCTTTGCAAGGCGCTGCGCGGGCGGGTCGTTGCCCTCGTCGGCCAGGTCATCGGCCGTGCGCGCAAAGCGATAGATCGCCATCACCGCGCCGCGCAGGCGCGCCGGCATCAACACTGAGGCCACCGGAAAGTTTTCGTAATGGTCAACACTCATGCGAACCACGCTATCACGTGCAACACTGCGCGCCGAGGATAGAATCGCGCCGCTTTCAACTTTCAGGTACGTTCACACTTCAATGCAGGGCCGCCCGCGAAGGTGGCGAAATTGGTAGACGCACCAGGTTTAGGTCCTGACGCCTTCACCGGCGTGGGGGTTCGAGTCCCCCCCTTCGCACCACACACACGACTAATTTTTCGACAACACCTATGCAACCCAACATTCAAATTATCAGTGGCCTAGAGCGCCGTATCGATCTGACGATTCCTGCCACGGACATCGAAACCGAAGTCGCCACGCGGCTCAACAAACTGGCGCGCGATGTGCGCATGCCCGGTTTTCGCAAGGGCAAAGTGCCCCTGAAGCTGGTGGCCTCGTCCTACGGCGCCGAGGTGCAATCCGAAGTGCTCAATGACAAATTGGGTCGTGCATTCAACGATGCGGTTAACGCATGCAACGTGCGCGTGGCCGGGCAACCCCAGATTGAAGCCAAGCCCGATCCCGTCGGCAGCGGCTTTGTGTTCTCCGCCACCTTCGAGATTTATCCGGAAATTTCTTTCGACTGGATCTCGAGCATTGAGGTCAAGCGCGCGCAGTGCGCTGTGGATGACGCCGCGGTAGACCGCACCGTTGAAATCATGCGTAAACAGCGCGCCACCTTTGAGGCGGTAGATCGCGCCTCGCAGGAGGGTGATCGCATCACCATCGACTTTGCCGGCACTATTGATGGCGTGGCCTTTGACGGCGGCAGCGCCACGGACTACGCAGTCAAGGTCGGCGGCGGCAGCATGCTCCCCGAATTTGATCAGGCCCTGCGCGCCATGAAGGTGGGCGACAAAAAAACATTCGCGGTGAATTTCCCGGCGGACTATCACGGCAAAGAAGTGGCCGGTAAGACCGCACAGTTCGAGGTGACCGCCAAGAAGGTTGAGCAGCCCGTGCTTCCGCCAGTGGACGACGCTTTTGCCAAAGGAATCGGCATTCCTGACGGCGACCTGACCAAAATGCGCGCCGAAATCAAAGCCAATCTGGAGCGCGAGATTGACAGTCGACTCAAGGCACGTACCCGCGGTGCTGTGATGGAGGCGCTGGTCAACGCTGCGTCCTTTGACGTACCCAAGTCATTGGTCGCCAATGAGGCCCAACGTCTGTCGCAGGAAATGCTGGCGCAGCTGGCTGAGCGCGGTATGGACACCAAAGGCGCGCCGCTGCCTCTGGACCTTTTTGCGCCCAAGGCGGAAAAACAGGTTCGGTTGGGCCTGTTGGTGGGTGAGCTGGTCCGGACGGAAAACCTGGGTGTGCAGCAGCAGCAGTTGCGCCAGGCGCTGGAAAAAGTGGCGCAAAGCTACGAACGGCCAGCGGAAGTAATCCAGTGGTATTTGCAGGATCGGAATCGTCTGTCTGAGATTGAAAATAGCGTCCTCGAAGACAACGTCATGGCCTGGGTGCTGACCAAAGCGAAGGTGAGTGACGAGTCGGTGGGCTTCGATGAGTTGATGGGGACAGTGGGTCTGTAGTTTTCCAAGATGGATTGCCAACAACCGGGAATTTTCTGCATGAATACGTCACACGCAAGCGCACTGCAAACCGAGGCCCTGGGCATGGTGCCGGTGGTCATTGAACAAAGTGGGCGGGGTGAACGCGCCTATGACATTTATTCCCGGCTGCTGCGTGATCGGGTCATTTTTCTGGTGGGGCCGGTCAATGACCACACCGCCAATCTCGTGGTTGCGCAGCTTTTGTTTTTAGAGTCCGAGAACCCCGACAAAGATATTTCGCTCTACATCAATTCGCCGGGCGGTTCGGTGTACGCGGGCCTGGCCATTTACGACACGATGCAGTTCATCAAGCCCGATGTGTCCACCATCTGCGTGGGCATGGCTGCCAGCATGGGCGCGTTTTTGCTCGCCGCCGGCGCCAAGGGCAAGCGTTTCTCGCTGCCTAACTCGCGCATCATGATTCACCAGCCTTCGGGGGGTGCGCAGGGCCAGGCTACGGACATTGAAATTCACGCGCAGGAAATTCTCAAGACGCGTGAGCGCTTGAATCGCATCCTGGCCGAACGCACGGGACAATCCGTTGAAAAGATCGCGCGTGACACCGAGCGGGACAACTTCATGTCAGCAGACGATGCCTTAAGCTACGGCATCGTTGACAAGATTTTTGACAAGCGCGGCGAGTCGAAGTAACCATTTTCCAGTGCACTCCTGACTCACGAGACCCCGATGTCCGACAAGTCCGACAAGTCCGACAAGAAGAGCTCCGGCGAAAAGCTGCTGTACTGCTCTTTCTGTGGCAAAAGCCAACACGAAGTAAAAAAACTTATTGCGGGGCCGTCGGTTTTTATCTGCGACGAATGCATTGACCTGTGCAATGACATCATCCGCGATGAGGCCAGCCCCGAGGCTCAACCCGGTGCCAGCAAGTCTGATCTGCCTACGCCACACGAGATCTTCGCCATCCTGAACCAATACGTCATTGGGCAGGACGTCGCCAAGCGCTTTTTGTCGGTCGCGGTTTACAACCACTACAAGCGCTTGAAGCATCTGTCGTCAAAAGACGATGTGGAGCTGTCCAAGAGCAACATCCTGCTCATTGGGCCTACCGGTTCCGGAAAAACACTGCTGGCGCAAACACTGGCGCGACTGCTCAATGTGCCGTTTGTGATTGCCGACGCCACCACCCTGACCGAAGC
>CAZZAD010000173.1:0-6206 GCA_964652055.1 uncultured Burkholderiaceae bacterium | reverse complement strand
CATCCGCCTACGCAAATCGAGCCTCAGACCGCGGGGGCTTCATGCAATTGCCCTGACCAGTCCCCAAGCACGGTGCCTGAGGATAGAAGTGTGTTGAGTGAGGGACGGTGATCAGGCATCGTAGACAGTCATCAATGGGTGGGAGGTAAATTTTTTTTTGCACCCCCTGCCCGACTTGTCAAGAACAATTAACTATCGGCCCATTGTTTGGAGTCTTTGTTGCCCGCAAAGAACAAAGCGCCGCACAGCACTGAAGAGGTTATTTCTGAACAAAAAAGACGCTCCGCAAATACGCCCAACCAGCGATGAAATAACGACCCAGCAAGGCATCAACTCGGCGGATAAAGAAGGGACGGTCCGGACACCGTTGGCTTCCAGATGACTGACTCCGCGGGTTGCCTTGCCTACTGTGGCTGCGGCATCCATGTCCTGAGGAGTTTCCATGTTGCGGTCTGTCCCCCGATCTGTCCCACCACATCGTTTGCACGCCCTGGGCGCAATGGCGCTTGCCTTTGCCGGCTTTGTATTGGCGCTGCCCCCAAGCACAAGTTTTGCGCACGATGAGGCCATCGATGCGGCCAGCCTGAACAAACTCACCACACTGAGCAATGAACTCATTGCTGCTGTTGGCGCCTACCACCGCGCCACCGGCGCGAAGCGCAATGCAGTTGCTGCAAAACTCAAAACCGTGGCGCGCGAGCGGCGCAACCTGATGCTCAAGAACATTGAGCGCCAACCTGGGCTCACGCTGCGCCAGTCGCTGCCCGCCGGACTCACGGTGGGACTACCCGCCGATGTGCGCGATCTGGTCGAGCAGGACGTGGAGCTCACGGGCCGCATCGTCGGGTTGCATGGCGATGACATGGTCAAGCAAGTGTCCTCCCGAAAGTACTTTCTGGAGCTTGCCGGCGAGCCGCGGCCTGAGCGTTTGCGCTTGCATGCGGCTGACCTGCCCGATCACCTCGACCACCTGCATCCGGTGGTGGCCTTCATGGGCCAAGAGGTCACGATCAAGGGAATGCGGCTCGATGGACATCTGCTGATCTCTGGACCCGAGGCCATCGCGGGTGCCAGCCTCGATGGTTCCGGGGGCAGCAGCACCACCACAACCGCCGCAGCGGCTGTGTCGGGCAACCAGAACACGCTGGTGCTGATGGCCAACTTTCAGGACAAGGCGCTGTCGTGCTCCACCACTGAGGTCAACGACGTGATGTTTGGGCCCAGCAACTCCGTGGCGGGCCTCTACAGCGAAACCAGTTACAACCAGGTCACCTTCAGTGGCGCAACGTACGGGCCCTGGCAGATTCCCTACAACAGCACGGATGCCTGCGCCTACTCCACCTGGAGCGCGGCGATGGACAACATCGCTACGGCCCAGGGCATCAATCTGGCCAACTATCCGCGCCGCGTGTACGTGTTTCCCGGTTCCACCTGCGGTGCGGGTTACGGCTCATTGGGCGGCAGTGTCACGCGTTCGTGGATTTTCCATTGCGGCTTGCGCGATGTGTATGCGCATGAGCTGGGGCACAACCTGGGCCTGCATCATGCGTGGACGCCGGGCAGTGAGTACGGCGATACGAGCAGCATCATGGGTCGGGGTGGCTATGCGCTGCGTCACTTCAACTCGGTGAACAAAGTGGCCACGGGTTGGGTGCCTGCCTCGCGGGCGCAAGACGTGAGTGCTGCCGGTACCTTCACGCTTGAACCGTTGGCCGCAGCAAACCCCGTGGGTGTGCAGACGCTGAAGCTGGTCAAGCCCGATACCAAGGATTTCTACTTCATCAGCCTGCGGCAACCCATTGGCTACGACAGTGGACTGGCCAGTGGTTATCAGAACCGCATCAGCATCCATCGAGGCACCACGACGCTCAGCGCATACACCTACTTGCTGGGCACCCTGGGTGTGGGTCAGTCGTATACCGATACGGTCAACGGCTATACGTTTACCGCCACCAGCATCGGCACGGGTACCGCCACCGTGAATGTGGGTATGACGCTGCCGGACTGCGTGCGCGCGGCGCCCACTGTGTCGATCTCGCCCATCACGCAAAGTGCGGCGGCAGGAAAAACGCTGAACTATCAGATCAACGTCACCAATAACAACAACATCGGCTGCGGCGCCTCCACGTTCAGCTTTACGCCGCAGGTGCCCAGTGGTTGGAGTGCCGCGTATGCACCCACTACCGTGTCGCTGGCCACCGGCGTCTCGACTTCTGCCGTGTGGAGCGTGACCTCGCCCACCACCGGTGTGCTGGAGCAGAGTTACCCCGTGTACACCACGGTCTATGACACCGCGGCCGCCACGTCATCGGCCACAGTGCAGGGCAACACCATCGTGACGATGCCCGACGCCACACCGCCCACGGTGGCCATCAGTGCGCCTACCAATGGCGCCACCGTGTCTGGCCGCGTGTCCGTGACGGCCAGCGCCAGCGACAACATCGGCGTAGCCCGCGTGGAGTTCCGTGTGAACGGCAGCCTCAAGGCCACCGACACCGCAGCGCCGTACTCGTTCAGTCTGAGTACGCGCAAGCTCAAAGGGCTGCTGACAATAGAGGCGCGCGCATTTGATGCGGCAGGTAATGCAGCAACCACCTCGGTGCAAGTGACTGCGCAGTAAGTCAATGCAGTAATACTCGAACTCGACGGACGGCCCCTGCGGGGGCCGTCTTTTATTTTGGCCGTCGGTGCGATAGAAGTTTCATCACCAGGATGAACCCCGACAGCAGTAACGTGATGGTGTTGGCCACCACAATGGGCCAGGCGCCCAGCAGCACGCCATAAAACAACCACAGCGCCACGCCGAGGGTGAAGATGGAATACATGCCCAGCGAGATGCTCTCGACGCTTTTAGTTTTCCACGTGAGCCAGGCCTGGGGCACAAAGGCGATGGTGGTAAGCAGGGCGGCAGCAGAGCCCACCAGATCAACAGTCAGTGACATGGCGTGAACTACTGAAACGCTTGAATGCCGGTCTGTGCACGCCCCAGGATCAGCGCATGGATGTCGTGCGTACCTTCATAGGTATTGACCACTTCCAGATTCAGCATGTGGCGCACTACGCCGTATTCATCTGAAATGCCATTGGCGCCCAGCATGTCGCGCGCGGTGCGAGCAATCTCAAGCGCTTTGCCGCAGGAGTTGCGCTTGATGAGGCTGGTGATTTCGACGCTGGCCGCGCCCTCGTCCTTCATGCGGCCCACGCGCAGACAGGCTTGCAGACCCAAGGCAATCTCTGTTTGCATGTCGGCCAGTTTTTTCTGAATGAGCTGGTTGGCCGCAAGCGGTTTACCAAACTGATGCCGGTCCAGTACATATTGACGCGCACGCAACCAGCAGTCTTCAGCCGCACCCAGCGCGCCCCAGGCAATGCCATAACGGGCGGAGTTCAGGCAGGTAAAGGGCCCCTTGAGTCCTTCGGCATGAGGTAATTCGTTTTCTGCAGGAACAAACACATCCTGCATCACGATTTCACCGGTGATGGAGGTGCGCAGACCCATCTTTCCTTTGAGGGTAGGCGCACTTAAACCAGGCATGCTTTTTTCAAGAAGGTAACCGCGAATTTTCTGTGCGTCGTTCTTGGCCCACACCACAAATACATCGGCAATGGGCGAATTGGTAATCCACATCTTGGCGCCGTTCAGGAGGTAACCACCCGGTACGGCTTTGGCGCGCGTGGCCATACCTCCCGGGTCAGAGCCGTGGTTGGGTTCGGTCAACCCAAAACAACCCACCCACTGCCCTGACGCCAGTTGAGGTAAATACTTCTGGCGCTGTGCTTCGCTACCAAACTCATAAATCGGCAACATCACCAGCGAACTTTGCACGCTCATCATGGAGCGGTAACCCGAGTCCACGCGCTCAATCTCGCGCGCAATCAGGCCATAGCTCACGGCGTTCAGCTCCGCGCCGCCGTAGGCGGCCGGGATCATCGGGCCCAACAGCCCCAATGCGCCCATCTCACGAAACAGGGCCGCATCGGTCGTTTCATTGCGAAAGGCATCCAGAATGCGCGGCGCCAACCGGTCGCGCGCGTACTTGGTAGCCACATCGCGCGCACTGCGTTCGTCCCCTGTGAGCTGGGATTCCAGCAACAAGGGATCCATCCAGTTGAATCCGTTCGGCATCGTGGCCATGGCAGTGCCCATTTTTGACGTTTCCCTGGCCGGTACCAATTGGTTGCGCGACAGGAAAGTATTGGCGGGAAAACAGTGCGGCGAGTTTAGACTCGCGCCACTTTTAGGCTGGGGTGTCGTCCTGACATTCCGGGGGCGGAATAGGTCGATATGGGTCACGGGCGTCGCCGAGTGGGCGCAGTTGCTGATCGGCAAACGTGAAGGGTTGGAACATGCAACTGATACTGCGCGTCGTGGGTTGGCCCGAAGGTGTGGTCCCGACACCGCTGGCAGCGTATTTCGATGACGATGGCGGCATGATTGGCCGCTCTGAGACCGCACGCCTGAGTCTGGGTGATCCCATGCGCACGGTGTCGCGCTTTCATGCACATGTCAGCTGCCGCGATGGTGTTTTCTATATCGAAGATATGGGCAGCACCAACCCCACTTCTGTCAATGGCACAGTGCTTAACCCCAACCAACGCTTTGAACTGGCCATTGGGGACAAGGTTCATGTGGGTGGCTACGCCCTGGTAGTGGAGTGTGATGACCCGACCAAGAACGCCGCGCTGCGCCCGGTGCCCAAGACGGTGCCACGGCGCAGTACGGAAGGTTGGGGCGGTGAGGACAGCGTGCATACGCGGTTTGTTCCCATGGAAGAGGAGCCCGCCATGGTCGCCGATTCGGCTGTATTGGCGCCCGCATCGTTGGGTTCGGTCTATCAGGGCACCACGATGCCGCATGCCCCTTCGATGCTGCTTAAAGAGCTCGCGCGTGAGCTGGCGGCCTCCGCGGGCCCCGCCACCACGCCGGTGAGGGAAGGGTTGCAGACCATTCCCTCTCTGGACCCCAGTTTGTCCAAAACGCTGCTCACTGAACCTGCGCCACCGGTGACCACTGAGGTGCTGTGGCGTGCATTTCAGGAAGGGGCGCAGATCGGTATCGATCTGCCTGGTGGGCTCAAGCCCGATTTCATGCGTAGTCTGGGCGCCATGCTGCGCCGGGCAGTGAGTGGAATGCGGCATCTGGCAGGTGGTTCGACGCGCTCGCGCAGCGGCAATACCTTACGTTTGGCCAGCGACGACGCGCGTGCTCTGGCTGCATCATTGCGGCCACCGGTACCCGGGTTTCTCACCGGGCCGGCGGCGGTCGATGAGCTGATGAGTGCGCTGGAAGCACAGCATGACGCCATGCACATGGCGCTGCGCGTGGTGGTGGATCAGGCGCTACAGCGCTTTGAGCCCGCCGCGCTGGAGGCTCGTCTGGGTTCTGGTTTGCTGGGAGGTGTGCCCATGTTGCGCAAGGCTCGGTTGTGGGATCTGTACGTGGCACAGCATCGAACACTTGCGGCAGAGGCGCGCGAGGGTTTGCGTGAGGCCTATGAGCGCGCGTTGGTCACAGCGCTAGAGCTCGACGGCACGCGCCACGAGCAGGAACGCAAGCGGCGCATTTGATTTTCCGTGGCGCTGACTGGGCGGGGGCAGTACAGATGCACTGTCGGCGCATTCACCCGAGCATGAATTCGTTAATTTTCTCGCGCAGCTCTTGCGGCCAGGGCACGGGACGCCGGTCGGCTTGACTGGTCTGCACCGCAATACGTTGCATGCGTACGCGTGCGTTGCCTTCGTGATCGACCCCCATGGTGAAGCGCACCGACGTGCGCCCCAGATGCGTCACGGTGAGCCAGAAATCCACGGTTTCGCCCATTTTGCTGGGTGCGCTGAAGACGGTTTCAAGTTTCACAGTAGCCAGCGCCAGGTGGCGCTGCATGAGGTATTCGTCATAGCGAACTTCAAGTGCTTCGTAGAACCAGTCTTCAACCAGCGCATTGAAGATATAAAAATAATTGGGCAAAAAAACCATGCCCGTCGGATCGCAGTGCGCCAGGCGGATCAGGTACGGTTTGATGAAGGTCATCACAGTTCTCGCGACAAAGCCACTTGTTGGTAAATATCGGCATCCAGGCCCTGAACTTTAGGCGCAGGGCTTGGGTTCAGAGTATGGGCGTGCCACATCGATCTGGCCCAGGCCGCCGCCTCAGGGCAATTGCATGAAGCCTAGCCCTGTTTTTTGGGTTTGAGGCCGAGCAGGG
>CAZZAD010000172.1:0-6240 GCA_964652055.1 uncultured Burkholderiaceae bacterium | reverse complement strand
TCCTGAAATGAAGGGCTTTTCCACGCGCAACCTCAAATACATGCGCTATTTCGCGGAGCATTGCCCTGCGCAGCAATTTGGGCAGCAGCCTGCTGCCCAATTACCGTGGTTTCACATCGTGACGTTGTTGACCAAGCTGAGCGTGTCCGAAGAGCGCGAGTGGTACGCACAGCAGGCAGTGCAGGCAGGGTGGTCACGCGTCACGCTGGAACTTCACATCAAGAACCGACTGTTCAGTCGCCAGGGCCAGGCGGTGACAAATTTCAGCGCTCGGCTGCCATCGCCGCATTCAGGTCTGGCGCACGACACTTTGAAAGACCCTTACCTTTTTGACTTCCTGGGCCTGGGCGATGAGGCGCATGAACGCGAGATCGAGAATGCATTGATTCGCCACATCACCCGCTTTCTGCTGGAACTGGGTACCGGGTTTGCATTCGTGGGCAGGCAGCACAGGCTGGAAGTGGCGGGCGATGAGTTTTTCATCGACTTGCTCTTCTATCACGTACGACTGAAGTGTTACGTGGTGGTGGAGCTGAAAGCCGTGGCCTTCAAGCCGGAGCATGCGGGGCAATTAAATTTCTATCTCGCCGCTGTGGATGCGCAGATCAAGGCCCCAGATGACAAGCCCACCATTGGCCTGCTGTTGTGTTGGAGCCAGAACAAACTCGTGGCGGAATATGCCCTGTCGGGCATCGACAAGCCCATCGGCGTGGCCGAATACGAGCTGGTTCGCAAGCTGCCAGAGCAGCTGACGACCAGCCTGCCCAGCATCGAGGAAATTGAGCAGGAAATGACAGATCTGCCAGAGGCTGCGTTAGACGACGGTGCGGATGCTGAGGAAAAAGCATGACGACACACGCGCAAATCGACGCACGCAGTCTGGCGATGCATCGTCTGGTCGCGGACAAGATCAGGGCTGAACCGGCGCTGTTCGAGCGCGCCAAGCAGACCCTGGCGCGCTGGCGCGTGACGGTGTGTTCGGCCTCTCAGCCTTATCTGATGGAGTGGGAGCGCCTCATGGCGCAGGGTATGGAGTCGTGCCTTGCCGTGGCCACAGAAAATTCACAGCGCGCTGCTGCCCTGCGACAGTCCTCACCGTTTGCAGGCATCCTGACGAATCAGGAACGTTTTGCGTTTCTCAAAGAATGGAAGCACGACCATGAAACGCCACGAACTTGAGCACCTGATCCGCGCCGCTGCGGCCATTACCGACCAGTACGAAATCATGGTCGTGGGCAGTCAGTCGATTCTCGGCGCCGTACCCAATGCGCCGGAACCCTTACTGCTGTCGATGGAAGCCGACGTTTATCCCTTGCACCGACCGGAACTGGCGGATCTGATTGATGGAGCGATTGGCGAGCTGTCACCGTTTGAGGACCGGTTTGGCTATTACGCGCAAGGCGTGGGGCCTGAAACCGCGGTGTTGCCGTCCGGCTGGCAAGACCGGTTGGTCAAAATTCAAAATGAAAACACCGACATGCGCATTGGCTATTGCCTAGAGCCCAACGACTTGGCAGCTTCAAAATTGGTGGCGGGGCGAGACAAAGACTGGACCTTTGTTGAAACCATGCTGCAGCACCGGATTGCCGATCCGGTCACGCTACAAGAACGAATTGCCTTGCTGCCCATCGCTGCCGATAGAAAACATAGTCTGAGTCTTTGGGTCGCGGCACGCGCATCACCACCTGCTCCAGGCGCAGCGGGTCAGGGTCAGTGAGAACTCATTGGTGCCTACCGACAAACCCACCCGCGCACGTCGAACCAACACCCACAGCGACACACGCGTCGATCACCAGCCCGGCTTTGTGTTGCATGCCACGCCGTGGCGTGAAACCAGTCTCATCGTTGAAGTGCTCACACGTGACTATGGCCGCATGGCGCTGGTGGCGCGGGGAGCCAAGCGGCCCACTTCGCAGTTTCGTGGCCTGCTCGCGCCCTTTGCGCCCGTGGCTTTGTCGTGGAGTGGACGCACCGACATCAAAACCCTGATACGCGCCGAGTGGGTCGGGGGCCTGACGCCTCTGCGCGGTGATGGTTTGCTGGCGGCGTTTTATCTGAATGAACTTCTCGTGCGGCTGTTGGCGCGTGGTGATCCGCACGCTGCACTGTTCGGCGCCTACACCCAGGCGCTGCACGAACTGGCCGTGGCGGCGGCGGGCACCATGCAGGCCACCTTGCGCAGCTTTGAACTGGATCTGCTGCGCGATACGGGCTGGTTGCCGCCTCTGGACCAGACCCGTACCGGTGAGCCCATCCTTGCCCATGCGCACTACCGCGTGGATCCGCAGTGGGGCGCACAACTTGTGACCGAGGCGGCGCGCAGCGAAGATCCCTGGGTGGTGCGTGGTCTGGCCCTGCAGGCGTTGAGTGCGCGTCAGTGGGCCGATGCAACGATTGCGACAGAATGCCGACGTCTGTTGCGTGTCCTCATTGCTTTTCATCTCGATGGCCGGCCGCTGAACACGCGCCGCATTTTTCAAGACCTGAGAAAACTGTGAATCCTTCCCGCATTCCACCTCAAACCACGCTGCTGTCTGTCAACGTCAACAAAATCGCGCTCATGCGCAACACGCGCACCGTGGGCGTGCCCAGCGTGACGCATCTGTCGCAGCTTGCGTTGGAGGCAGGCGCGCATGGCATTACCGTGCACCCACGCCCAGATGCGCGCCACATCCGCCCCAGCGATGTTGATGAACTTGCACAACTGCTGCGCGCCTGGCCGGCGGCTGAGTTCAACATCGAGGGTAATCCTGAACATGGTTTGCTGGACTTCGTGCAGCGCGTGCGCCCCGCGCAGTGCACGCTGGTGCCCGACACGCCCGAGGCCGCCACGTCAGATCACGGCTGGGATGTATCGGCCCATTCGGATCGACTGCGTGAATACATCGCGCAGGCCAAGGCTTGTGGTGCGCGCGTGAGTCTGTTCATGGACCCGGTGCCCGAAGCCATGGCGCAGGTGGCTGCGTTGGGTGCGGACCGTGTGGAGCTCTACACCGAGTCCTACGCCCGCGCGTTTGGCACCCCTGAGCAGGCGCAGGTTCTGGCGCGTTATCGCGACACTGCCTTGGCCGCGCAGCGTGAAGGGCTCGGCGTGAACGCGGGTCACGATCTGAATCTGGCGAACCTGCCCACGTTTTTGCGAGTAGTACCTGGCGTGGATGAAGTGTCCATTGGACACGCACTGATCGCCGATGCGCTGGAGTTTGGACTGTTTGCCACGGTGGGCAAGTACCTGGCGGCCATTGCGCAAGCGTGATCGTCGTCGCCCCGGCGCAGGCCGGGGCCCAATTGCGAGCATCCCAAATTGGGCCCCGGCCTGCGCCGGGGCGACGTTGCTTCAGTGGGCATTGAAGCCATTTTCAAGGAACCACCTCCACCCGCAGCTCACGCCGATCTGATCGGCCCATCTCGTCCACCACGCTGAGTTGATACTGGCCCGCACCCGGCGGCAGCCACGCCAGTGCCTGCCCCGACGTGGTCTCACCGATAAACGCGTTGCCGGCAAACCAGTACTGCTTGCCGCGTGCGGCGTTGGCGTTGAGGGCGAGTGCGGTGGGGTTGGATAAACGCAGCACATAGGTCAGCCCGCGATGGGGCGAGAGGATGCGCGGGGCCGACTCTGCATCGGCCTCGTTTCGTGTGAGGCACTGCGGCAGATGCGGCGCTTCGCGTCGCGGCAAACCGGCTTCACGAAACAGTCGCAACATATCGGGCGTCCAGAACTCGCGCACTTCCCAATGGGTGGTGGGCGATTCATCACACACCGCTGCGCCTGTGCGTGCATCAATGAGCACGCGGCGGTGCAAAGTGGAAAGACGAATGGGTGACTTGCCCGGAATGAACCACGTCAACGCGCGCTCGGGGCAATAGGCGTTGGGCAGATCACCGGTGGCGCGACACACCTCTACATGCGTGAGGCCCGCCGGGGTGGGTGCCTCGGTGCCGGGTTGCTCCAGCCCCTGACTGCGCAGCGCATCGACCATGAGAAAGAACAGCGGCGCGGCCGCCTGCACGCCGATGAAGGCAGGGTTTGAGCTGCCATCAAAGTTGCCCACCCACACCACCAGCACATAACGGCCAAAGACGCCCGCGGTCCAGGCATCGCGAAAGCCCCAAGAGGTACCCGTCTTCCAGGCCACCGCAGGGCGTGCAGGCGCGCCGGTATCGGGGCGCGGATTGGTGCGCAGCATGTCGAGGGTGATGAACGCCGCTTCTTCGGAAAGCACCCGCGGCGCACTGGAAGCGATTTCATTGCGCGCCTCATAGCTCAGCGCCCGCAGCTCACCACCACGGGCCAGCACGGCATACAGGCGCGCCATTTCTTCCAGCGTGACTTCACCTCCACCGAGTGCCAACGCCAGGCCGTAGTGCTGCTCTGAGGCCATGCGGCTTACGCCCGCGTTGAGCAACCAGTCGTACAGCGTGGGGCGCGAAAGTTTTGCAGCCACGGCCACGGCAGGCACGTTGCGACTGCGTACCAGCGCCTCCTGTGCGCTGATGGGCCCCACGAAGCGGCCATCAAAATTCTCTGGACTGAAGGGGCCAAAAGCCGTGGGCGCATCTTTGAGCACCGTCATGGGATGCAGCAATCCCTGGTCGATGCCCAGCGCGTAGATGAAGGGCTTGAGCGTGGAACCCGGCGAGCGCTTGGCCAACACACCATTGACCTGGCCGTCTATGGAGGCGTCCTGAAAATTGGCCGACCCCACCAGCGCCTTGACCTGCATCGTGGTGCTGTCCACCAGGATGGCGCTGGCGTTGCGCAGACCCATGGCCTGATGCCGCTCCACGTACTGCGCCACGCTGCGCTCCAGCGTGGCCTGCATCTTGGGATGCAGGCTGGTCCAGACCTCACCGGCTGCGCCACCGCTACTGCGCGGGCTGGCCAGAAGCTGGTTGACCAGGTGTGGCGCGCGGAAGGGCAGTTGCGCCAGCGTTTTGATGGGGGGCGCGGCCAGACTGCGGTCGCGATCAGCGGCATGCACTTCAAGCCATAGGTTCAGCAAGCGTTCGCGTGCCAAGGACAGTGCAGTACGGCCTTCGTTGTTGGGATTTCCTAAGTGGGCGCCACCGTTTTCCCTCACCCTCGGTCCCTCTCCCGGGGGGAGAGGGAAGTTAAAAGCCCCTCTCCCTCCGGGAGAGTCAGATACAGCGTGATGCGCTGTCGGCTTGCGCCCCGGAACCTTTGGGCGTTGGGTTGTTTCTCCCCTTTTTCCACAAGAATGGGGGATGTTACAAATCAATGCCTTACCCGAGGTTCCTGGGTAGGGGTTGGGGGCGAGACAGGGAATTCGAGCCGCATGCGGCTCGCCTGTCGAGCGGTGTCGGCCTGCAAGCCGACACGCGCCCTGCAAGGGAGGGAAAACGGTGGCGCCCACTGAGAGTCTCTCGATGGATTGCGCACGTGGCCCACGCGCGCGCGGATTTTGTGGAATCACCGCCAGCGTGAGCGCTTCCGTCACGGTGAGGTCCGCGGCCCGCTTGCTGAAGTAGACCAGGCTGGCTGCACCCACGCCTTCAATGTTGCCGCCATAGGGCGCCAGGTTCAGATACGCCTCAAGAATGTCGCGCTTGCTGTAGCGCGCTTCAATCCAGAGGGCGGCGGCAATCTGCTTGAGCTTGCCCGTGATGGAGCGGCTGTCGATGCGGTAAGCGCGCCGCGCCAGTTGCATGGTGAGGGTGGAGCCACCCTGTTGTCGTTCACCGGTTGCGCTGGCCCAACCACTGCGCACCAACGCGGCTGGATTGACGCCCGGATGCCAGGCAAACCAGCGGTCTTCGTAAAGCGTGACGGCTTCGATCAACGGTGCGGCGATGTCCTGCAGCGGCACCCACAGCCGGTACTGCTGATCGGGCGCCAGGGTCAGTCGCAGCAGCGTGCCGTCTTCGGCGTAAAGCGCAGTGGAAGAGGGCGCCAGATCGCGCAGGGGCGGCTTGGGGGCGAGGCGCACGCCTGCCAGCGCGACGACCAGCATTGCTGCGCCGATGGCGGTCTTGCGCCAGAGCCTGAGTTGCATCGTTGAAGCGGTCTTGCGTTCGGTGCTGTTTTTTCCCTCCCCTTCAAGGGGGCGGAGGTGGGAATTCGCAAAGCTTAGCTTTGCGCCACCGCAGCGACATGCGCTTGCAAGCGCATGGCTACGCAGGGGTGGGGATGGGGTTGTACGTGGCAACTCGCTTCGTCACGTACCCCATCCCCACCCTAACCCTTGTATCTTGTTTTTTGCAGTTGCAGTGAGTTTT
>CAZZAD010000171.1:0-6325 GCA_964652055.1 uncultured Burkholderiaceae bacterium | reverse complement strand
GCACGGATCTCGGCTTCCAGAACTTTGGACGACTGGATGCGCAGCTTCAGGCCTTTGTAGTCGGCCGGCCCTTTGAGGGGCTTGTTGGCAGAGAACGACTTGAAACCGTTATCCCAGTAGGCCAGGCCCTTGATACCCTTGGGCTCGAGTTTGTCCAGCATCTGCTTACCCAGGGGCCCTTGGGTCACTTTGTGCAGATCTGCGTAGTTGTCAAAAATGTAGGGCAGGTCGAACGCTTCAAATTCACGCACTCCCAGGGGGCCGAACTTGGCCAGGGACGGAGCCAGCATTTGAACGGCGCCCAGTTGCAGCGCTTCCATTTCCTCTTTGTCCTTATAGAGGGTGCTGTTGGGGTAGACCTCAACCTTGACTTTGCCTTTGGTGGCTTCTTCGGCGCGTTTCTTGAAGAAGTCGGCAGCCTTGCCCTTGGGCGTGTCGTTGGCCACCACGTGGCTGAAGCGGATGACGATGGGTGACTGCGCCTGGGCGGGCACCACGGCGGCAACGCCGAGCAGTACGGCCAGACCAATACCGGATTTCAGAAATGAGCGTTTCATGAGTCTCCTTTGTGACATAGGTGAAGTTCAAGTGATGTGCGTCGGCGTCGATCACGTCCCCGCACATCCTGCCGTTCAGAACGACGGCCGCATGCTGCGCCGGAGTCCGTCCCCCGCGTCAGTGTGGGTTTCCACAATCCGGCGCCTTGGTCGGGTTGGTCACGCAAAGCCGGGATATTGCCGATGACAGACGTGGCTCATCCGCTGTCGCAGAGATTTGAACCGGCGCCACGCCGCAATCTGGGGTGGCTGTTGCCTTTGACACTGGCGCTGGCGCTGGTCGGTGGGGCGGCCGGTTGGCTGCAGATCAGTGATTCACGGGAGCGGGATATCGCCCAGCAGTTGCTTGTTTCAGACACTTTGTCGTTGGAACAGCAGTTGCGTACGCGTATCGGGGTGGAGCAGGAACGGTTGACCGATCTGGCGCAGCTCGTTGGTGGTGGGCGTATTACCCGCGCGCAATTTGCGGCGGCCGACGAAGTAGTGGGCGGGCTGCGGCGGCACTGGGTGTCGGTGGTCTGGCTGGACGAAAATGGGCGCATCGTGGCGCAGGCGCCAGCTGATCTTCTGGCTGCAGCGCGCGACAACCCCGAGCAGCGCGGCTTGTCCGCCCATCTGGATACGCCCATCGTGGATTACGAGGGCGAAGACCGGGGTCGGTTGGTCGTGCGTTATGCGCTGGCCGCCTTGCTGACGCAGGAAACTCCCTGGTGGATTGCGCAACGTCACGCCGTGCGGCTGGTCGATGGTTTTGGTGAACAACTGGCCTCCACGACCACGCCCGGGAACAAGGCGGTGGGCGAAAAACATCGCATTAGTTTCACGCCGCCGTTTCTGGGTGTGTACCTGGAGCTGCAACAGCGGCGCGAGTTTGTACCCTGGTATCGGACGACGCCTCTGGCGCTGGTCATGGGTGTGCTGGCGCTGCTGTCTTGGGCCACCTACCTCACGTGGCGCCAGACGCGTAGCGCCATGCGTGCGGAAGCGGCCTGGGCGGGCGAGGTGGCCTGGCGTCGCGCCATTGAAGATGCGCTCACCGTGGGTCTGAGGGCGCGCGACATGGGCGGCCGTCTTCTGTACGTCAATCGACGTTTGTGTCAGCTGACCGGATTTACTGAAGCTGAACTCGTGGGCTGCATGCCTCCCATGCCCTATTGGCCCCCCGATGAAATTGAAGAGGTCATGCAACGCCATCTGCGCAACATGGCCGGAGGCGCACCGACGATGGGCTACGAATCGCGCTGGCGCAGCAAGGACGGGCGCGACATCATCGTCATGTTGCTGGAGGCGCCTTTGATCGACCGCTCGGGCAAGCAGGTCGGTTGGCTGGGTTCGGTGGTGGATGTCACCGGCCTGCGCCGCGCTGAAGAGCTCGAAGCACGCCGTGCGGAACGTGCAGCCGATCAGGCCCGCTTGATGGTGCTGGGTGAAATTGCCGCTTCGCTGGCGCATGAACTCAACCAACCGCTCACTGCCATTGCCAGTTATGGCGCGGGCGTGCGCAATGCGCTCAAAGCCTTGCCTGGGGTCGAGCCGCGTGTGCTGACCGCGTTGCAGAAGCAAGGTGAACAGGTGGCGCGGGTGGGCCGCATCGTGGAGCGCATCCGCGGCTTTATGTTGCGTCGTGCGCCTCAGCAGGAGCGCTGCGATCTGCGTGCCATTGCCGACAATGCGGCCGAGCTGGTGCGGTCCAGCCTTAAGCGTCGCGGTGTCGAGCTGCATGTGCTGTCGATGGACAGCGTGATTGATGTTGAGGCCGATCCGGTACTCATTGAGCAGGCCATCATCAACCTCGTACTCAATGCGACCGACGCGCTTGAAGAGTGCCCTGTCCCGCGCAATGTAGTGATCGATGTAGGGGGTGGGCGCGATCAGGTGTGGGTGGATGTCAGTGACAATGGTCCGGGTCTCAAAGGCCGCACGCTGAGCGAGTTGACGATGCCGTTTTATTCCACCAAGCCCAAAGGCATGGGGTTGGGCCTGTCCATTTGCCGCACCATCATTGAAGCGCATCTGGGCGAGTTGTCCGCCTGTGATGCGCCTGGAGGCGGTGCGTTGTTTCACTTCATCCTGCCGCGTACGGGGGCGGGGGCATCGGCCATGGCCCGACGTGAAGGGAGCGCTCATGGCTGAGGGGGGAGTCGCCGCCCGGCGCGTCTACGTGGTCGATGACGAAGAGCCGGTGCGTGATGCGCTGGTGTTTCTGCTGCAGTCGTTCGGCATTGAGGCCTTTGGTTTTGACAGTGCCGCCAGCCTATTCAAGGCGCTGGAGTGCCAGGCCGCGTCGTCTGCACCGGTGCGGGGTTGTTTTCTGCTCGACGTGCGCCTGGGTGCCGACAATGGTCTGGCCCTGCATGCCCACCTGGTGCGTCGCGGATTGACCAACCCGGTCATTTTTCTGACAGGCCATGGCGATGTGCCCATGGCGGTCGAGGCGCTCAAGCGCGGCGCCTTCGACTTCATTGAAAAACCCTGCAGCGACCACGTGCTGATTGAACGCATCGAAGCCGCACTGACCCTGGAGCGCGACCACTACACACGCCAGGCCCGCAGCGCCGAGCGGGGCGCCCGACTGGCCAGCATCACGCCGCGCGAGCGTGAAGTGATGCTGCGCGTGGCCGCAGGCAAACTCAACAAGGTCATCGCTGATGAAATGAACGTGGCCATGCGCACCGTGGAGGTGCACCGGGCGCGGGTGTTCGCCAAGCTGGGCGTGCGCTCAGCCGCGGAGCTGGCCACCTGGCTGGCGCAGGATTCGTGAGATGGCCACGTCGTCGCCTCGTCCTGCGCCCTGTTTCTTGATCACATCTTTTACTTCGTCGCGGCGTTGTTCCCTCCCTTGCAGGGCGCGTGTCGGCTTGCAAGCCGACACCGCTCAACAGGCGAGCCGCGCACGGCTTGAATTCCCTGTCTCGCCCCCAACCCCTCTCCCGGGGGGAGAGGGGCTTTAAACCTCCCTCTCCCCGCGGGAGAGGGATTGAGGGTGAGGGAAAACGGTGTCACGAATTACGGAAACCTCAATAATGCAAATTGGAAAAAGGATTCCCCATGAAAACCATGACCCGGTCTGATCTGATTGAGCGGCTTGCAGCGCGCAACCCCAGTCTGTCCTTGCAAGACGCCGATGAGGCGGTCAAGACGGTGCTCGATGCCATGAGCAGCGGCATGGCGCTGGGCCATCGCATCGAGATTCGTGGTTTTGGCAGTTTTTCCCTCAGTCACCGCCCGCCCCGCGTGGGCCGCAATCCCAAGTCAGGCGAGCGCGTCATGGTGCCCGCCAAACATGTGCCGCATTTCAAAGCCGGCAAGGAAATGCGCGAGCGGGTGGATAAGGGTGAATGAGTAGGTTGGCGGTGAGCGCAGCGAACCCCAACACACTTCGTGGCGATGTGAGATGTTGGGGTTCGCTGCGCTCACCCCAACTACAACTACAACCGCCGCCAAAGCACTTCGCTGCCCCCATCGCTACGATTGATCACGCGCGCCAGAACAAACAGCAGATCGGATAAACGGTTCAGGTACTGCAGCGCTGTGGCATGCACGGCTTCGTTGCGAGCCAGTGTGACTACGCCGCGTTCAGCGCGACGGCATACCGTGCGCGCCACATGAACCTGTGCGGCTGCACGTGAACCGCCGGGCAAGATGAATTCGGCCAGGGGCGGCAGGCTGGCGTTGTAGTGCGTCAGGCGCTCATCGAGCCGCTCCACATGAACCGCGGCCAGTGCGGTGTGACCGGGAATGCAAAGCTCTGCACCCAGATCGAAGAGGTCGTGCTGGATACCGATGAGGTCTGCGCGTATGTCGTCGGGCAGGGTTTCAGTCAGCACCACGCCCAGCGCCGCATTGAGTTCATCGACTTCGCCCAGCGCGTGCACCCGCAAGGCGTCTTTGGGTGTGCGGGTGCCATCGCCGAGGCCCGTGCTGCCATCGTCACCTGTGCGGGTGACGATGCGGGAAAGGCGGTGCGCCATGGTGCGTTATTCGTGGGCTGTCGGGGCGTTGCCGTTGGCGGTCTGCTGCGCAGTGTCGCTGGCCCGGCGGGTGAGCTGAAAGAGCAGCGCCTGACGCGCATCGGCGCGCAGCACCTCAAAGTGCAGGCCGTCCAGCTCCACGACATCGCCACGGCGAGGCACATGGCCCAGATGCTCCGCAATGAACCCGCCGATGGTGTCGAACTCGGCATCCGGCAGCGTGGTGCCGAACTGCTGGTTAAACACGGAAATCTCCGTCAGCGCCTTGATGCGAAAGCGCCCGTCGGCCTCGGCCACGATCTGATCAGCATGCTCGTCGTAGTCGTATTCGTCGGCAATGTCGCCCACGATCTGTTCGAGCACGTCTTCAATGGTGATCAGGCCAGAGACGCCCCCGTATTCATTGACCACGATGGCCATGTGATTGCGGTTGGCGCGAAAGTCGCGCAGCAAGACGTTCAGCGGTTTGCTCTCGGGAATGAACACCACCGGGCGCAGATTGGCGCGCACATCAAAGGCCACGTCCGTGTAGTAGCGCAGCAGATCTTTGGCCAGCAGGATGCCGATGACGTGGTCACGATCACCTTCAACGACAGGGAAGCGCGAGTGCGCGGTTTCCAGCACATGACCGATCCATGCGTCGACGCCCTCGTTGATATCAATCACATCCATCTGCAGGCGCGGCACCATCAGGTCGCGGGCGCGCAGTTCAGCCACTTGCAACACACCTTCGATCATCGACAGCGCATCGGCATCAAGCACGCTGTTTTCATGCGCATCGTGCAGGGATTCGAGCAAGTCTTCGCGGTTGCCGGGTTCGCGCCGGATAAACGCAGTCAGGCGTTCGAGCAAGGTGCGTGGGCGCAGTGAGGTCGTGACGTGGGTGATTTCACCGTGACCGCCGTTGTGGCGCGGGGCGGTGGTGGGGTTGGCGTGGTGCGCCGATTCAGTCTGGGCGTCTGCGTGGACAGCAGAATGTGCAGAAGAGGCAGAAGGGGTAGAAGTATTAGAGGCAGCGGGTGGCATGCAATATCGAATAAGGCAGGTCGGTGCTTATCCGGCTGTTTTTGGAGCGGCAAGAATATCGGACAGTCCCGCTTCTGCCCATGGCCAATATTGACCAAAAGCAACGCAAACCCGCCACGCCCTTATTGAGCAGGTGCAGCAAAAAACCGGGTTAAGGGGGTGCTGACTTAACTGTGGCGCGGCGCAGGCTCGTAGGGATTGGCCACACGCAGTGCAGCAAGCAGGGAAATTTCGAGCGTTTCCATGCGTTTTGCCTGTGCAGGCTTGAGGTGATCAAAGCCGCGGGCATGCAATACGCCGTGGATCACCAGGTGTGCCAGGTGGGCGCGCAATGACTTTTTCTGCTCCCGGGCTTCACGCGCAATGACGGGCAGGCACAGCACGATGTCGGCGTGCAGCTGGGGTGGGGGGCTGTAGTCGAAGGTGAGCACGTTGGGGGCGTAGCGCTTTTTCCGGAAAGCACGATTGATGCGCTGAGCTTCGCGCGCGTCCACCACGCGCAGCGTGACCGTGGCCGATGTCGTGTCTTGCAAAGCCCGCAGCACCCAGCGGTGCAGGGTGCTGCGGGCGGGGAGTTGGTCTGCAAAGGCGGGGGCAGATTGAATGGTGAGGTGTAGGGGCATGGGTTAGCCCAAATGCGGTTCGAAAAAATCCACGCGCCCGTATGACTCTTCGTCGCCCCGGCGCAGGCCGGGGCCCAATTTGTGGCGTTTGTTAATTGGGCCCCGGCCTGCGCCCTGTCTCTTGATCACATCTTTTACTTCGTTGCGG
>CAZZAD010000170.1:0-6363 GCA_964652055.1 uncultured Burkholderiaceae bacterium | reverse complement strand
GGGAGAGGGAGGGGAGTCGAATCGAGTTGGCGTGGGGCGTTTGGAGCATGGGGTCTACCTATGGAGTTTTATGGCGCAGGGCGCGTTGTACCAACTGAATCAACGCCCGAGCTTCGCGCGCTGGGTCGAAGCGCGCCGCACGTTTCTTACACGCCTGCACCAGTGTTCGATAAAAAGCCGCATCGTGGGCGGCGCGTTGTAGCAGTTGCACACAAGCGTCCACATCACCCTGCGCAAACAACCCCGGGTAATCCGCGCCTAACAACCCGACATTGCCATCGATAGCGCTGGCAATCACCGGCGTGCCCGCGGTGATGGCATCAATGATGGCCTGTGCCCCACCTTCCATTTTTGAAGGGTGCAGCAACACGTGTGCGCGGCGTATCCACTGCCGCGTGGCCGCGCGAGTGAGTTCACCCAGCCAGCGGTAGGGCGCACCACTGCGTTCGGTGGCACGCGCCTCTTTTTCCCAGTGCGGCTCCAACGCTGCGCCGATGTGCACAAACTGCCCACGCGGGTCATGCATTGCACGCGCGGCGCGCATCACCAGTGAGGGATCTTTCTCATCACGCAAATGCCCTGCCATCACCACACGAAATTGCCGCGTCGAGCGGTGCGCCGGCACCAGCGACGACGCCGATTGCAAAACCACCGCGACCTTGGAACGCACCGCGCGGGGCAGCACGTGGGCACCGCAGTCATTGAGCACCACCAGTTGCGTGGCCAGCCGCATCGAGCGCTGACTCAGGGCATCGTGCGCAAGGTCTCCATACAGATCCGTGCCGGTGAGCACCACGATGAGAGGTTGGCCCGGGCAGGTGTGTGCAAAAGCCGCTATCGAATCGGCCGAACGCCGCGCGTGCAGCGCAATCATCACGTCCGGCGCTGTACCTGCCGCCACACCCGACCAGTGTTGACACACCGTCACCCGAAACCGCGTGCGCAACATCCGCGCCCAACGCGCCGCGGTGTGCCAATTGCCGGTGTTGGCCTGCGCGGTGGCTGGCGTGACAAGGACCACACGGGGTTGAGTGGAGGACATGGGTGTAGGCATAGGCATGGATCAATGCCCGATGTATATCTGAAAAAAATGGCGCCAGTGCGGCGCCATTTTCATTCGGGTGCGCAATCGTTCAAGCACTCAGGGCATCTGAATTTTTCCGCCGCGCCCGCCGCCACCCAGTCCAGCTGGCAAACCACCAGCCCCCGGCATGCCCGCGCTGCCCGGCAACACCAGGCCTGAGCTTTGTTGGCGACGCATTTCTTGTAGCTCTTGAATGGTTTGCTCCACCGCTTCACGCGCGGCTTGGGCGTAGCCCTCCACCGCCTCGGACAAGGACTTGGCCTCAATCTCAAAGGGCACGGGCAGCGGGCCCATCTGGGTCATGATCTGCACCTCGCCCGAGTAGAGCGTGGGCCGCGCAGCGTCTGGTGCACCTTCACGCGTTACGGGCACCAGCGTGCGGATGGTGCCAATCTTGCGGTCGGTGTAGGTCTCTTCGCGGTACAGATTGGCCGCGTCCATGACGGCATTGATTTCTTGTGCCATGACTGAATTCCTTAAAAAAAATTACGAAGCAGCGCTGAGCGAATCCATCGCGCCCACGGTAGTGTTGAAGCCGGCATCGACGTAGGTGATCTCGCCCGTGATGCCCGAGGCCAGATCCGAGAGCAAGAACGCGGCGACATTACCCACTTCTTCAATGGTCACGTTGCGACGTAGCGGCGCGTTGTTCTCCACGTAATCGAGAATTTTGCCAAAGCCCTTGATGCCACTCGCAGCCAGCGTCTTGATGGGTCCGGCCGAAATGGCATTCACGCGGATGCCCTTGGGACCGAGGCTCGAAGCCAGATACCGCACGCCCGCTTCCAGCGCGGCCTTGGCCATGCCCATGGTGTTGTAGTTGGGCACCACACGCTCGGCACCCAGATAGGTGAGGGTGAGCAGCGCGCCTTTGCGCTCCACCATCAGGGGCGCGAGCGCTTTGGCCAATGCGGGAAAGCTGTAGGCGGAAATATCATGGGCTACGCGAAACGCTTCGCGCGAGAGCCCCTCCAGAAAATCACCCGCAATGGCTTCGCGCGGCGCAAAGCCAATCGAATGCACTACGCCATCGAGCGTGCCCCAGCTTGCCTTGAGGCCCGCAGCCAGCGCATCAATCTGCGCGTCTTCGGCCACGTCGCACGGAAAAATCAACTCCGTACCCAGCTCCGCCGCAAACTCCTGCGTGCGCTCTTTGAAGCGCTCACCCACATAAGTCAACGCCAGCTGCGCCCCTTCGCGCTTGCACGCTTGGGCAATGCCATAGGCGATGGAACGGTTGGAGAGCAACCCGGTAATCAAAATGCGTTTGTTGGCTAGAAACATGAGTGCGGAGCGCCTTTAAGGGCAAAAAATAAAAGGGAGCGTAGGGTAGCCGAGCTTGCGGGTGGAATCGAAACGGTGGCTGGGGCGGGAAGACGGGGCACAGACGCCCTTGTGGGTGCGCCTATGGGTTGCAGGCGGCTTCTTCTTGTATCTGGGCATTGCACGGCGATTTCGTCCACACGTAAGCAAGCGCCATTTCTTCTGCATCGAACCACACGGTGAGCAGGTGCGCCCTTTGGACGGCCCGATCTTTGAGCATGGCCACGGTCATCATGGGTTCAAGCAAACCGAAGGTCATCAGGTTGACGCTGAGAGACTCGGCGGACTCAAACTTGAAGTGCAACGCTCTCAATTTTCATGAGGAGTTGCAGGCATGGGAAGTAAGTACACGGCATTAACTATTGAAGAGCGGCGGTTGATACAACGGGTGCTCGATGCTGGAAGTAGTCGGCGCAAGATTGCGCTGCAGTTCGGTCGCTCGCCGGGGACGATTTCGCGCGAGCTGGGGAAAAATGGACAAGGCCCCGAGGGCTATGAGGCGGCTAGTGCAGTGCTTCGTCTATTGGGCGGCGTGCGTCTGTACGCGTTGCATCAGCGTGCACATGCGCAGTACGCGCTCATGACACTCCAGCCACATTTCCATAGGCTGGTCGTAACCGGCGGAGGGCGAACGAAACAGGATCGTGCCCTGGGCCATGCTTAGAATTTCTTGGGGGTGCCGCGCGTGCGGCGGGTGATGAGGCCCGCGATGACTGGGGCCAGGGCCCAGAACGCTCCCAGAGCGGCCGCTACCCAGGGTGAGGAGCGCGGGTGGTCGAAAAAGAAATACGCCACCGCAAGCGCCACAGTGATCACCGCGATGACGCCAGCGCCCCAACGTTGGTTGAGCAGCCAGGGGTACACAAAAATGCCCAGACCTACCAACGCGGCGATGGTGATGACACCCGCCAGTTGTATGGAGATCATGGTGTGTCCTCACGCCCGAGGCCGGCGATGCCCGCACGATGCGCCTGCTCATCCGCGTGATAGCTAGAACGCACCATGGGGCCGCAGGCGGCGTGGGTGAAACCCATCACAGCGGCCTCGGTCTCGAAAATCTTGAACACCGCGGGCTCTACATAACGCAGCACGGGTAGGTGGTGGTTGGAAGGCGCGAGGTATTGACCCACGGTGAGCATGTCCACATGGTGGGCGCGCAGGTCGCGCATCACGTCAAGGATTTCTTCGTCGGTCTCGCCCAGGCCCAACATGAGGCCGCTCTTGGTGGGCACGCCGGGCACGCGCGCTTTGAATTCCTTGAGCAGTTGCAACGAATGCGCATAGTCCGAGCCCGGGCGCGCATGGGCATACAGGCGCGGCACGGGTTCCAGGTTGTGGTTCATCACAGCGGGTGGGGCCTGCGTGAGGATCTCCAGCGCGCGGGCCAGCCGGCCACGAGAGTCGGGCACCAGCACTTCGATCTGCGTCTGTGGCGAGAGCTCACGCACGCGCTGTATGCATTCGACGAAATGCGCGGCGCCGCCGTCTTTGAGATCATCGCGGTCCACCGAGGTGATGACCACGTAGTTGAGTCTGAGCGCGGCAATGGTGCGCGCCAGGGTCAGGGGTTCATCCACGTCGAGCGGGTCGGGGCGCCCATGGCCCACGTCGCAAAACGGGCAGCGGCGCGTGCACTTGTCGCCCATGATCATGAAGGTGGCGGTGCCTTTGCCAAAGCATTCGCCGATGTTGGGGCAGCTGGCTTCTTCGCACACGGTGTGCAGGCGGTGCTCGCGCAGAATTTCTTTGATCTCGTAAAAGCGCGTGGAGTCGGACGCGGCGCGCACCCGAATCCAGTCGGGCTTGCGCGCGGGCGCGGCCTGTTCGACCTTGACCTGAACCGGGAATTTTTTGAACACCGGCGCGGTTTTTGCTTCGCCCTTTTTCTTGGCAAAGGGGTCAGCGCCTGGGGTGGGGGTGCGGATGATGTCGGAGCTCATGGGGGCCTGGGGGTGACAGGGTTGCGTAGGTTGGGGTGAGGCACGAACCCCAACCTCACGGGTGTTGCGACGGCAGCTTGTTGGGGTGCGCTGCGCTCACCCCACCCTACATTCAGCTCAAATGCACGCCCAATCGCTCAGCGAGTTTGGCGGCGGCGGCGTCAAAGGAAATATCGCGGCCGAGTGTAGCCAGGTCCACTGTGGGTAGGCCCTGAAAACCGCAGGGGTTGATACGGGCAAAGGCACTCAAGTCAGTGGCCACATTCAGGGCCACGCCGTGATAACTACAGCCATTGGAAATTTTCACGCCCAGCGCAGCAATTTTGGCCAGGCCCTCAAAGCCGGGGGTGGTGCCCAGGGTGTAGGGCACGAACACGCCGGGGGCACCGGGCACGCGGCGGCCGTCGGCATCAAAGGCGTTCAGGGTTTGTATGACGGCGGTTTCCATGCGGAACACCAGCTCTTTGGCATAGATGCCCAGGCGGCGCAGATCAATCAGCGTATAGACCACCACCTGACCGGGGCCGTGATAGGTCACCTGCCCGCCGCGATCACTGGCCACGATGGGAATGTCGCCGGCATCGAGCACATGCTCGCGTTTGCCCGCTTGCCCCAGCGTGAAGACGGGCGGGTGCTCTACCACCCACAACTCATCGGGCGTTTTGGAATCGCGCGTGCGGTTGAACTCGCGCATCGCGGTCCAGGTGGCGGTGTAATCGACACGGCCCAGCGTGCGCACGAGGGGTTCAGTGGGCATTTACAGAACGATCTTGACCATGGGGTGCGAGGTCAGCGCCCGATACAGCGCATCGAGCTGCTCGCGCGAGGTGGCACGGATGGTGGCGGTGACCGACAGGTAGTTGCCGTCTTTGGAGGTGCGCTGCTCCAGCGTGGCCGGATCAAAGTCGGGGGCGTGTTCAATCACCATCGCCACCATCGTTTGCGCAAAACCCTCCACTGCGGCGCCCATGATCTTGATGGGGAAGTCGGTGGGGAAAGTGAGCAGGGTGTCGGCAGACATCGCCTAACGCCCTCCCTGCTGCACCATCCAAACCCGCGCGTCTTGGAGTTTGGCCTCCTGAAACCACTGCAGCATTTGTTTAAACACGGGGCCCGGTGCGCCGTGGCCCACTTTGATGCCATCGAGCTGTGTCACCGGCATGAGTTCACGGCCTGAAGAGCTGAGCCAGATTTCATCGGCGCCGCGTAGTTCGGCCTCGGTGATGGAGCGCAACTGCACTTGTGCGCCGCGCTCGCGCGCCACCGCCAATGTGGCGTCGTAGGTGATGCCCGGCAGCATCAGGTGTGATTGCGCGGGCGCCACGATCACGCCGTTTTTCACGATGAAGGCATTGCTGCTCGATCCCTCGGTGAGCAAGCCGTCGCGCAGCAACAGTGCCTCCGAGGCGCCCTGCTCTACGGCGTATTGCTTCATCAACACATTGCCCAGCAACGAAGTGCTCTTGATGTCGCAATGCAGCCAGCGCTCATCGGCATGGGTCACCGTGGGCACGCCCTGCTCAATGAACTCGCGCGCAATGGGCGGCCATTCACTGGCCATGGCAAACACCGTGGGCGCGACGCCGGCGGGGAACACATGGTCACGCTTGGCCACGCCCCGCGTGACCTGCATGTAAATCGTTTGCCGCGGCCAGGGGTGGCGCGCCATCAGTTGCACCAGGAGATCGGTCCATTGCGCGGGGCTAAGCGGATCGGCGATGCGCACGGCACTGAGCGAGCGCGCCAGCCGCGCAAAGTGCGCCTGTGCACGAAACGGTGCGCGCACGCTTTGGCCATCGACCTGCAGCGTGTCGATTGGGATGACTTCGTACACCCCATCGCCAAAAATAAAACCGCGATCGAGTACAGACACCGTGGCTTGCGACAGGGGCAGCCAGCGGCCGTTGAGATAACAGGTGGGTTCGGTGGACATGAAAGGCGAGGAAACAGTGTGGGGTTTTCTCCCTTGTATCTTGTTTTTTGCAGTTGCAGTGAGTTTTTTTATATCCATAGTAG
>CAZZAD010000169.1:0-6395 GCA_964652055.1 uncultured Burkholderiaceae bacterium | reverse complement strand
CCGCCGGCAGCGGGGCGATCATTTCAGCGAGGTCGCGCGCCGCCACGTCGATCATCGTCACCATCGTCACCGCGCAGCGTGTCATCGCCCTCACCCCCGCGCAGCACGTCCGCACCTGCCCCGCCAACCAGCAAGTCGTTGCCACCGGCGCCGCTCAGATAGTCGGTCAACGTTGAACCCTGCATGCTGTTGCTCAGCACATCGCCTAGACCCATGAGCCTTTGACCGTTGGGCGCCACCACAAACAAGGCGCCAGGGTTTAACCGGAAACTCAGCGCACGCAGCGCCGCGTCACCCGCCGCCGTTCCTGCCACCGTGCGCGCCAGCTCTTCCATGCGGCGCCAGCCGTCATAGCCCGTGCCCTTGAACGCACTGCCCGAACCCAGGTTGAATGCCGTGATGTCATAGAGCGCATTGACCGGATTGGCCGCAATACGCGCATCAAACTCGGCATACAGCGCCGTGAAATCGTGACTGAGGTTCTCTTCAGTCAGGGTGCTCACCACCAACCGGCCCAAATCACCGCCGCGCGTTTGCATCAGCATGGCGGCGAATACGCCCTCGCTCAGCGCTGCATAGGCCTGATCAACAAACACGAGCTGCTGCGGCAGCAACGCCAGATTGAGCTTGACGGTGCCGACAAAATTTGAGTTGTTGTTATTGGTTCGGTCCGCCGTGCTCATCGACAAACCCACTATTGCCCCCTCGTTGCGGGGCACCGGCTGCACAAAACCTTCCAAATCAAAAAAATGCCTTCCGGTAAACGCACCAATCACATCCAGACGCGCCAAAGTCTGGTTGACCAGCGCCTCCCACGCCGGCCATTGGGGCGAACCCACCACCGGTTGGGTGGCGTTGCCAATGCGCGTCACATTAAGTGCGTACTGCTTGCCCCCGTGCCCCATGGCCGTGAGCCGCTGCGCCGTGCTTTGCAGATCCGAGGTCTGCGCCCAGGCGCCGATAAGCTGATTCACCTGCTGTGCCTGCGTTGCTCCATCGGCGCTGGCAAATGCCGCCAGCGTTCCTTTGAGCGCCACACCCCGCGCGTTATTCAGACTGGCCGCCTCGTGCAAATCCCGCACCCGCCCACTGCCCAACATGTTGGGCAAGGGCTTGACTTCCGTGAGCACCGGCACGCTGTCTGTAAAGCGTCGCCGGAAGGTGTCTTGCGCAAAGTTGAATTCACCCACCTCTTGCACCGTGCCCGCGTCCCTTGCGCTGCCATCGGTGCGTGTGTAGCTGCCGGCCTGCAGCAGCAGGTTGCCCCCGCTCAAGGTGCGGTTCACCACGGTGGCCCCTGTGGCAATGCTCTGTATGCCCAGACTGCTCAGCGTCTTGAGTTCTGCGCTCTGACTCACGCCGTCCTGATTGCTGTCCTGCCAAACCCGCAGCCGACTCCAGCGCGCATCACTGGCATCGACCTTGCCATCCAGATTGCTGTCTTCCTTGACGAGCGCCGCATACCCATTGGGGGCCACGCCGCCACTGCGATCCATGCTGCCGCTGCTGTTGAGCGGCGTGGCGTCACCAAAGAGTTCCGCACCGCTGTCGATGGTGCCGTTGCCATTGCGGTCCATGACCAGCAGTCCGTCATCGGGCCGCACCCAGCCGGTGGGGTTGACGATGCTGTCGGCATCGTTGTCAAAGTAGATGGGAGCACTGAGGTTGATGCCTTGTACTTCCAGGCCATCACCATCGAGGTCGAGCACCAGCGGGTCGGCGCGCGGTGCAAAGTCTTGGCCGCCCTGGGCGTTGTTATCGGTGCCGTCGGGGATGGGTAAATCCGGATTGGGTTCGTTGTGGTCGGGATCATCGCCGTCGATGAGGCTGATGCCCAGCTGTCCATTCACAAACCCTTTGATGGCGGCTTTGCTGTAGCCCGGCCCGTACACGAGCAAGGTGGGTTGGCCTTCGTGGTCGATCAGGCGGTAGGTGAAGAGGCGATCTGCGCTGAACCACATCTTGGAGCCGCGGTTGCGCTCTTTGCCGCCGCTGGCGGTAGCGCCATCCATTTCCAGTTTGCCGCTGCCGTCGGCATCGATGATGCGGTCCCAGCCGTTGCGTTTTTTTAGAACATAGGTGTCGAACCCTGCGCCGCCGATGAGGTCGTCGCGCGTGCGATCAAAATCACCGCCGTTCAGGCGGTCGTTATCAGCGCCGCCCAGCAAGATGTCGTAGCCCGTGCCGCCATCGAGCTTGTCATTGCCCGCGCCGCCTTCGAGGGTGTCTTCTCCCGCATCGCCCTCCAGGGTGTCATCGTCTGCACCGCCAAACAGGTCATCGCTGCCTTCGCCGCCTTCCAGGCTGTCTTTGCCCTGGCCGCCGTAGAGCTTGTCTTGTCCGTTGCCACCGACCAGCCAGTCATCACCGGCGTTGCCTTCGAGGTGATCGTTACCTTCCGCTCCGCGCAGGGTGTCGCCACCGGCGCCGCCAAAGAGGGCGTCGGATTGCGTGCCGCCACTGAGTTCATCACCCAGGGCGCCGCCAAACAGAAAGCGGGCGCGGTTCTCATCGCCGGTGTAGACATCGCCCGTGCGAATCTGGGTGATGCCTTTTGCGCCGTGGGCGCCGTAGTCCCGATAGAGCTGGTTGCTGCCCGCGCTGATGGTGGCGTCGGTGTTGTCTTGTTCGTTGCGGTACACCACCCACGAGAGCATGGCGGCGCGGGCCTGCAGGTACTTGTCGCTGTAGTTCTCCATGCCGGCGGCGCGCGCCTCGGGCGTGAGGGCGCGGTCGGCTTGCCATTGGGTGTGGGCCTCGGGGCCAGGCGCTGCTCAACACAGCAGCCAAGGTGCCATCGGTGCCGCTCAGCGTGATGGGGCTCAGGGTCAGAAGGCTGACCAAGGCGCCGAAATCCGTGGGGGCGCGGGTGGCCAGGGCGGTGCCGCTTGCTTCTAGACGGACTTTGCCTTGCAAGCTTGTGAAGACATCACTGCGTTGCAGGGCCGCGAGGTTGGCGTGGTAGTCAAGGCGTGTTGCGGGTTGCGGGCCGGCATTGCCGACGTTGGTGTCGCCCGTCGAGGTGGGGGTGATGCTGCTGCCGAGGATGACTTTTCTCAGCCCGTCGAGCATGCCTTCGTAGCTGGCTTCCATTTTCTGGCTGCCCACACTCATCAGGGTGGAGAGCGTGGCGAAATCTAGTGTGGGGTCGAGTTTTTCCAGTGCGTTGCCCAGCGCCAACATGTCGGTCAGCTTGTACATGTAGTGGTTGTTAATAAGCTCGGGCGTCAGATCTTCTTGAAATAACCCGACTCTCAACCCGTACTGGGTAAACCCCACGGGGTCCCAGGTGTTGGTGGTGACGTTGATGCCGTTCTTGGCAAAGTAGTTGTTTTGCAAATTAGAAAATCCGCCCAAACCTAAAGAGGCGCCCACCAACGTGGCAATCTGGTTGAAGCCGTTTTCTATATTGAATGAGGCAGGTTTGCTGAAGCCGGCGCTATTGAAGGTATTGATAACGTCGACCGGCCATGCGTTGCCGAAGAGGCGCACAAAGGCGCTGGCAAGGTAACCGCCCAGGCTATGGCCGTTGACGGATTTGATGGCACCTATGTCAACGAGATTCCCGGTACCTTGTGCTGAGGGCGCCAACACAAAGTAACCATCGGGAGTCACCTTGATCTGGGTTGCGTACCGCGGCGTGCCGATATCGGTCAGTGGCGGCGTGGTTTCGCGCAACCACCAGTTCACCATATCCGCCAGTTGGTGATAAGCCAATCCACTGCTGGCCAGATCGCCATCGGCCAGGAAGTCAGGAATTTCCTGTGTGCCACGCATGGAAACATAGACTTGCCCTACATAGGGGGTGCCTGCATTACCGCGCCAGACGGTGGCGTCGAAACTTGAAGCGAGGCCGCCGACTTGGTTAACAACGGTGAAGTTGTCGGCGATGTACTTGGCAAGTTCGGGGGTCATGCGGCCTGTGAGGCGGGCAGATAAATCTATGCCCGTCATGCCTGGAACTAAATCATTGACGTATCCTGAGTCAGCAAGTAATGCGTTGATATATGCGTCATTGATGCTCATTTGTTTCCTCCGTTTTGTGTGGCAGGTGGTTCTATGTAACGAATTCCGTATGGTTCAAAAGTTTTTGTGGATGCTGGGCGATTTGCTGGTACACAGGTGCCCCTAAATAAGAGAGGCATGCCGCCTTCAGAAACTCCAAGGGCTCTAATCAGATGCCCGCCGCTTGCAATTAACTCGTTGTAACTAACAATGACTTCACCCGTTGTCGCATCGATATACCGCCGCGGCTGTAGCACGATTCGTACCCACGTTCCCTTCACCTCAACATTGGGTTGTGGGACGAAATAAACCGTCCTTCCCACCGCCGTCGCCCGATCCACATGAACTGTTGAGTTCTCCGCGCAGAGCTGTTCAAACTGTCTTTTCCCTACAAGTTCATCAACCAACGGCAGCGGCAGGGCCACCGCAAAGATCGCCAGCGCTACAGGTACGCGCCAAGTTGATAGCGGCAATTTTTTTGTACTAAATACGCTCAACCAGGCAACAAACGCCAGCCACCCCATGGCCACTACGAGAAGATAAATTCCAGTCATTGCTTGCCCTCCTGAATTAGTAACAACCCATTCATTGCATTTCCTTTGGTGTTCCGCAACCTGCGTTGAGTGCAATGTCGCGCATCGATGGTGCCGTTGCCGTCGCGGTCTATGGCCGGCAAGGTCAGCGCAATCCTGAATATCGAATGGCCGGTATCTGGGTAGGGCGTGGTCATGCATACCTCAGGAAGTAGAAGAATGGGTGATGTGCCGCATTCACGGCAATGAGCCTCAAACGCTGAGCAAAAAAAGAAGGCGGGGAGCATATCCCATACTATGTACGTAACAGCAGCATCCGACAGGCGGCAGGTGTTTCGTGAAAAAGCGTGGCGAGGACGCGACGCTGGGGTGGTGGGGTGCCGCTGTTGCAGACGAAAACCGGGGTCAGAGCACATGTCGTCTGCGGGCTTACTTCGTAGGAAGTACCTCGCGCATGAACGTGATCTGACCCCGGTTTTCTTGTGCTTCGTGGGGGAACAACCCCATCCCCACCCTAACGGAGCCACGCGTTTGCAGGCGCGTGTCGCTGCGGTGGCGCAAAGCTGCGCTTTGCGAATTCCCACCTTCGCCCCCTTGAAGGGGAGGGGACAAAACATGGGCCTCCGCTTGAAGGGGAGGGAATAGAAGATGAACCTCCCCTCGGTGGGGAGGGAATGAAACATCAACTTCTTTTACTACTCACTCAACGCACGTGCTGACTCAGTTCACCTTTGCTGTACTTCTGCGCCATGGCGGCCAGCGGTACCGCGGTGATCTTGCTGGCCTGGCCTTCGCAGCCGAACTGTTGGTAGCGCTGTTTGCAGATGGCTTTGGCGGCGGCGCGGGCGGGTTTTAGGTAGTCGCGTGGGTCGAAGTGGCTGGGGTTTTGGTGCATGAATTTGCGGATGGCGGCGGTCATGGCCAGGCGGATGTCGGTGTCGATGTTGATCTTGCGCACGCCGTGTTTGATGGCTTGCTGAATTTCTTCTACCGGTACGCCGTAGGTTTCTTTCATTTGGCCGCCGTAGGTGCGGATTTCTGCTAGCAGGTCTTGCGGCACGCTCGATGAGCCGTGCATGACCAGGTGGGTGTTGGGGATGCGCTGGTGGATGGCTTTGATGCGTTCTATGGCGAGGATGTCGCCGGTGGGCTTGCGGGTGAATTTGTAGGCGCCGTGTGAGGTACCGATGGCGATGGCCAGGGCGTCGAGTTGGGTTTTCTTGACAAAGTCGGCGGCCTGGTCGGGGTCGGTGAGGAGCATGTCGAGGGTCATGGTGACTTCGGCGCCGTGGCCGTCTTCTTTGTCGCCGCGCATGGTTTCGAGCGAGCCCAGGCAGCCGAGTTCACCTTCGACGCTGACGCCGCGCTGGTGGGCCAGGTCGACGACCTTTTTGGTGACTTGCCAGTTGTAGTCGTAGTCGGCAACGGTTTTGCCGTCTTCTTTGAGTGAGCCGTCCATCATGACGCTGGAAAAACCCAGCCCCATGGCGCCTTCGCACACGGCCGGTGAGGCGCCGTGGTCTTGGTGCATGCAGATGGGAATGGTTGGGAAACTTTCTACGGCAGCTTGTATGAGGTGGGCCAGAAACTTTTCGCCGGCGTACTTACGCGCGCCTGCGCTGGCTTGCATGATGACGGGCGCATTGAGTTCTTGCGCCGCTTCCATGATGGCTTGGACTTGTTCAAGGTTGTTGACGTTGAAGGCGGGCACGCCGTAGCCGTTTTCGGCAGCGTGGTCGAGTAGTTGGCGCATGGATACGAGGGCCATGGGGGGTCTCCTTGGTGGGGTTGTTGGGTGGGGTTGTTGGGTTAAAAGGTAACTTGTTTAGTTGTGGAAACTTCACGTATTTACTCCCT
>CAZZAD010000168.1:0-6425 GCA_964652055.1 uncultured Burkholderiaceae bacterium | reverse complement strand
GGCCGTCCAGCAGACCGCTTGCGGGCTGTGGGCGGGGGCGTTGTCCACGGAGCGGTCTTTGTTCTGGCGGGGTTTCCGGTTCAGCGGCTGCTCAGATCGATCTCGATGCGCCGAAAGCCGATGCCGTTGGCGGTGTTGGCGGCGGCGTCGATGCTCTTGAATACGCGCCAGCCCCCCCGTTGTCGTTCCAGGACAATGGTCTCGCTCTGTTTACCGAACTTCACCAGGTGCAAATGGTAGCCAGCCCCCATCGGGGTCGGGGCGATCAGGGCCTTGGCAAACCCGCCCTGGTCGAACGTCCACTTCGCTTGCAGCTCTTCCATATCAATATCCAGTTATGAAACATCAAAAAGTAAAAATGATGCTAGCACGGACGCGCTCACGCTGGCGACCAGCGGATTCGTCGCAAGGTGTCGTGGTCAGCGCAGGTAGGTGTCGGTGATCTCGGGCCGAAAATGCCCGAGTTCCTGTGACACCACCTCCTTGGCCGCCTCTTGTGACAGCCGTAGCGTCTGTAGTTCCATCACGCGATCCTGGGCGTAGCTGTGGCGCAACCCATGCCCTCCCTTAGACCAGCCGAGCACCGTGGTGGAGGCGCGGGAAAACGCATTACTCCAGGGTTGGCCACCACCAATGGCGTAATGCTGTTGGTAGTGAATGCCGCGATCGGTCACCTGCCGGGCCGTATCGAGGCGGCACTGCTCCAGGCGAGCCGCCAGTGGTGAGGGGAGCTGTATCTCGCGGGTGAGCCCCCCTTTGCCGATCACTACATAGCGTTCCCCCGGCCGCCCCGCAAATTTTTCGTCACGAGCGGGTCGCAGGTCAGGCGCTTGCTCGTCGCGCCGTTGCAGTGTCAGCAACTCGTGCGCCCTGAGCCCGGCGGTATACGCGATCTCGGTCGCCAGCGCATTATGAGGGGTCATGCGGGCGCAGATCAGCGCCACCTGTTGCGGGCTGTAGGCGCGTGGCGTCAAGACTTGCGGCGTGTCGGATTTGGTGACGGGTAACCGCTCACCGGCGGCCAGACGGCCCGTCACATGGGTCAGCATGGCCTGGATCGCCTGCCTTTCCATATCGAGTGTTTTCTGGCCCACCGCCTGGGCACGTTCTGCCAGGTACGTCTTGGCCTGTTCGACGGTCAGGCCGCGCAGGCCGTCAGAGAGCTTGTGGGTTTGCGTCCATTCGGTGACGCGGGTGAGGCACTGTTCGTAGTTCCTGACGGTCCCCACCGATTTGAGGTGGGAGCCCTGCAACTCGCGCATCACGCTGGCGGCCTGTTTGGCGGGGGAGCGAAACACGGCCATCTCACGCCTCCTGCCAGAGCGGGTGGGTTTTGGCCTGTTTGAGCCAGCGGCTGACGGTGGAGTGGGCGACGGTGATGCCGCGTTCGGCCAGCCAGCGTTGCAGCTCGGCGGTGCTGTGGTGCTGTTGATGGAGGGTCAGCAGCTCGCCCCGGTAGCGTTCCAGGCTAGAGCGTACAAACCGCCGCTGGCGGCACGGGTCGTCAGGTAGGGACATGGTGGATCTCCGGTATGTAACAACAAAACCGCCGCTGACGGCAGGGGCCGTCAGGTCGTGGTATGGCAGGTTTCCGGGTTGTAAGAACGCCTGCATGCATGAATACATGCAGTGACCGGAATTGCTCCCGATCTCGCCCCTGTTTGTCCTTGGTGGACAGGCTCGGACTGATCTCGCCTAGTCATGCCCAGACTCGGGATGGTGCTGCTGGCGGTGACATGAAGGGGGAAGCCCCGAAAACGCATGACACTGCACAAACCCACACCATTACCAGTTTTTGTCTCGGTACCCGACAGCTCGCGGTTTGAGTGGTGAGCCCACTGCTCATTGATAACGAGTTGAGCCTCTCGCGTCACTTGAGTGGTTGACGATCCACGAGCGGTTGATATCGCGCTGTGCTCAAGCACGTGCCGCGTTAACGTCTTGGCACTGACGCCGATTTTTTATCGTTGATCGGCAACGCACTCTATCCCGCCAACTCTTCGCCGTTGGGATGTCACAGTCCGGTTATGGCGGTCTGCCGCGCTCTGTGCCCCACACCTGGTTCCCTTTCGGTTACCCGTGCTGGTTTCACTATCGAGTGGCGCAGTGCCCGCGTAACCCCTCGGCAACTCCCCCGCGTACAGGTCGGTCCCTCGATGGTGAGTCGCGTATTGGGCATTTTGGCCTCAAGCCACGATGGTCACTGGTCACGATTGGGTGAAGCTCCAAACTACTCCGCATTGTCGCCGCGGTCAATGTGCGTCCAGCTCACCAGCCAAAAGGGCACAAAGCGAGGCCCCCCGCTATGTAGAGCGCGTTTTTAGCGCAGTACATAGCGGGGGGGCAATGAAAATTGCGTTTGCGTTACGGTGACAACAATGATGAGATATTCTCGTTACTGTAACGAGATAGTTGATGGGAGATGGCAATGAGCGACGAGCAAGCTGGAGATAAAAAGCCACGGGGGCGTCCTCGCTCTGGTACCGCCATGAGCGGAGCCGAACGGCAGGCTGCGTATCGCAACCGCAGGCGGCAGCGCTACATTAGGCTGGAGTTGGACCATGGGGATTTTGCACAGCTGATCGAGATCGTGCGAGAGGTTGCGGCTCGCCCATCACCCAAAGTGATCGAGACGCAGAAGGAATCCAATGCGGACATGGCGAAGCAGTTTCTTCCGCAGTTTGAATCACGTTATGCCGAGTTTGCTGCGACCAAGGGGGTCCACATAACAGCTTATGACTTCGACGAATACGACTATTTGTACCCCCCTCGCCCGGACTGATGCCCTACCGGCGCAAAGCCGGTTTTTCGGGCGAATAGCACATCAAATGCTGAATATGAATCATCAAAATCAAAATATGATGGCGACAACAATCAAATTGTTCATACAAGTTTGTATGAAGCATCTGCGCGCACGTTGGTTTTGGGCCGGGAGGCGCAGTCCGGCCAGGACGCCAACCTGGCCTGGCGGCGTCCTCGGTGGACAGCGAGGGCGGAGAGTGTCCCTTTCGGGCGGTTCAGGCCGGTGGTTGGCCCAAACCGGATCGGCTCGCCGGGCGGGAGATTCATCCCCCCAACCCGTCACAAACTTTCAGCAGCCAAACAGCCTCGGCAGCCCTGCCTGAGCACTCTAAATGGCCCCTTTGCTGCCAGAACGGGGCGAACGGCCCGTTTTCCCTGGTAAAAAGGCCAATTAAACATAATGGGCGTTATGCGCACAGGTTTATGGTCGATCTAATTTTGTTTTTAGATACTAAGTAGCCGACGTGGGCTGGGAGTGGATAGATCTTGGGTTGGAGGTTGGCCGAACGCCGATTTTGAAGTTGGCGCTGGCCGGTTGGTCCCCTTCAACGTGGCATTAAGGGGTCGTGTAGTGAATCATTCCTGTGTTCTGGACACAAATCGTTGAAAATGGGCGCCACCACCCTGCTATATCATCTTGTCTAGGTGGTGTTGCTGTAGATGCGCCGGAACATTTTTTATCAGTTGTAGTCTTCGCAGATCGATTCTACTTTTGACATCCATCGTTCCATGCTTGCTGTCTTTGATGGGGTGCTTTCATATTTGTACTTTATCCCACGGCATATCATCTGGGTGTTATCGTACATCCGCTGTTCCAGTGTGTCCTTATACAATAAAGAAGACTGCACTAGAAGGGAAACATCATCCCCCATCTCTGCCGCATTCAAATAAGGTTCTGCCGCATGAGCATAAGTGAAAGCAGTGGACATAAAAAATAAGGCTGACACAGTAAGCTTTTTCATAACTAAAAATTTCTCCAAAAAAATAAAAACATCACAAAGCATGTGCGAAAGTGTAAAGTTGAGTATACTAATTTTGATATAAATCACAAAAAATGATAACGAAAAATCTGAAACCAGTCGCCACAATTGTGATCCCGCGCCAGGTCTGTAATACCCCCCCCCTACGGACTGCGTTGCGTAAGTTGTTTTAAGTCAAAGATGGCGGCCTGATGCTAAAAAACTTTAGGCGCTGCCAGCTAGACTTCAACATTGCTTGTGTTGCTATCCCACCCCCGCGCGCCGTAAAGTTCTGCTGGCGCGACTGAAAGATTATCGCGTTATGTGGTATATATGAATCTCTGCTCATAGACTGGATTTTTAAACAATGAAGAAAGTTGTAATTATATTATCAATGACATTAATAACTGCATGCTCGTCAAGTTCATCAGCATCATTGCCTGTAAAAGTTATTGATAGTAAGACGGCAGAGAGCTGCAATCTAATAGATGCAGTGTCAGGTTCAGAAGTTTTCAGCTTAACAGTTGATAGAAATGTGGCATTGGCAAGGGAAAATGCTGCTAATGAGGCTATCAAGCTAGGGGCTAATGCAGTTGTAATTACAGGCTCTGATGTTACGGCAAATGGTAATTCTGCGACCGTAACGATGAATGCATACTCGTGCAATTGATTCAGTGTTGGTGCTATATGTAAAGGAGATTTCATACAATGAAGTTATCAGGGGTTGCATGTATTTTATGTGTTTTTTTGGTTTCTAATGCTGTTGCCTCAATTACCGAAGAAGGTGATTCTGTAAAAAAATCCCTTTCTGAAGGGAAGAGATGTATGGCTACATGGAGTGTTGAAAGCTCTAAGGAAGGTCAAAAGACAGAGATATTTGCAGTGAGGGAGCTGGAGGGTAAGACCCAATACTACGTTTCTTACTCTAATGAGTACTCGAAGATATGGACATGGGACTTTAGGATTACGGGCATCAAGTGTGAGTAGATCCACAAGCAAGTATGGCGGGTGGTGTTAGACCCGCAGTACGCATAAGGGGGGCTTATGGTAAATCCAAGCCCCTTTTTGCTGCCTATCAGCCTGCAAGATGGCTTGTTTTGCAGGGCGTTATCTCTCATTCTGCGCCGCACTATCCCTTGTGTCGGAGCATTCCATGAAAACCATCACTCATCCCACCCTGGTGCAACTGGTGGCGGCCGGTGCTGTGCGCGTCGTTGTCGCGGTCGGACAACCTGGCGGCTGGACCCTGCTGGTGCGCTACGGCCTGGCCGAACGCGCCCTGGCCGCCCAACGTAGCAAGCAACTCAGGGTCTTTCGCAAGCTCGATACCCTGGTGCTCTACCTGCAGCAGATCGGGGTCAGCCGATTCGAGGTTGATGCTGCAAAATTCATGGTTGCCCCGAGACCATTGCAGGGCGTTTGAACCTATCGCTAACTCACCCATTCGGGTGTAGTATTGCGTCAATAAAAAACCAAAACAGTTAGGTTGTTTGATGCCAACGGTGTTGATCATTGGGGGCTGGCGAGTGGTGATTTATCCCAACGACCATCGTCCGGCGCATGTGCACGTGATTGGGGGCGGCTGCGAGGCGGTGTTTAATCTCTCAGGGGAGCAAGGCGGGCCTGAGCTGCGGGAAAACTACGGATTTGATAGTAAAGCGCTGAAGCGCATCTGGGCAGAGTTGCAAGGCAATCAAGCTCACCTGATAAGACAATGGGAGGTGATCCATGGAACTAACCGATGAAATGATTGCACAGGCAAATCAGCGCGGAGCCGAGGCTCGCAAGCGCAGTCCTGTTGCTACGAGCGTGCGTTATGACCGGAGGATCGGACGGGTTGTGATCGTCTTGTCGTCGGGGTTAGAACTGGCCTTTTCCCCTCATCTGGCGCAAGGGCTCGAAGCGGCTAAGCCTAGCGACTTGCAGGAGGTCGAAATCTCGCCGTCAGGGTTGGGAGTGCACTTTCCGAAGTTGGATGCAGATCTCTACTTGCCTGCTTTGCTGGAAGGGCTGTTGGGTTCGGCGAACTGGGCTGCATCCAAGATGGGGGCGAAGGGCGGCAAGGCAAAAACCCCCGCTAAAGTTGCAGCGGCGCGGGCAAACGGTGCAAAGGGTGGGCGCCCAAGAAAAAACGTGCCAGCGGCGGCCTGACTGCGGTAACGTACTGTCCAGAAAAGACAAACCCCGAATCTCTGTTTTCAACTTGGCGGATGAGTTCAGAGAGTTCGGGGTTGTGACGAATCACGAGGTAAAGAATACCACATGGATCACATCAAACAACCCTGCACCGCCAATAAGCGCGGTGACCGTTGGTAAAACCTGCAACAGCAGCATTCGTCGAGCGGCTCCCCAGTCGCCCCTACTGCACCAACGACAAATCGGCTGGACTGCTCATTCGTCCACAGGCCACAGCACTGGCCTATCGCCATATCCAGCACAACCCGCCGCCCCATGTATCCTGTCTGGTGTTTGACGTGGACAAGAAACCGCATGAGCTGCGTCGGCGAGATGGGTATCACGAATGGCGGGAGCGTGGTTTGCCCGCTCCGCATTGGATCTCGATCAACCCCGAGAACGGCAATTACCACCTTGGCTATTTGCCAGCCGCCCCCGTGGCACGTACCAATGCGGCTCGGCTAAAGCCGTTGCGCGATCTGGCGGCCA
>CAZZAD010000167.1:6086-6445 GCA_964652055.1 uncultured Burkholderiaceae bacterium | reverse complement strand
TGGGCTCCAACACCGCGGTAAACGTGTCAATGCCCGGCACCACACTTTTTTCTTCCGCCACACGGCGGCGCTGCGGCAGAAAACCACCCAGCGCACGACGTCGCTCGTGCAGATATTTCATCTCAGGTGAATCATCGGCGGGCTTATAGAACGGCACGGCGTCAGCGCGTGCATCGATCTGCGCATCAGTGACCGGAATATTGAAGCGGTCGCGGAACTCTTTGACGTGTTCCGTTTCCAGCTTCTTTTGCTGGTGCGTGGTGTTCTTTCCCTCGCCGATCTTGCCCATGCCATAACCCTTGACGGTCTTGGCCAGAATCACGGTGGGCTGACCCTGATGCTTGACCGCCTCGGTATAG
>CAZZAD010000167.1:5645-6076 GCA_964652055.1 uncultured Burkholderiaceae bacterium | reverse complement strand
TGCGTATTCACCGCCGAGTGGTAGGCGGCGTAAATCTTGTGCGGATCATGGCCGCCACGGTTCAGGCGCCAGATGTCGGCATCCGTCATGCGCGAGACCATCTCCAGCGTTTGCGGGAACTTGCCAAAGAAGTTCTTGCGTACAAATGCGCCGTCGTTGGCTTTGTAGTTTTGGTATTCGCCGTCGATGGTGTCTTCCATCAGACGCAGCAGCCAGCCGTCTTTATCCTTGGCCAGCAATGGATCCCAGTACGAGCCCCACAGCAGCTTGATCACATTCCAGCCTGCCCCGCGGCAGTCGCCCTCGAGCTCCTGCACGATCTCGCGCTGGCCGGAGTAGACCGACTCGGCGCCTTCGCGCTGCATCACCCAGCGGTTGGCCACCGCCTTGAGCACCGCGACCTCGAGGCGCTGCTCGCGCGGCACGACGAG
>CAZZAD010000167.1:0-5635 GCA_964652055.1 uncultured Burkholderiaceae bacterium | reverse complement strand
TGCACCGCGGAAGTCGCCTTCGAGCTCCTGCACGATCTTGCCGTTGCCACGCACCAGACCATCAAGGCGCTGCAGATTGCAGTTGACGACAAAGACCAGGTTGTCCAGCCCCTCACGCGCAGCCATGCCAATGGCGCCCAGCGATTCGGGTTCGTCCATCTCACCATCACCGCAGAAGCACCACACCTTGCGGCCGGCCGTCTTGGCAATGCCGCGCGCTTCCAGGTACTTCAGAAAACGTGCTTGATAAATCGCCTGCAACGGCCCCAGACCCATCGACACCGTGGGGAACTGCCAGAACTCCGGCATCAACTTGGGATGGGGATACGAGGTCACGCCCCTGCCATCCACATCGCGGCGGAAATTCCTGAGCTGCTCTTCCGACAGACGCCCCTCAAGAAAGGCCCGCGCATAGATGCCGGGAGAAGAGTGCCCCTGGATATAAATCAGATCACCGCCATGCTCGGCCGTGGGCGCATGCCAGAAATGACTAAAGCCCACTTCCATCAGCGTGCCCACCGAGGCGTAGCTGGCAATGTGGCCGCCCAGATCGCCCTCTCCCCGATTGGCGCTCACCACCGTGGCCATGGCATTCCAGCGCACGTAGCTGCGGATGCGCTCTTCAATGGCAGGGTCACCGGGTGAAGGAACTTCTTGATGCACCGGAATGGTGTTGATGTAGGCCGTGTTGGCCGAATAAGGAATATGTGCGCCGGAGCGGCGTGCCTGGTCAATCAGGCGTTCGAGCAGGTAGTGCGCACGGTGCGGACCTTCGCGCTCAATCACCGCACTCAATGCTTCAAGCCACTCCTGGGTTTCAGTGGCATCGGCATCATTGGCTGCGGCACGCGCAGCGGAAAAGTTGGGAACTGCAGCCATGGTCTGTCTCCTGAAAAAACGTCGTCCCGACATTTTTGGCAACGAGCCATGTGTTCCAGAGGAACGAGCCACATCGCCAATGATTTTTCTGAAGCGGCGAATGTTGCTCGCGTTTGCGTCGGTTTGCACTCAAACGGGCACGGAGGTGCCACCCCCAAATGCGGCGGCGACTGTATCAATGCTCCAGCGTATTTTCAAATTATGGATGGGCGTTTCTCATTATGAAATGAGACAGATGGCGCAGCCCATGCACGCCACCCCTGCCATTTACGAGCGCTTCTTCTCAAACATGATTTTTGTGAGGCCTTGCAAAACATCCTCAGTCGAGTCCGTCAGAGAACGGACACCCAAATAAATATCCTTGTAAATGGAATCAGAGTTTTCGCCATAGGGCAAACGACGCATACGAACCTCAATCGAATTAAGTTTCTTCTTACCTGGACCCACGGCGCGCAAACCTTCAATAAAAAACGGGCTCGCAAGATTTCCTGATGCTGTTTTTTCCACAATGGAATGGACACCTTGAAGCATGCCGACATTCCACACCGAGGGTTCACCCACATCGTGTAGCAACCTCAACATCGCCTGACCCACAGAACCTTCCATCGCTAGCGTACTTTTTATACTTTCACCTTTATACATTTCGTTTAAATTCAACTTACCTCTCACCCTCCACACATCCACCGCACGATGGTTCACAACCATTCCCAGCGTATTAACTGGCGCGGGCGGCCAATAGAGGTCAGGAATGAAAAGCTCATTGCCGTCAGCACTGTACTTAGCCCACCGTTTCGCACCCAGAAAAATATCCAGATCGCCATTTCCCCTATCAATAATTTGCGCCCCAACAGCTTTACTGCCAGTGAGTTTGAGCGGACCGAACTCATTTCCTGCCTGCCTGGACTTTGTTTTTTTGGTTACGCCAGCCGCCGCCATCGATCCGAGCAGGCTCGAAGTCGCCACGTCTTCAACCAAAGGATTAAAGGTCACAATTTGCGTAGCTGCATCCGTTGCCCCAACAAGGGCCTCACCCACTGCCGCAAGGCGCGGCGCATGCTGCAACTGCTCTTCAGTAAGCGCAGTGATGCCCACAAGACGGCTGACCGCTGTAAAGGCAGCCGAGTCGACCACGGACAAGACGCCATCGACCGTGCCCCAGGTGTCCGTTGCAAAGTTCTTGACTGCACTGGCCGCCAAGTCCATCGGTCCGGGCAGGTTTCTAAGTTGGGCTTGATAGGGCGTGCGAGACTCAATCTCGCCGCCTGCAATGGCTTCAGCCGCGGTGTAGGCCAATTTTTCTGGAATCGCCAACGCGTCGCGCACCCACGGCACTTCATGCAAGGCTTCTACAAAACTGCGTTTGAAGGCGCCCAGATTGGACGAAAGGTTGTTGAGTTTGTCGCCAAAACTCGCTGCCCTCAGGTCTTTAGGGGGCAGATTCATCTGCCGCGTCAGGCCCGGCACCAGGCCGTGATCCAAACGCGCAGATATTGAGGGCTCAATGTGAATACTCGTCGGGTGTACACCGACTGCTTGGGGCGAAAGAAAACGGTTCATCAGAAGTTCATTTCACTGGAGGGGATACGACAAGTGCCAATCGGACGGGCGTGTCCGCGCCCCCTGCACAACACTCAAAAGCCATAGCCCCTTTAGTCCCTGGCGCCGCGGCACCTCAAACAGCAAGTGAAGCGCTCAATATCTACGGCAAGGCCCGACGTATCACCTAAAGGTCTTCCTGACGTCGGGGCGGACGGCATGCCCCTGAATACTGCGCAACCAAGTCCGCCGAGATCGACATGGCACGGCCCACGTACTTAAGCATGAAGTTCCCACTAGTGCAGTGCTGGCGACCTCAAATCTGAAGTGCAAAAAAAAGACCAATTTCAACTGCGTTTAGCAAAAAGAGAATTTTTAGTTACTTCACGGGCGGTTTCGAATCTGAGGTGAAACAAACAAATACAACTTCAACTGCACGCAGTAAAAAGAGAATTCTTAGCTATTTCAGATTATTTCGCATTTCACAATCATCAGGCACCAAGTTACCAAGCAGCGCGCAAGTGTGCGATTACGTTTGATGCGGGTTACCGCAAGTTTATTGTCGCCTAATTTGCTAACTACTGTAACTACTGTGTACTGCAGTGTATTGATTTCTCATATCTGCAATTCCTTAGAAAAATTGAGCATATTGCACTTCAAGTGCGAATCCGCCCACTTCAAGTTTGAGTCCGCCGCTTTACTACCCCGCGCGCTGCGCCGCGCCCACAAGATCCAACACACCCGCACCTTGCGCACTCGTGGATACACCGATATCCACTGCGTTGGCTTGTAGCCAAGCTTTCACTTCATTGAAGGTCATGTTGGGGTTGTCCTGCAACAGCAAAGCCACCGTAGCCGCCACAGTAGGGGCAGAAAATGAGGTTCCGTTAACACGCCCAAGAGCATCCACGGACAGGGGGTAGGGCACCGCCACATCCTGGCCCTGTGCAATTACCGTGGGGGTGTAGCGCCCACCACCGTGAGATGAGAAATTGGTCAGCGTGTCATCGCGTACATCCTTAGGCGTGCCATTGGTTTGGCTAGCGCCTACACCGATGATGTAATCGCTCATGGCCAGATTGCCATAGGTTGCCAGCGAGGAGAGTTGGTAGTTGCCCAGCGCCCGCCCCAAAGCTTGGTTGTTCCCCGCAGAAACTATGATGACCTTCCCCTCGTCGGCGGCTTCTTTAGTAACAGCTTGGTAGGCGGCGTGCGCCTGCGCTACCTCTGGGCTATTAAAGGTTGCATCACTAATAAAGTCGATTATTTTTTGATTGAGCTGCTCTGGCGTCATGCCGGGCTGCTCTTCATATAGCGCGCGGGAAAGTTGGGGAGATTGCTCTAAGAGTTCGGAGGCTACCTTGTGTATCACATTGATTTCTCCTACAAAATCAACTCCCATAGACATGTTAAGCACTTGGGCATCGGATTTTGTGAAATCCTTTACACGCTCAGCGATGCCATCCCAACTGGAAGCAAAGTAACGAGATATAGTCGATTCAAACGCATCCCTAAGGGCGGTAGCTTCCTCAGGAAATGGCCCCGCCTCATCTGGGGCGGGTACTAAGCGGCTCAGCTCTTGATTAAAAAGCCATTTGAAATATTCTTCGACATCGGCATCCCGGTTAGAGAAATCGTATTCCTCAGTAGATAGGTAATCGCGTTCAACTTCAGCCCCTGGGGCCAAACCAAACTGGGGATGATTAACAATGGCGCTAACCATATCTCCATGTATGCCCGGGGTAGATTCAAGCACACGCACAGTCACGCCCGTACCATCAAGTCCCGTTAACCCTTTTTTGTCCAGGATTAGCCGTGCATTCATATTGATGGACTGGTCAACTAATTTTTTCCAATGATCGGGCGCTTGTATGCCAAATTGATCAACCAAGAGCTGATTTACTGCCTCAGGAGAAAATCCGGGCTCATCCTTCATGGCACGCAAAAATTGAGGAATAGGCATCTTCTCTTGGAGAAGTTCCGCCAAGATGGCATAGGGCGCCTCATCTCCGAGTGTGGAAATCAATTCTTTGACACGGGCCTTAGTTTCACTGTCCGAAATATCCGTGCGCTCGGGCAAGCCCCACAGCAACGCCACATACAGTTGGTCCTCGCTTTTTACATCCTCCAGGTCGGACAAGTCCGACGGCGTCAGGGTTTCACTGGGCTTATCTACTTTTTGCCACAGTGAAGTTTCAAAAGCATCCACAGCCTCTTTGGGAATTTCAAGCAACTGCGCTATTTGCGCGTTGTCCAGGCCCGCAGCTTGGCCTTTTCGAAATGCGGCCTCAGCACCATCGGCTGCGACAAGTGCCTTAGCTTCGTGCCGCGTCACCCGCCCACCGTCATAAGTCTGAACAGAAAAATTCCGATCAAGCTCGTCCTTGGCGTTGTTGTGAATTTCTTCATAGGTGAGCGCCGTTTCAAATTCGTTAATCACATTAACGTCAATACCAGTCACCGCCGCAATCTGTGCGTTGCTCAGCCCTTCGGATCGCCCCAGTTTGTAAGCCCCAGCGTTGCCCAGGTTTTGGCGGGCGGTTTGAGCGTCGGCGGGAGTAATGGTTTTGCCCGACGGCGTTGTCACATGGATGGGGGCAGCCGATTTTGTTTCTACGTTTTGAATGGAATCTTTTTTTGTGCTGTCCCCTGGCTGATTGGACCGGACAGGCACAGAGATCGAAGTCGCAAATTTGTCCACATCGGCCTGCGAGACGCCCAGGGTCTGGGCAATCTCGGCATGGGTCATTTTCAAGTTGTCCGTGGCATAGCGATAGGTCGCCAAATCGCCATTGGTCTTCCAAAACGCTTGTGCCGTAGCGGAATCGGGAATAGAAGAAACAGCCATTGAAATCCCTCCAAAGGGTGAAGTTGGTTCGGGCGGAACGTGGACCAAGCCTGTTGTGCTTGGAAAAAATAAACTGGGAGGAGGCTGCCTAAGGCGGAAAAGAAAAGATAGGGCCACAGCAGAAATTTTTATGGTGCCATGGCCGCCCCACTCAGCCAAACGGATGAGACGCGGGTCAACGTAAGGGGCGCGTTGATCCAAGGCAACGTCCCGTCCCTGCCAACCCACTCAGAAGTCGAACAATCGTCGTCCCTAGTGCAGTGCTTCGCCTATTCCGGCCCTTTTGGGTCAGTGGATTTACCTCTGTGGCGAGGCGCGAACCACCGCGATACCCAGTGTGGTATCGCGCGGATTCGCACCGCCGCCCCCGGG
>CAZZAD010000166.1:0-6459 GCA_964652055.1 uncultured Burkholderiaceae bacterium | reverse complement strand
TTGGTAGCGCCCAGATGCACCATGCGTATCTCTTTACCAACGCCCGGGCCAACCGTCTCAAGGTGCTGGTGCACGACGGCTTGGGCCTGTGGTGGGCCACACGGCGTTTGCATCAGGGCCGCTTTCATCGGCTGACCACTGAAGCGCCGCACCTCAAACTCACCACAGAGGAGCTCGGCGCCCTCGTCCTGGGCCTGCCCTGGCAACAGTTGAGTGCACACCGCACGCTGCGCACTTACTAAAGAGCGCGCCTACTCAAAGCCCACGCATCGGGCAATGGCCCGATGCGGCGATTAGCAACATGCACGCGTGCGTACACCCCAATTTATGTGACCGCAAACATGAACCGCCTGAACTGTGCCTGAAATACAGGCCTTGGGTTTCGATCGGGGCGCGTCCTTGGCACGTAGATTTTGCGAGCTGACTGACGAAGCAACTTGCGGAGAAAACCGATGAACTTGCTATCAAGACTGAGCGTGCGCGCCAACATGGCTTTATTTGCCGCCGTGGCGCTGGGCGCCATGTTTGTGCTGGCGCTCATTGCCCTGATTAATCTTCGTGCCAGTGATGAGCTGGCGGATCGATTGCTGGGTGACGTGAAGCTGGCCCGTTCCGCCGGGTCGGCCGACATGATGCATGACGCCCTGCGCGGTGATGTGTTGGCGGCTCAATTGGTCGGCGCCGGCGCAAATCCGGACGAGCGCAAGACATTGCAGGCCGACGTCAACGAACACATTGCAACGATGAATAAGGCGTTGGACGAGTTGGAGGCTGCGGCGTCCGTGTCGATACGCGAGGCGCTGGCCAACGTCCGGCCTCACGTCAACGAGTACGCCAGTAATGCGCACAAACTGGTTGATGCTGCTCTGGCGGGCCAGGTGGACGCCACACAACGTCATGCCTTTGATGCCAGCTTCGCCACTCTGGAAGCTGACTTGGAGAAGTTAAGTGCAGTGGTTGAGGACGGCGCATCGGGCTCAGTGCAGCAGAAAGCCGCGCTTTACGTTTGGGCCAAGACCTGGCTGACGGGTGCCATCCTTTTTTCTGGTGCGTTGATCGTTCTTTTTGCGATGGCTTTTGCGCGCTCCACCTTGCGACGGCTGGGGGCTGAACCGGTGGTGCTGCGCGACTTTGCGCAGCGCATTGCTGACGGGGCTCTGAACGCCAGAATCGAAGGGGCAATTGCCGACAACAGCGTGGCCGGTGCCATGGTGCGCATGCGCGACACCCTGGCCGGTGCAGTACGAAAAATTCGCGGCAGCGCCGAAGAAGTAGCCAGCGCCAGTGCGCAAATCGCGCAGGGTAACGGCGATCTGTCCAGCCGTACTGAACAGCAGGCCGGTGCGCTGGAAGAGACCGCCGCTTCCATGGAGCAGCTCTCGGGCACGGTCAAGCAAAACGCCGATAACGCCCGTCAGGCTAATGAACTGGCGCACAGCGCATCCACCGTGGCCAGCAAAGGCGGCCAGGTGGTGGGGCAAGTGGTGCAGACCATGAAGGGCATCAATGACTCGTCCAAGAAGATTGCCGACATCATCAGCGTGATTGATGGCATTGCCTTCCAGACCAACATCCTGGCGCTCAATGCCGCGGTGGAAGCGGCCCGCGCCGGTGAGCAGGGGCGTGGTTTTGCCGTGGTGGCCTCCGAAGTGCGCAGTCTGGCCAGCCGCAGTGCTGAGGCCGCGCGCGAGATCAAGAGCTTGATCACCGCCAGCGTGGAGCGCGTCGAGCAGGGCACCTCGCTGGTAGATCAAGCGGGCGCCACCATGAGCGAAGTGGTCAACTCCATAAAACGCGTGACCGACATCATGGATGAAATCAGCAACGCTTCGTCCGAACAAAGCGCTGGTGTGGTTCAGGTGGGACAGGCCATTACGCAAATGGATCAGGCCACACAGCAAAACGCCGCGTTAGTTGAACAAAGCGCTGCCGCTGCTCAGAGCCTGCGCGTCCAGGCCGAGCAGCTGATTCAAGCGGTGGCGGTGTTTAAAGTGGAGCAAGGCCGCGAGAGCTTGGCGATGGCCTGAGCCGGGTGACAGCGTTTCCCAAAAAAAAAGCGGCCCGGCGCCGCTTTTTTTATGACCTCAATGCAGTCGAGATAAAACGTTGCGCTCCTCGAATAAGGATCAGATGAGGCGGGGCCGAAACAACACTGAGAAAATGGCTACATGAAAACGCTCGTACTCGGTGGCTATGGAAACTTTGGGGCGCGCATTGTTCGTGCTCTGGCGGCAAGTTTTTTCATCGAGCTACTCATTGGTGGGCGCGACCAAGGTCGGGCTGATGCACTTGCCCTTGAGGTGGGCGTTGGCGCGCGCGGTGTGGCGGTGGACTGGACGAGTCCGAACTTTGCGCAAGACCTTCAGGCACTGGGCATCGAGCTGCTGATCCACACTGCCGGACCTTTTCAGCAGCAGGACTACCACGTCGCCCGCGCAGCCGCGCAGGCCGGCGCGCACTACATCGATCTGGCCGATGGGCACCGCTTTGTTTGTGATTTTCCGCAAGCCATGGATGCAGTGTTTCGTCATGCGGGTCGCACCGCCACTACCAGCGCCAGCACGGTTCCCGCCTTGTCATCCGCAGTCGTCGAACATCTGTCTGAAGGTTGGCAAAGTATCGATGCCATCGATCTATGTATCGCTCCGGCGCAGACCGCGCCACGTGGCGTGGCCACGCTAGTGCAGTGCTTCGCCCATTCCGACCCTTTTGGAGTCGCGCCTTTGCCCCCGTGGCAGCGTTGCGAATCCGCGCGATACCACCGGGTATCGCTGTGGTTCGCGCCTCGCCACAGAGGCGAATTCGCTGACCCAAAAGGGCCGGAATAGACGAAGCACTGCACTAGCCCGGATGTTTCATCAGGGACGCGGGAGTTGCGTGGATGCAGGGGCGAGCGATGTTGAGCGAGAGGGGCGCAGTCCGATGCCCGTAGGCATTGGCGAGCACTTGAGCGCAACGGCGCCGCACATGCGCCGCGCAAGCCCGCGTAGCCCCGGCGGTGCAATTTGGTTTATGGGTTTGCGCCATGAAAGTCAAAGTTCTGTGAGGTAGATGGTTCATAAGCGGGGGCGACCTGATGAAATATCCGGGCTAGAGGCGGTACTCGATTACTGCGGCGCGCCGATTGAGGTGTGGAGCGGGGCGCGTTGGCAAAAACGCCGAGGCTGGGCGCAACCTGAGCGCGTGCACTTTGCGCGCCTGAAGCCACGCCTGGGCGCCTTGTGTGACATCCCCGACCTGGAGCTTTTTCCTTCGCGCTACAAGGTGACGCAGCGTGTGATGTTTCGCGCTGCGCTTGAAGTGCGGCTGGGGCAATGGGCCTTTGCGTGCCTGGCCGCTTTGCGCGCGGCCGGTGTGCTGCGCCATCTCGAACGTTGGGCATCACTCATGAACGCCGCAGCGCGAGCATTTGATTTTCTGGGCTCCGCGCTGGGCGGCATGGTGGTGCGTGTTCAAGGGGTGGATGCCCAAGGCAAACGTATCCAACGCGCATGGCACATCAGCGCCGATCACGACCACGGCCCAGAAATTCCCTGCATGGCCGCCATCGTTCTGGCGCGACGCCTCGCCCTGGGTCAGAAACTGCCCGCAGGCGCACAAGCCTGCATGGGACTGCTGTCGCTCTCCGAGTTTGTCCCCGAGTTTCAACGCTGGGGCATGGTGACCGACGTGGTGGACGAGCGTCTTTCCCAATGAACACCTACTTATGGGTGAAGTGGGTGCGCATCCTGTCTAGCGTGCTGCTGGTGGGCACGGGGTTGGGTTCCGCGTTTTATTTTTATTTCACCCACCGCACTCGCAATCTGGCCGCAATCGCCGTGGTCACGCTTCTTGTGGTTCGGGCTGATTTCCGGTTTACGACACCGGCGGTGATGGTTCAACCTGCCACGGGACTATGGCTGGCTCATCAAGCCGGCTACTCACTCACCGCGCCGTGGATTGTCGGGTCGCTGGCGCTGTACGCGCTGGCCGGCGCCCGTTGGCTTCCTGTGGTGTGGTTGCAGTGGCGCATGGCAGCCATGGCGCATCGGGCGTTTACCGAGCACGCGACGTTGCCGGAGCGTTACTGGACTTATGCGCGCTGGTGGGAAGGCTTGGGTTATCCCGCGTTTTTGGCGATGGGCGCGGTTTTCTATTTGATGGTGTTCAAGCCATAAGCCAGAATTACCGAAGGGTAAGTTTCGGTTGACATGCCGCACCTTTTGCAACGAAACTTACCGATCAGTAATTTATCGGGAAGGCCATGTCGTCCAAGGACAAAACGTTACCGAACGGTAAGTCTGTCGCTTCGGTGGGTGTGGTGATCCGCGACGCCGGGTCGCTGGGCGCTTTGGTGCGTGCGCAGCGCACCCGTCTTGCGCTCACGCAGTTAGACCTGGCGGGTTTGGCCAACACGGGCAATCGCTTCATTGTCGATGTGGAAAGCGGCAAGCCCACCGTGCAGCTGCAAAAAGTGCTGGATCTGATGGATCTATTGGGGTTGGACGTGGTGGTGCGCCCCAAAGCGGCGGCGTCGGGGCAGGAGTGAGTGCCACATGAAAACCGTGTCCCGACTCGACCTGTATTGGGGAGACGAGCACGTCGGTTCCATCCACGATGCTTCGCTGCTGGCTTTTGAGTACACGCCGACCTGGTTGAGCCGGGCGCAGCCCTTTGCGGTAGCGGCCATTGCATTGCAGCCTGGGCGTATCGATACCCCCGAGGTGCAGGCGTACTTTGAAAGTCTTCTTCCCGAGGGTGAGCTGCGGCAAACCCTGGTCACGCAGAAAAAAGCGTCCACGGTGTTTGCCTTGCTGCATGCCATTGCGGGCGATACGGCCAGTGGCTTTGTGATCCTGCCCGCGGGGCAAACGCCGGGTCCGGCCCGCTATGAAGCCACCACGTGGGAGGCGCTTGAGCAACGGTTGCGGCAACCTGCCGTTGCGGCCATGGATCTGCAGGCTGCCGGTGCGCGCATTTCTCTGGCCGGTGCGCAAGATAAAACCAGCGTTGCTTTATTTGCCGACGGTGTGCCGCGTTTGCCCAGGGGCACGGCGCCTTCTACGCACATCCTCAAGCCGGACATTCAACGGCTTTCCAAGGTGTGGCCCAAAGTGTGGGATCGGGCAGCGAACGAAACGCTGATCATGCGCACCGCTGCCGAATGCGGCCTGCCCACGGCGGAGGTGTTTTACGAGCCGCATACCCGTGCCTGCGTGGTGCGTCGCTTTGATCGGTGGTTGCGTGACGACGGCACGTTGGGTCGCTTGATTCAATACGACTTTTGCCAGTTGGCGGGTGTGGTTTCGCAGGGCAAATACGAAGCCGAAGGCGGCCCCGGCATTGCTCAATGCGCCGAGCTGATCCGTCGCTACAGCACGCAGCCTGCCCTGGATTTGCGCCACTTCCTGCGTTGGATTTTTTTCAATCTTTATGTGGGCAACAACGACAGCCATGCCAAGAACCTGGCGCTGTATCAGCGCGTTGACGGTGCCGTGACGCTGGCGCCGTTCTATGACTTGATGTGCACGCGCCTGTATCCGGCGCTTTCGACGCAGTTTGCTTATGCCCTTGGGGGTGTCACGCAGCCGGGCGCCATGACCCATGTGCATCTGGCCGATCTGGCCCAGGTGTTGCGCATGCGCCCGCAGTTCTTGTTGAGCGAGGCCCAAGATTTGGCGAACAAAATGCCTGCCGCCCTGGAGGCGGCGTTAGCGGTCGTGGGCCCTGTGTTGCCACCCGCTGCGGCGGATCTGGCGCAGCGCCTCAAGCAGTTTGTGTTGTCAAATACCCGCAAAACGGCGGCTCGCTTCAGGCCATGACCTGCCAGACTTTCCACATTCACACTTAAGAGGACTCCCATGCCCTACACCGCCCCCCTCAAAGACATGCTGTTTGTGATGAACGCCTTGGCTGACCTCAAGGCGGTGCAGGCCCTGCCGGGGTTTGAGGACGCTACGGATGACACGGTCACTGCGGTGCTGGAGGAAAACGCCAAGTTCATGGGCGAAGTAGTGGCGCCTCTTAATCGTGCGGGGGATGTGAATCCTTCAAGCTGGAGCGATGGGCAGGTGACGGCAACGCCGGGGTTTGCGCAAGCCTTTCGCGCCTTTACACAGGCCGGGTGGCAGGGCTTGCAGCATCCGCCGCAATACGGTGGCCAAGGCCTGCCCAAGCTCGTGGCCACGCCCTGTCTGGAAATGCTGCAGGCGGCCAACCTTTCATTCGCGTTGTGCCCGCTGCTCACTGATGGCGCCATTGAAGCGCTGTTGACCGTGGGCAGCCCGCAGCAGCGTGAGTTGTATGTGCCGCGTCTGATTGATGGCACGTGGACGGGCACGATGAATCTCACCGAGCCGCAGGCGGGCAGTGATCTGTCGCTGGTGCGCACGCGCGCTGAGCCGCAAGCCGATGGCACCTACCGGCTCTTCGGTCAGAAGATTTTCATCACCTGGGGTGAGCACGACATGGCCGAGAACA
>CAZZAD010000165.1:0-6473 GCA_964652055.1 uncultured Burkholderiaceae bacterium | reverse complement strand
GCCACGCGCTTGCAAGCGCGTGTCGCTGCGGTGGCGCAAAGCGGTGCTTTGCGAAACACCACCTCCGCCCCCTTGAAGGGGAGGGAGAGAACTGGCGCACTACGTGCGCAGTAAAGAAGCGGCGCTCTGTTCGTTCTGTTCGGCGGACTGCAACAACTTCATCTGCATTTCAAACTGCCGTGCGGCGGAAATCATTCCCACCATGGCTTCCACCACGTTGACGTTGCTGCCCTCCAACGTGCCTTCGGCCACGCGCACGTTGGCGTCGGCCTCGGCGGGCTCGCCACTTTTGAGGCGAAACAAACCATCTAGGCCCTTGATCAGCTCTTCAGGCGGCGGATCCACCAGCTTCAATCGCCCTACGGCGTTGACCGCTTTGGAGCCAGGCGTCTTGACCGACACCGTGCCATCGGGCGCCACCGTCACCTGCGCATCGGGCGCAATGGTGAGCGGTCCGCCATCACCCATCACGGCCAGGCCGTTGGGCAACTGCAGCGTGCCGTCACTGGCAACTTGCAATGAACCCGCGCGGGTCAGAGCCTCTTCGCCGTTGCTGTCCTGCACGGTGAGCCAACCACTGCCCTGCACCGCCACGTCCAGATTGCGGCCGGTGGCTTGCATGGGGCCGGTCTTGAAGTCCGAACCCGTGGTGGTCTCTACGGTGAACACGCGTGTGCCGGCAGCCGCGCCATGGATGGGCACGGCGCGCAGGGCCACGGTGTCGGCGCGATAACCCGTGGTGTTGGCATTGGCTAGGTTCTGCGCCAGCGTGTCTTGTCGCGCCATCAGATGCTTGGCGCCGGTCATGCTGGTGTAGATCAGGCGGTCCACGATTCAGCCTCGCTTAACGAAGGTTGACGATGGTTTGCAGCACCTGGTCCTGCGTACGGATGGTCTGCGCATTGGCCTGATAAACCCGCTGCGCGGTGATCATCTTGACCAGCTCTTCAGTCATGTCGACGTTGGACTCTTCCAGCGCACCGGCCTGGATCGCACCCAAGGTGCCCGAGCCGGGCGTAGCTACCAGCGGTTGACCCGACTCCGAACTCTCGGCCCACTGATTGCCCCCCAAAGCCACCAACCCCTGAGGATTAGTGAAGTTGGCCAGCACGATCTGCCCTTGCGCGCGCGTCTGGCCGTTGGTGTAACGACCCTGAATCACGCCATCGTTGCCAATGGCAAATCCGGCCAATCGGCCCGTGGTGAAACCGTCTTGCGTCAACCCGCTCACCGCGAAATTCACGCCGAACTGCGTGGTGTCGGCGGCGGGGAACGTCAAGGGGAAGGCCAGCGGCGTAGCCGCCCCGTTGGTCACGGGAATCGACACGTTCATGACGGCGTTGGCGGCCAGTAGACCCGCACTACTAAAGGTCAGAGTGCCCAGCGCCACGCCCCCATTGAGCACAGCGCCGTCCGCTGCGCCATACACACTCCAGGTGTTGGCCACTGTCTTGCGAAAGTACGCCGTCATGGTGTGCGCATTGCCCTGCGAGTCGTACACCGTCATGGCAGTCGATGAGTTGTAGGTGGTCGGATCGGCTAGTGAGAACGCAGCCACAGGCGGGGTTTCACGCGAATCCAGGTTCAAACTCATCCGCGCCGTGGAGGTGACCTGCGGCGAAATGTTGGCCAGCGACAGCTGCAGATCGACGGGCGTCGAGGCCACGATCTGACCCAGTGAATCCGCCGGGTAGCCAGTCAGGCGAGAGCCGGCGTTATTCACGATATAGCCGTCGCGGTCCTGCGAGAACTGGCCGTTACGCGCATAACTCACCGTGCCGTTATCCGACAGCCGATAAAAACCCGCGCCGTTGATGGCGATATCCAGCGGGTTGGAAGTGGTGACGATGTTGCCCTGGGTGAACTGTTGCTTGACTGCAGCCACCTGGGCACCAATACCAATCTGCACGCCACTGCCACCGGCCAGCGATCCGGCAAACACGTCGGCGAACTCGGCGCGCGCCGCCTTGTAACCCACCGTGGATGCGTTGGCCACGTTGTTGCCGATGGCGTCGAGGTTCTTGGCTGCGATGTTCAGTCCGGACAATCCTTGTTGGAAACTCATGGTGCTCTCCTGGTCACTTGACTCAATAGGGTTAGAGGCGATGCGGCTTGTTCATGGAAATCACACGCACCACGGAACGTCGTCGCCCCGGCGCAGGCCGGGGCCCAATTGCAGGCGTTTCAAATTGGGCCCCGGCCTGCGCCGGGGCGACGCCTGTTCGATAGGTTTGCGTTTGGTTCATATGCGGCGCTCTTTTCTGCGTTAACTCACAGGGCTTAGAGGATCTGCTTGATGTCGCTGTAGGCCACGACGCCGCCGCCGGTCAGCACCAGCTGCACCCCCGCGGGGTCTTGCCGCACACCTTCCACACGGCGCACGGCCAGGGCCGTGGCGGCGGACTCTTTGCCCCCCACCGCGGCCGTCACGTTGATGCTGTATTTGCCGGCGGCCGCGTCCCCGCCCTCATCGGTCTTGCCATCCCAGTCAAAGCGACCTAGACCCTCGGGGCGCGCACCCAGATCGAGCGTGCGCACCAGCGCACCGTTGGCGTCGCGCACCTCCACCTTGACCTTGTCGGCAGGCACATCCAGCACATAACCTGCGCCCACGGACCGGGCACCTGATGCACTCGAACCCAGCGACACGGTGTTGCCGTTGACCAGCACATCGCGCCCCGTGAGCTGCGCGGCCTGCATGGTCTCGAGCCGCGAGAACTGCGTGAGCAATTGCTGCACGGTGTCGTTCAGGCCATTGATGCCGGTGACCGTGTTGATCTGCGCCATCTGGCTCGTCACCTGGGCGTTGTCGAGCGGATTGAGCGGATCCTGGTTGTTCATCTGCGCGACCAGCAGCTTCAGAAAGCGGTCATTGAGTGCTTGTGCTTCGTTCTTGGGTTTGGTGCCGGCCGCGGCCGCTGCGGTACTGGCGGCGCTGGCGGTATCAGTCACGGTGGTCATGAAAGCTCCCTCTTCGGTTAATTACCCAGCTGCAGCGTCTTGAGCAGCAGGCTCTTGGCGGTGTTCATCACATCGATGTTGGACTGGTAACTGCGTGAGGCCGAAATCATGTTGACCATTTCTTCAACCGCGTTGACGTTGGTCATGGTCACGTAGCCCTGCTCATCGGCCAGCGGGTGGGCCGGGTCATGAATGCGCCGCGGCGTGGCGTTGTCTTCCACCACACTGGCCACACGCACGCCCGCCGCGCTGGCGTCGGCCCCCATCATTTGCGTCTGAAACACCACCTGACGCGCCTTGTAGGGCTGTCCATCGGGGCCGGCCACCGATTCGGCGTTGGCCAGGTTGCTTGCCACCACATTCAGGCGCTGACTTTGCGCACTGACCGCGGAGCCTGAAACGTTGAACACTTTGAAGAGCGACATGAGTCAGGCTCCTGTTCGTTCACTGACCGTTAATCGAAGTGAGCAGCGTGCGGATCTGCCCGTTGAGAAAACGCAGGCTGGCCTCGTAGCGCACGCTGTTTTCGGAAAAGTTGGCGCGCTCGGCATCCAGATCGACCGTGTTGGCGTCGAGTGCGTTTTGTGACGGGGTGCGGTACTGCAGCGTGGGGGCGTGGGGGTCCAACCCCGCCGCGCGCAGATGGCCTTCGTGCGTGCGGGCCGGTTGTGCGGCCAGTGGCGCAGCACCCGTCACCTGGGTTCCGGTGGCATTGACCAGCGCCTGGCGAAAATCAAAATCGCGCGCCTTGTAATGCGGGGTATCCGCATTGGCAATATTGCTGGCCAACACCCGCGTGCGCTCGGAGCGCAGCAGCAGCGCGGATGAATTGAAATCCAGCGTTTGGGTCAGTTGGTCCAGCATGGGCGGCTCGGCATTTCGGTTGAATCGTTCAAGGAAGCACTAAAGTTTTTTCCGTCGCTACCGATTATTCGTATGACGGGCCAGGTCAATCGACCGATAAGCCCTGTGCGCGCGCATCTTTTTGCCGTCCGTCGGCAAGGCGTGTGCGCTCACAATGCGTCCATGCGCTACTTTCTCACTCTTATTGCTGCGGGTTACGCGTCCCTGTGGGCGACCCTTGCGCCGATGGCGCATGCCCAGGCGGCGCGCGCCGTCACCGTGCAGTCCATCCATGACTGGGCGCAGAACGAAGCCACTGAGCAACATTCAGCGGTCAACGGTCTGCGTATAGAAGTGCAGGTGGGCGCGCTGGACCAGCGCCTGACGCAGGCGCCGTGCGTGCAGCCGACCTACAGCACACCGAGCGGCGCACGCCTTTGGGGGCGCAGTGTGGTGATGGTGCGTTGTCCGGGAAATGCGGCCTGGTCACTGCGAGTCCCCCTCAACGTGCGCGTGTGGGGTACCGCCCTGGTCGCCACCCGCACCATGCTCGCCTTCACCCCGCTACGCAGCGAAGACCTGCGCCCTGCCGAGGTGGAGCTCACGCGCGAGGCGCAAGGCGTGTTGACTGACCTGGCACAACTCGAAGGCCGTGTGGCCACCCGCATGATCAATGCGGGGCAACCCCTGCCATTGGCGGCGCTGCGCGCCCCCCAGGCCGTAGGCCAGGGCGATCCGGTCAAGGTGCTGGGACAAGGTGCCGGCTTTGCCATTGCCACCGATGCCGTGGCCCTGAGTTCGGCGCTGGAGGGTCAAAGCGTGCGGGTGCGCACTGAATCAGGCCGGGTGATCACGGGCATTGCACGCGCCGGGCGGGTGGTGGAAGTCAGTTTTTGACTGTAGGCAGAAACATCGGCTTATTGTGCGAATCCCCAACGCCTATGCGCCCTAAAGTTGAGTTGCAAAGTTGCCGACTCAAGTTTTCCGGCAAATGGCCGATTTAGATAGCGAAGGCTGTGTAATGGAATTCTGGAGACCCCATGAAGATCACCAATACCTCTGAACCGCTGCGTCCCGACCGAGTGGGTAGTGCCAACGCGGACGCGCGCCCGGCGCTGTCTAAAGCGGGTGAACCTGTTGCCGAAGTCGAACGCGTACAGGTCTCCGACATGGCAGCGCGTCTGGCCAAACTCGAAAACCAGTTTGGTGGCGAGTTCGACGCCAAGAAGGTGGAAGAAGTGCGCAGCGCTATCAGCGAAGGGCGCTTCAAGGTCGACTCTGATGCCGTCGCACAAAAGCTGCTGTCTTCCGTGGCTGAGTTGTTGGGCAAAAAGTAGTCATGTCCCTCCCACCCGCTGAGCCCACCGCACTGCTGCAGATCATTGCAGCGCTGGAGCAGGAGTCCGACGCGCTGGTTCACGGCGCGACGGATTCTTTGGCGGAAGTTTCCGTACGCAAGGCACGCTGGGTGGAAGAAATTGCCCGCGCCTTGCGCGCGCTTTCGGCAGAACAGCGCCAATCCTGGCGGGCCCTCATTACACGCGCCCGCGACCTGAACGACCGCAATGCCCGCCTGTTGGCCGCGCGCCTGGTATCCAACCGCACGCGGCTTGACGTGCTCACCGGCTTTAACGCTGCCCGGGCCGCCACCTATGGTGCTGACGGCCGCGCCCAGTCGGTCTGGCGCAATACGGGTGGGGCGGTGGCCTGATTGGCCCTAACCCCAGTGCTGCCGACTTAATGTCGGCATGAGCACAGCGCATAAAGCGCATACAAACACACCGAAGAAACGTCGCCCCGGCGCAGGCCGGGGCCCAATTTGAAACGCTGGCAATTGGACCGCGGCCTGCGCCGGGGCGACGACGTTCCGTAGAGCACGTGCGTTTTCCCAAGCTGCGCAGTATTGGGGCTACGACAACACGTCCTTCAATTCGACGTGCACGCCGGGCAGCAGCGCCACCGGCACCGCTCCCGGCGTTTCCGTCGCAGTGATGTCCGCGTAGGTATCGGCCTGCGGCTGGCGAAAAAAACGCACAAGGTTATTGGTCAGATCAACGATCCAGACTTCCGCTACGCCGTACTTTGCATACAAGGGAAGTTTGATGCTGCGGTCATAGGCCAGTGTGGTGTCGGACACTTCGATGAGCAGCAGCACGTCAGCGGGGGTGGGGTGCGCCTGGGTATAAAAGTCGGCACGCGGCCTAAGCACCAACAGATCGGGCTCCGGCTCAGAACGATCACTCAAACGCAGTGGGGTTTGACAGGTCACTACCGCCGCCTCTCCTACGGCGCGATTCAATAGTCCATTCAGGCGTGCAATCACCCCCGCGTGTCGGCTTTTCATCGGCGCCTTATCCACAATCTCCCCTTCAATCAATTCAACGCGCGCATCGGGCGCCAGCACGCCCGCCTCGGCCATGCGGTAGTACTCATCCACCGTCAGGCGATGCCGCTGCATCAATCCCGGTTCTTTTTCGCCCACACCCATAGATCACCCATTGACATCGACGTGACGCCGCCGACGCTAGCCCGGATATTTCATCAGGGACGCGGGAGTTGCGTGGATGCAGGGGCGAGCGATGTTGAGCGAGAGGGGCGCAGTCCAATGCCCAGCGGCATTGGCGAGCACTTGAGCACAACAGCGCCGCACCTGCGCCGCGCAAGCCCGC
>CAZZAD010000164.1:4274-6494 GCA_964652055.1 uncultured Burkholderiaceae bacterium | reverse complement strand
ACTGTGTCAGCAACATGTTTTCCAACCTGGACGATTTGCCCACCGCCCTGAACAACCTGCTGCAGGGCAAGTTCGAGCGTGCGGCCACGGATGTGTGCCGCTTTGTCATCAACTCCACCGTGGGCTTGTTGGGCTGCTTTGATGTTGCCAGCCCCCTGGGCCTGGACAAGAGCAACGAAGACTTCGGCCAAACCCTGGGGTATTGGGGCCTAGATCAAGGCGCCTACTTCGTGTGGCCGCTGCTGGGGCCCAGCACCGTGCGCGACAGCGTGGGGCGCGTGGTGGGGTGGCACACCGACCCGCTGGACAACCTGGATCATGTACCCACCCGCAACATCATTTATGGCTTGCGTGTCATTGATGGACGCGCCGCACTGCTACCCGCAGAAAAGCTGATCGATGGCGCCGCACTGGATCGCTACCAATTCATCCGCGACGCCTACCTGCAACGGCGGCGCAATCAGGTGTACGACGGCAATCCCCCGCGCACCAAAGACCCTGAAGATGAAGAAGACATCGCCAGCCCCGTAACATCTGGTAACGAAAAACCCGCGATCCAGAGCGAACCCGGCGCACCGGTTTCGCCGCCCGCCCGTTAAGGGTTACGTGGGTTAACTCTATTAAGGAACCACCATGCGAGTGATCTCTGTACTCCTTCGTGTTTTATGGGTCGCCACCGTGGGCCTGGTGCCCGTGTTGACCCAGGCCCAGGGCGTCGCCGCGGCCACCGCGGCCCCTTCCTCGCAGCAAGCGCCCGATGTCCTGGTGCGCACCCTGTCTGACGAAGTGCTCGATTCCATCCGCAAAGACCCCGCGCTGCAAAGCGGCGACATCGCGCGCATCAACAAACTGATCGACGAAAAAATCCTGCCCCACGTCAATTTTGAAAAGATGACGCGCCTGGCCGTAGGACGCGGCTGGCGCACCGCCAGCGCCGAGCAGCGCAAGCAACTCACCCATGAATTCCACACGCTGCTGGTGCGCACCTACAGCGGCGCGCTTTCAGCTGTGAAGGACCAACAGGTCAAGATGCTGCCCTTTCGCATGAAACCCGATGACGTGGATGTACTGGTGCGCTCGGTGATCATTCCCTCGCGCGGCGAGAACATTCAGCTCGATTACCGCCTGGAAAAAACAGAGAGCGGCTGGAAAATCTATGACATCAACGTGCTGGGTGTATGGCTGGTGGAGAACTACAAAAACCAGTTCTCCGCCAAGATCAATGCCGACGGCGTCGATGGCTTGATCAAACAACTGATTGAGCAAAACAGCAGCAACGCAGCCAAAAAGTCATCGTGAAAATCGAAGCTACGGCCCTGACCACCGACACCGCCGCTGCGCTGGCCTCCCTAGGCCGCACTGCAGCCAGTGCGAACGACTTCACGCTCGATCTGGGCAATGTCACCCAGGTGGATTCCGCCGCGGTCGCCCTGCTGCTGCAATGGCAACGCGACGCACGGGCCGTGGGCAAGCAATTCACCTTCACGTCCGTCTCGCCCGCATTGGCCAGCCTGGCCACGCTCTACGGCATGGACGAAGTGCTGGGCACGCCCCCCGCAGCCAAGGCCACCGCACTGATGGCGATTCATCCCGACACGACCGCCTCTTAGAATCCGGCCTCTCTCAGCCGCCCCGGACTAACCTCCGGGGCGGTGTTGTTTTGTCTGCGCCACTCCAATGACCACCGCCGCCCTAGAAATCAGCCACGTTGCCAAGCACTACCCCAAGGTGTGCGCGCTCGATGACGTGAGCCTGCGCATCGAGCCGGGTGAATTCTTTGGGCTGCTGGGCCCCAATGGTGCGGGCAAGACCACCTTGATTTCCATCATTGCCGGACTGACGCGCGCCACGCAGGGCACGGTGCGGGTCATGGGTTTTGATGTGCAGCACGACTATCGCGCGGCGCGGCGTCAGTTGGGTGTGGTGCCACAAGAGTTGGTGTTTGATCCGTTTTTTACGGTGCGCGAGTCGCTGCGTTTTCAGTCGGGGTACTTCGGGCTGCGGCACAACGATGCGTGGATTGATGAGGTGATGGAACACCTCGATCTCACCTCCAAAGCCCACACCAACATGCGGGCGCTGTCGGGCGGCATGAAGCGGCGCGTGCTGATCGCCAAGGCGCTGGCGCACGAGCCGAGTGTGCTGTTCCTCGACGAACCGACGGCCGGCGTCGACGTCGAGCTGCGGCGCGAGATGTGGGCGCTGGTGCGCCGGCTCCGG
>CAZZAD010000164.1:0-4264 GCA_964652055.1 uncultured Burkholderiaceae bacterium | reverse complement strand
CGGCGCGTGCTGGTGGCGCTGGCTCTGGTGCATCGTCCGCCGGTGATCGTGCTCGATGAACCCACTGCGGGCGTCGATGTGGAGCTGCGGCAAAGTCTGTGGGCCTTCATCCGGCGCTTGAATGGCGAGGGGCATACCGTCGTGCTCACCACGCATTACCTGGAAGAAGCGCAGGCGCTGTGCACGCGCATCGGCATGCTCAATCGGGGGCGACTGATTGCGCTCGATTCCACGCGCGAGCTGCTGCGCCGCGTGGCCGGCGTACGCGTGACGCTGCGTCTGCGCGGCGCCCTACCCACTACCCTGCAGCCGCAGGTGATCGAGCACGACGCCCCCCGCTATGTGCTGCGTCTGGCCCAAGCCACCGATGTGGAAACCGCGCTGGCCACGTGCCGCGCCGAGGGGGCCGAGATTGAAGACCTCGAAGTGGGCCACGCCGATCTGGAAGATGTGTTCCTGCAACTGCTGCAAGAGCATCGCGACGCGGGGGCCGCTGCATGAGCGCAGTTTTTTCCATTGGATTTCGCACCCTGCTCCTGAAAGAGGTGTTGCGTTTTTGGAAGGTGGGCGTTCAAACCGTGGCTGCGCCCGTGCTCACGGGCGTGCTGTACCTGTTGGTGTTTGGGCAGGCGCTCAAAGCGCATGTGCAGGCTTTTCCTGGTGTGAGCTACATCGCCTTTCTTATTCCGGGCCTGACCATGATGAGCGTGCTGCAAAACGCTTTTGCCAACACTTCATCGAGCCTGATTCAAAGCAAGATCACCGGCAATCTGGTGTTTGTGCTGTTGCCGCCCATCTCGCACATTGAATTTTTTGGTGCGTATGTGGCCGCGGCGGTGGTGCGCGGTTTGGTGGTGGGGCTGGGCGTGTTTGCGGTGACGCTGTGGTTTGCCCCGGGCCCCCTGTTGGCGCCCGCTGCGCCGTTATGGATTTTGGTCTTTGCGTTGCTGGGCGCGGCGCTGCTCGGTGTGCTGGGTTTGATTGCCGGCATTGTGTCGGACAAGTTCGATCAACTGGCGGCGTTTCAGAACTTCATCATCATGCCGGCCACCTTTTTGTCGGGCGTGTTCTACTCAGTGCAGGGTCTGCCGGCGTTCTGGCAGACGGCATCACACTTCAACCCATTCTTTTATATGGTGGACGGCTTTCGCTACGGATTTTTTGCGCACTCTGATGTCTCGCCCTGGACGAGCCTGGCCGTAGTGCTGGTTGCGCTGGCCGTCGTCAGTGTTTATGCGTTGAATATGCTGGCGCGCGGTACGCGCATAAGAAATTAATCAGGAACGATATGCCTCCCACCCCGCAAGACATTGAGCGCTACATCACCACTGGCCTGGACTGCCATCACATTGAAGTCACGGGCGATGGCCATCATTTTTATGCCCTCATCGTGAGCCATGCCTTCGAGGGCAAATCGCGCATTGCGCGCCACCAATTGGTTTATGCCGCACTGGGAGAGCGTATGCGCGAAGAAATTCATGCGCTGTCGATGCGCACCTACACGCCGGCCGAACACGCCGCAATGGACTGATCTCATGGACAAACTCAACATTCAAGGCGGCCAAGCGCTGCGCGGCGAAATCAGCATCGCTGGCGCCAAAAATGCAGCGCTGCCCATCCTGGCTGCGGCCCTGCTCAGCGCCGATGAGCTGCACCTGACCAACGTGCCGCAACTGGCGGACATCTCCACCATGGTCAAGCTCCTGCGCGGCATGGGTGTGGCCGCCACGCGTGAGGGCGAGCAGGTCAGCCTGCGCGCCAATGCAGTCACCGCCACTGAGGCGCCCTACGACCTGGTGAAAACCATGCGCGCCGCGGTGCTGGTGCTCGGGCCCCTGGTGGCGCGCTTTGGCAAAGCCCGCGTGAGCCTGCCGGGCGGTTGTGCCATAGGGGCACGCCCCGTCGATCAACACATCAAGGGCCTGGAGCAGATGGGTGCCAAGGTGCACATCGACGGCGGGTACATGGTGGTGGAAGGCGCGGGCCGGTTGCGCGGGGCACGCATCGTTACCGACATGGTGACCGTCACCGGCACCGAGAACCTGATGATGGCCGCCACGCTGGCGCAGGGCCAGACGGTGATTGAAAACGCCGCACGCGAACCCGAGGTGGTGGACCTGGCGCAATGCCTCATCGCCATGGGCGCCCGCATCAGCGGCGCGGGCACCGACCGCATCGTGATTGAGGGCGTAGAAAAATTGCACGGCGCGCGCCACGCGGTGATGCCCGACCGCATTGAGACGGGCACCTTTGCGGTGGCCGCAGCCACAGTGGGCGCCTTTGGTGATACCGACGTGCTGCTGCGCCGCGCAGCACCGGCCACGCTCGACGTGGTGCTGGACAAGCTGCAGGAAGCAGGCGCGCGTATCGATGTGGCCGAGGACACCATCCGCATCCGCATGAACACACGGCCCAAGGCCGTGAGCCTGCGCACCGCCCCCTACCCGGCCTTTCCCACCGACATGCAGGCGCAGTTCATGGCCATGGACTGCGTGGCCGCGGGCGTGGGCCGCATCACCGAAACCATTTTTGAAAACCGCTACATGCACGTGCTGGAGATGCAGCGGCTGGGCGCGCACATCGACATTGAGGGCCACACCGCCATCGTCACCGGCGTGCCGCAACTGGAGGGTGCGCCCGTGATGGCCACGGATTTGCGCGCCTCGGCGGGCCTGGTCATTGCCGCGCTGGCCGCGCAGGGCACCACCGTGGTCGACCGCATTTACCACCTGGATCGTGGTTACGAGAAAATGGAAGCCAAACTCGCCGCCCTGGGCGCGCACATTCAACGAATCAAATAAACCCCATGCTCACGCTTGCGTTATCCAAAGGCCGCATCTTTGAAGAAACCGTGCCCCTGCTGGCGCGCGCGGGCGTGCAGCCGCTCGAAGACCCCGAGACCTCCCGCAAACTCATCATCGGCACCACCGACCCGCAACTGCGCGTGGTGCTGGTGCGCGCCTCGGACGTGCCCACCTATGCGCAACATGGCGCAGCCGACTTTGGCGTGGCTGGCCTAGACGTCATGCTCGAACACGCCGCCGCATGGGACAGCACCGATCTGTACCAACCCCTGGACTTGCAGATTGGCAAGTGCCGCCTGTGCGTGGCCGTCCCCGCCGGGTTTGATTACGCCGCCCGTGTAGCGCGTGGCGCGCGGCTGCGCGTGGCCACCAAATACGTGCAAACCACGCGCGAGTTTTTCGCCGCCAAGGGCGTGCATGTGGATGTGATCAAACTCTATGGCTCAATGGAGCTGGCACCCCTGGCCGGGCTGGCCGATGCCATCGTGGATTTGGTGTCCAGCGGCAGCACCTTGCGCGCCAACAATCTGGTGGAGGTGGAAACCATTGCACCCATTTCGTCACGGCTGATCGTCAATCCGGCATCGCTCAAGACCAAACGCGAGTTGATGCAGCCACTGATCGACAAGTTGGAGGCGGCGGTGCGGTCATGATGAGTTCCATCACCGGTTGATATTGAGTCCCTTCCCCTTCAAGGGAAAGTTGATGTTGAGTTCCCTCCCCTTCAAGGGGAGGCAGGTTTTAAGTTCCCTCCCCTTCAAGGGGAGGGTTAGGGTGGGGATGGGCTACGTAGCAAGGGAGAGCGTGCCCCGTACAACCCCATCCCCACCCCCGCCCTCCCCTTGAAGGGGAGGGAGTTAAACCCAACAGACGCATGAAAGTCCGCACCCTCACCACCACCGACGCCAACTTTGAAGCCGCGTTTGCGCAACTCGTGGCTATCGAAACCGACGCTGATCGCGCCATCGAAGTCGCGGCCACCGCCATCGTTGACGACGTGCGCACCCGGGGCGACGCCGCGCTGCTCGAATACACCAACCGCTTTGATCGCATGCAGGCGGCCGACGTGGCCAGCCTGGAAATTGGCCCGCAAGAGTTAAATGCTGCGCTCGAGGCTCTGCCCCAAGACGACCGCGCCGCGCTGGAAGCCGCCGCCGCACGCGTGCGCGCCTTTCATGAACATCAGCGCGAAACCACCTGGACCTATACCGAAGCCGACGGCACCACGCTCGGACAACGCATCACGCCGCTGGCCAGCGTGGGCGTGTACGTGCCCGGGGGCCTGGCGGCCTATCCCTCGTCGGTGTTGATGAATGTGATTCCCGCGCATGTGGCAGGCGTGGAAAACATCGTCATGGTCTCGCCCACGCCCGATGGCGCGCGCAACACCTTTGTGCTGGCCGCGGCCGCGCTGGCTGGCGTGAGCCGCGTGTTTGCCCTGGGCGGTGCGCAAGCCGTGG
>CAZZAD010000163.1:0-6501 GCA_964652055.1 uncultured Burkholderiaceae bacterium | reverse complement strand
CTGGCGGGCGTTTTTTCGTCCGGGTACATCACGGTGATCGTGCGCGCGAACATGTAGCGGCCCGTCAGCGCCATGCCCTTAAACAGCTCCTTGAGCAGGAGCGAGCTAAAAAAATCCTTGACCGCTTCCATCAGCTCACCGTTTTCCAAATGCTGTAAGGGGTCTGCATCCAGACCGCCACCACCACCAGCCACACCAGCGTGATGGGGATAAAGACTTTCCAACCGAGCCGCATGATCTGGTCATAGCGATAGCGCGGAAACGAAGCGCGGAACCAGATGAACAGCGACACCACAAAAAACACTTTGGCCAGAAGCCAGAACCAGTTGGACGCCAACTCCAACCAGTGCGGCAACTCCAGCGCCCACCAGCCGGTGCTGCGCCCCAACGCGGCGATATCAATGGGCGAGGCCCAGCCGCCCAGGAACATGACGGTGGCAATCATGGAGAGCAGCCACATGTTGGCGTACTCGGCCAGGAAGAACACCGCAAAGCCCATACCGGAGTACTCAACCATGTGACCGGCGACGATTTCAGATTCGCCCTCCACCACGTCAAACGGATGGCGGTTGGTCTCGGCCACGGCGCTGATCACGTAGATGACGAACAAGGGCAACAGCGGCAACCAGTTCCAGGACAGAAAGGTGAGCCCTTGGCTCGCCATGCGGCCCACGCTCTGGCTCTCGACAATCGTGGTCATATTCAATGAACCGGCCACCAGCAACACCGTCACCAGCACAAAGCCCATGGCCAGCTCGTAACTCACCATCTGCGCCGAGGCGCGCATGGCGCCCAGGAACGAATACTTGGAGTTGGCCGCCCAGCCCGCAATGATCACGCCGTACACGCCCAGCGATGTGATGGCCATGACGTACAACAAGCCCGCGTTGATATCAGCCAACACCAGGCCGGGGCCAAAGGGCACCACGGCCCAGGCCGCCAAGGCCGGCATCATCACAATCACTGGCGCCAGAAAGAACAAGCCTTTGTTGGCGCGCGCCGGAGTAATGATTTCCTTGAAGATGAGCTTCAAGCCATCGGCCACCGGTTGCAGCAAACCGTAGGGCCCCACGCGGTTCGGGCCGATGCGGATGTGCATCCAGCCAATCATCTTGCGTTCCCACAGCGTGAGATACGCCACGGCGCCCAGGAGCGGCGCCACGATGGCAAAGATCTTGATGAACGTCCAGGCCACCGTAATCACATTGGGCCACCAGGCGCCAAACACGGCCCCGCCCATCTGATGCACCAGATCGATCATCACGCGCGCTCCAGACGAATTTCGCCAAACATGGCGCCCAGCGTGCTGGTGGACGCATGCCCTGCGGCCACGCGCACCACACCATTGGGCAGACGCTCATCGACCGCACATTCAAGCAGCGCCGTGACTTCACCCTGGCTCACGGTTTGCACCGCACGCGCTTTGTCACCGGCATTCAGGCCAAAACGCGCCAGCGTGGCGGCATTGGCGATGGCCTTGGGTGCGCGCGCATCCACGGTTTTTTGCAGTGATGGCGCACGACGCACGATGGCATCGGTGAAATACAGCGGCACATCGGCCAGGCGTTGCGCCACGGGCGTACCCGCTGGCGGCAATTGCGGCGCCAGGTCAATGGCATTGGACAGGCGGCTCGCCAGATCCGCAGGCAAGGCCTGCGCCCGCACGGCCTCGGGCGTGTCCAGCTCAAAACCCGCCAGCTCCAGTGAGGTACCCATCACACGCAGCACCTTCCAGCCCGGGCGTGATTCACCCAGCGGCCGCACGGTGCCATTGAAACTTTGCACGCGGCCTTCGCAGTTAATGGTGCTACCCGAGGTTTCCAGGAACGGCGCAATCGGCAGGATCACGTCGGCGTATTCCATCGCCCCATTGCGATACGGCGAGCAGGCAATCACGGTGTCGGCCGCGCGCAAGGCGTGCAAGGCTTCAGCCGGATTGGCGCAGTCGTATTCAGGCTCCAGATTCCACAACACATAGGCGCGGCGCGGTTGCTCGAACATGGTGCGTGCATTCAAACCACCCACGCCAGGCGTGGCGCCGGCGATGTAGCCCCCCACGCTGGTGGCGGCTTCACCCGTCACCCCAAAACGTGCACCACAAGCCTGCGCCAGCCACTGCATCAGGGCCTGCAACAGCGCCGCGTGCGGGTGCTGCACAGCCGTGTTACCGAGCCACAACGCAACGTTGCGTCCTTGGGTCAGGTTCTTGGCAATGGCTTGCGACGTGGCGCGCGCCGTCACCCCAGGCAGGGGCGCACTGACATTCTTGATCTGCGCCACCGCGGCACAGATTTCTGCCAGCGCCATGACCCATTGGTCTGGCGGCAATATCGACTTGGCCGTGAGTGGCATGGGCATGAGCAGATCGTCATCGGCCGCATGCAGCACGTTGACCGAGCAGCCGCGCTTGGCCGCATGGCGCACGCGCAGGGACAGCAAGGGATGATCTTTGCGCAGGAAACTGCCCACCAGCAGCAGGCCATCCAGGGTGTTGACCTCAGCCAGAGGCATGCCCAACCAGGGCGCGCCCTTGCGCTTGTCATCTGCAGAAAAGTCCGACTGCCGCAGACGGAAGTCGATGTTCTCGCTACCCAGCCCGCGCATGAGGCGCGCCAGCAGATGCATCTCTTCCACCGTACTGGTGGGCCCGGCCAGCGCGCCTATGGCCGCTGCACCGTGCTGACGTTTGACATCGGTCAGTGAATGCGTCACATAGGCCAGCGCGGTTTCCCACTCCACCTCGCGCCACTGCCCGCCCTGCTTGAGCATGGGGCGCTGCAGGCGATCGGCGGCGTACAGACCTTCGTAAGCAAAGCGGTCGCGGTCCGAGAGCCAGCATTCGTTGACGTCTTCGTTTTCCAGCGGCACCACGCGTTTGACCTGGTTGCCCTTGACCTGAACGATGAGGTTGGCACCGAGCGCATCGTGCAAGCTGATGCTCTTGCGCCGTGACAGCTCCCACGTGCGCGCTTCATAGCGAAACGGCTTGCTGGTGAGCGCGCCCACCGGGCAGATGTCGATCATGTTGCCGCTGACTTCCGAGTCCACGGTCTTGTCGACAAACGCCAGAATCTCCGAGTGCTCGCCGCGCCCGCCCATGCCCAATTCCATGATGCCGGCAATCTCTTGCCCAAAGCGCACACAGCGCGTGCACTGAATGCAGCGGGTCATTTCCTCAGCAGAAACCAGCGGCCCCAGGTTTTTGTGAAACACCACGCGCTTGGGCAAGTCATAGCGCGAGGCCGAGCCGCCATAGCCCACGGCCAGATCCTGCAACTGACATTCGCCGCCCTGATCGCAAATGGGGCAATCAAGCGGATGGTTAATCAGCAAAAACTCCATCACCCCCTTTTGCGCCTGCTTGGCCTTGAGGTTGCTGGTGTGCACCACCATGCCCTGCGTCACCGGCGTGGCGCATGCAGGCAAGGGCTTAGGCGCCTTCTCCACATCCACCAGACACATGCGGCAATTGGCCGCGATGGACAGCTTCTTGTGGTAGCAAAAGTGCGGCACATAAATGTCGAGCTTGGTCGCGGCATCCATCAGCATGGAGCCCTCGTTCACCTCAACTTTTTTGCCGTCTATCGTTACTTCAACCATTTGTGGCTTCTACCATAATTGACTTCAACTTAAGTGAACCCGACTTATCACACACATCCATCAACCCATGCAGGGTTTGCACTAAAAAAACGTCCTTTGCACACGCCTCATACGCCATTGCAAGACCTGTCCCATTACTCCGTTAATACAAGACCTGACCCCATTCCGCTGTTTATCGCCATTCCTTCACCTACTCAAACTTCGTACGCTATTATAAGATCTGACCCCATTCCGCTATTACAAGACCTGACCCTGTCGCCGCGTGACCCTGTCGCCCCGATTACTATCGCCACTCGATCAGTGTACTTACATCCGCTTTCTTTACGTCAAGCAATGACCGACATAACAGCCCACCAGATGTGTCATAAACACTTAAAGCAACGTCGTTAAAATAAATTGTCCAACCAAATAGCGACGCCACAATCGCATTAACACTCCGAGGGGCCGCATCGTGGCTTTTTTCCACTATTGCAAGTCGACCAGATTGAGGATCCCATGCGATGGTGTCAATTGGCAGTTGCGGCGAAATTTCAATCGCCTGCCTAGATACATTTGAATAAATAACCAGCCGCGACGGCAACCCACTGCCACCATCACCACTTTCTACGAGTGACGCTGCCAACCATTGGCCATTTGGGCTTAGCTGTGCCGGATAACCAAGCTTGCCGTATCCAACAGCCAACTCCTGCGCGCTTGGAAATTGTTTCGAAAATGACCGCAGTGAGTTTAGCCCTAAGTCATTTCTCGGAACTCGAGCGTTCGGCCGGTCATTGTCAGAAAGTATCGTGCGTACAATTGTTGAATCAGCAATTTGAAACTGATTCCACTGCGCGTTTATATGTAAATACACTCTAATGCCAACTAGGCTTGAAAGTTCATGACACTCTGGATCGATTCGTACCGACTGACGATCTGGCGCTGTAGTTTTGCATCCAGCAACCACCACGATAAAACAGACGGCAATTCGGTTTACTAGTCGCATACGCACGGGCATCGCTGTTTAAAGTCTTTGATCACTTCAGTAGTTTCAACGATTGATGCCTCCTTACTCTTCCTAGAGGGGAATGCATCTCGCAAACCATGCGGAACGAGACCAAATCCCTCGTCTCGCATGCCGCGCCAGCACTGCAGCCCACGATGCGCCGGTGAATAGTTGTCTTGAATTGCATGCAGCAAGGCAGCCAGGTCCTTTTGATCACATGACTGCTTCAATCTTTGAATATAGTTTAAGTAGTTTAAATATTGAGATATTCCATCTTCGCCACTAGTTCCGTCACACATGGCATGCAAATGGGAATTTCTGGGTAATTGTGAGTCAGGTCGCGTGTCGACATTTGCGGTTTCTAGCGGCAGAGTGGTTTGTAGGCGTTGGCAACTAACACGATCCATAGCATCTTCTGTCATCATTTTGTGCTCCCAAGGCACCCATAGGCCTGTTGGATCAGTCAACTGCACCGGCTGAGCCTTTGCATATAGATAAGTATTAACGCCCCCCGCCAACCCAATCGGATCACTCTGGATATATCGACCCGTCGTCGCCTCGTAATCCCGGTTGTGGTTGTAGGCGAGGTTGGTTTCCTTATCAAAGTACTGCCCCGGAAACCTTAGATTCAGGGTGAACACCCCCAACGCACTCGGGTTGTCATTCGGCAACGTGTCGCCATACGGCGCTGGGGTCCAGGTCCATCGGGTTTTGTTGGTGGCATTGCTGACTCGTCTTGCTGCACCCAGGTGATCGGCTTCTATCGCGTAGATCGCATGGCTCGTGGGGGTGGTGCTGGTGCCTGAGTAGGCATAGGTGATGACGGCTATCGGTCGATGCGTGGCCGCGTTGGGGCTGCCGTCTTGCGCGGGCAGCCACACGTATTCCTTCCTGGCTCGTCCCAGGTTGTCGTATTCCCCAATGAGCTGGCCGGCGTCGTCGTAGACGTAGATATTGAATCCCGGCGCTCCTGACTTTCTAACCCTTTGCTCCAGCGCGTTGTAGAGATAGTTGCTGGTCTTGGTCACGGTGCCATTGGTGACCACGCTCTTGATGAGCCGCCCCTTGGCGTTGTAGGTGTGAACGATGTTGGGGGTGGTGGTGCGGTTGCCCGCGGCGTCATAGCCGTAGCCCACGCCCAGATTGGCAATTTGCGTCAGGCGGTTGCTGGTGGGGGCAATGGTGAAGGTATCGGTCTGGCCCAGAGCGGTGCCGATGCGGTCGAACTTGCTGGTGAGGTTGCCGGTCAGGTCGTAGGTGAAGTTCTGAGACCTGGGCGTGGAGTTGTAGCCGGTGATGCGGTCCAGGCCGTCATAGGTGTAGGTCTGGTTCTGTGTGGGGTCGGTGCTGTGCGTGAGGCTGGTGAGGCGGTTGGCGGCATCCCAGGTCAGAGTCACGGTGGCGCTGCCCAGGGTGTAACTCGTCAGGCGTCCGTCCTGATCCAGCGTGCTCACCCAGGTCTGGCCATTGGCGAGTTTCAGACTCTTGGGCAAGGGCTGGGCACTGTGCCACTGCAGGTTGCCTGCGACCACCGTGCCATCAAAAGAAACGGTTTGCACGTCTTTGGTGGTGGGGTGGTAGTCCAGGGTGAGGATGCGGCCGCTGGGGTAGGTGCTCTGGGTGCGCTTGCCGGTGACGGGGGCGTAGCTGTGGGTCTGGGTGTGGGTCAGAGCGACGGTGCCGTTCATCACCGTCTGGGTGCGGGTGAGGACTCGGCCCTGCAGGTCGTAGGTGTACGTGCTGGTGACGGGGCCGGGATCGACGATGCGCGTGAGTTGCCCGATGGCGCTGCCTTCGTCGTAGAAGTAACTGGTGAGGGTGCCGTCGGCGTATTTGGCCTGGGTCAGACGATTCAGGGCGTCATAGGTATAGGTGGTGGTCTTGCCGCGGGCATCGCGCCGGGTTTGCAGGTTGCCGGA
>CAZZAD010000162.1:0-6549 GCA_964652055.1 uncultured Burkholderiaceae bacterium | reverse complement strand
TCATCCACCTCGCATTCCTCGCCCTGCTATTGCGAAGATCATGAACGGGCTCTTACACGTTCTGGCATTTATCAGCCTTTTGTTTTCCTTGAGCGTCAGCGCGCAGACGCCGATGTGTGCCACCTGCCACCCGCGCGAGGCGGCGGCCTTGCAAACCAGCCCCCATACCGCACAACAAGCCGATTGCGCGGCCTGTCATGGCCAGACGCAGGAGCACGCGCAAAAAATGGGGGCCGTGCCGGCGCAACAGCGCTTTGGCAAAGGCATCCCCGCGGCGCAGCGCGACGCGGCGTGTCTGCAATGTCATCAAAGCAGTCGAGCACTCACGCACTGGGATGCAGGGGCACACAAAAAGGCCGATGTGGCCTGCGCCAGTTGTCACAGCGTGCATGCAGGCCCTCAAGGCAAGACGCCCGACCCCGCCATCAGCGCCTGGGTCAGCACCTCACGTCGCCTGCAATATGAAAGTTGCGTCGGTTGCCACAAATCTATTCGCACGCAAATCGGCAAGAACTCGCATCACCCGCTCATGGAAGGCAAGTTGGCGTGTTCCGATTGCCATAACCCGCACGGCAGCTTGAGTCCGACCTTGCTCAAAGAAGATTCCGTCAACGCGCTGTGCCTGAGTTGCCACGCTGAGAAGCGCGGCCCGTTTGTGTGGCCGCACGCACCGGTAGAAGAAAACTGCCTCACCTGCCACAACGCGCATGGCTCCAATCAGAGCAAGTTGCTGAGCGAAAAAATGCCCAATCTGTGCCAGGACTGCCACGACGGCACCCGGCACCCGGGCAGTTACTACGGCGGCAATCAGGGTTTTGCGCCGGGCGCACAAAGCACCCGCTTTGTGACGCGCTCCTGCGTGAACTGCCATCAGACGATTCACGGCAGCAACGCGCCCGGCGCGCGTGGAAAGTTCTTTACGCGATGAAGTCGCTGCCTGCGCTCGTCGGGCTCAGCCTGTGGATCGGCGCGGCGCAGGCGCAGGACTGTGCGCTTGAAGGAACACTGGGCTTAGGTGTTTTAAGTCTGAATGCCTCGGGCGCAGACCGCGCCAAATTGTTTGAGTATCGCGATGTATCCAGTGGCGCGCTCTCGCTGATCGACCTCACCGCTTGCATCGCCAGCCACACGATCAAACTCTATGGCCAAAACCTCGGTCGCGATGACGCGGCGATCGACCTGCAAGGTCGTGACACGCGTCATCACTACCGCTATCAGCTCTACAGCGACAGCCTGCGCCACAACTTTGCCTTTGACGCGCGCACGCCCTACAGCGGTGCGGGCAGCGCGCAGCAAAGCGCCACGTTTCCCAACCTCACGCCGGAAGGATGGACGCCGGTCGATCTGGCCTATCGGCGCCGCAAAGAGGGCGGTGCCCTGGAGTGGAACTTCAGCACCCAGGCGTACGCGCGGTTCGATGTCAGCCAGACCCGCGTCGAGGGCAACAAGCTGCAGTCCTATGCGCAGGGCACCAGCCCGACGCAGGGTTTTGTAGATCTAGTCACGCCCGTGGACGCCACCACTAAGAATTTCAGTCTGGAGCTGGGCTACCACGTGGGCGATCTACAACTCTCGCTCACGCATCTGACCAGCCGCTTTGACAACACCACGCCGCTGGTGAACTGGAGCAACGGTTTTTTCAACGGCACGGACGCCAGCCCCCTGGCACCCAACAACGAGATGCAGCGCTGGAGCGCCAACGCCGTGCTGCGCAACCTGCCTCTGCGCTCCACGCTGGCACTGCGCGGCAGCACCAGTCGGTCCAGCTCTGACGTGGATGTGCTGACCACGGCACTGTCCACACCACCGGGCGTGGGTGCACCTGGCAACACCCCAGCCACCAACCCCAGTCGTGGCACGTTCCAGGGGCGTCTGCATGAAGACCACTACGCCCTGGCGTTGACCTCCAACCCCTACAAGAACATCGACACGCGGCTTACCTTGAGCCATCTGCGCAAAGAAAACACCAGCAGCGAAATCAATTTCACCGATTTGCCCACGGGCCTGGGCTGTGGCGATGCGCCACTCACTGCCACCACATCCAGTTGTCTGAACGAGCGCTTTGACATTGACCGCCGCAGCTACGGCTTGGACGTGGGTGTGCGTTTGCCGCACGACAACCGTTTGAACTTTGCCTACGAAGCACAGGTCGCGGAGCGCAATCGCGAGGACACCACCCGCACGCAAGATGATCGCTACGCCATCGAATGGAAAAACCAGTCAGCGGAGCGCGTCAGCACACGTCTCAAAGTGCAGTCGCTACAGCGCCGCGCCGACGTGGCCAGCGCCACGCTGGGCACCGACCCCACCGACCCGGCGTACCTGCAGCGCTATCTCATGCGCTACGACGTGACCGCTTTGCACCAGACCCAGGTCAAGCTCGGCCTGGACGTGGCCGCAGCGCGCAACCTGGATCTGGGTGCCGAAGTGGTGCTCAAGAAAAATCACTACGCCGACACCGTGCTCGGCCGCACGTATGACGAGCGGCACGAGCTCTACCTCACGCTGGCCTATGGCGACATCCGTACGCTGCGCCTCACTGCCTTTGCCGGGTGGGAGCGGGTGCGTTACGACTCCACCCACCGCAACATCAGCGCCGGCACCTGCCCGATCATTGCTCCCAGTCTCACGCCCTCGCCCTGCTTTGATCCCACGCAACCGGCCACCACCACCGTCTACAACTGGAGCGCCACAGATCGCGACCGCACACGCACCGCCGGCCTGGGCTTTGACTGGCCCGCGCGTGACCGCCTCATGGTGCGGGGCTCGTTCATCTGGACGCGCGCTGAGGGCGCCGTGGCGGTCAACCCGCAAACCCTGGCCTCAGGCGCGCCGGCGGCCAACTTGGTGGGCATCACCCATTGGGGCAACAGCGAGCGCTACGCACTCAGCCTCAAAGGCGACTACCGGCTCGACGCCCACTGGAGCTTGACGGGCGGCCTGAGCTACGAAGAAATGCGCTTTAACGATGCGCAGTGGGACAACGCCACGTACTTGGTGCCCGCCGCGGGCAGCGGCACCACCACCAGCTACCTCACCGGCGCGGGGGCCAACCCGGCGTATACGGCGAGTTGGGTTTATCTGATGGCGCGGTATTCGTTTTGAACGGCAACTGAACGGCAGCGACGCATTGCTGTGTCCTTGACAATACGTATTAATTACTTATCTTTGCGTGATGAATGAAATTTATTGGCAGCCCCGGGCATTGCGGCAACTACGAAAGCTTGACCCCCGGGTGAATGCCCAGATTCGAGGTGCGGTCACGACGGAGTTGGTTGATTTGACGGCGTCCCGAAACGTCAAAGCGCTGACGAATCACGAATACGGTTTTCGTTTGCGCGTAGGCAATTATCGAGTCTTTTTCAATTTCGACGGTGCGGTGCGCATCGTCACCATCGAGGAAGTGAGCAAACGAAATGAACGCACGTACTGAGTTTCAGGTCATTGTGGGTGCGGACGGCAAGCCTGCTTTTGTCGTCATTCCTTATGCCCAATTTCAACGTCTGCAACGCACGCCGGCGCGCGGTGCGGTGCCCAATGCCGTGGTCAATCTGGCTTATGAGCGTGGCACGGGGCCCATGGCGGCGTGGCGCGAACATTTAGGTTTGACGCAGGCTGAAGTTGCGGCGCGCATCGGCATTACCCAGGCGGCCTACGCACAGATGGAACGCGTGAAGCAACCGCGCAAATCCACGCTGGAGAAGGTGGCTCACGCATTGGGGCTGGAAGTGGAACAACTGCGCTGGTAATTCCAATTCGCATTGGAATATGCGCAAGAAAGCCCTGCCACTGTGACCCTGCTCGACTCCACTTCAGCGAAACACGCGGATCGCATTCAGCGCGAAGCGGCTGTCACGTTCCTGTTCACCGACATCGAAGGCAGCACGCGTCTTTGGGAGACCGAACCCGAGCGCATGCGGTTGGCCATGGCGCGGCACGATGCGCTGGTGCGCACCGCGGTGCAGCGCCATGGCGGCACCGTGGTCAAGATGACGGGCGACGGCGTGCATGCCACGTTTAGCCGGTGCTTGGATGCACTGCGTGCGGCGTTGGACATACAGCTCGAATTGACTCAAGCCCCAACGAGCGAGGCCACCACGCTGGCGGTGCGCTGTGGCCTGCACACCGGCGCGGACGAACAGCGCGACCACGATTACTACGGCCCCGCAGTGAACCGCGCGGCACGCATCATGAGTGCGGCCCATGGCGGGCAGGTGCTGCTGTCGCAAGCGGTGCGCGATCAGGTGGCCGATGTTTTGCCGCCGGATGCGGCATTGCTGGGCTTGGGCGTGGTGCGGCTGCGCGACCTGTCGTCGCTCGAACCCCTCTATCAGTTGGTGCATCCGCAGCTGCGTGCGCAATTCCCGCCGCTGCGCTCGCTCGCCTCCACGCCCAACAACCTGCCGCAGCAACTCAACTCCTTCATCGGCCGTGAACGCGAGCTGGCGCAGACGCGCGAACGGCTGCACAGCGCGCGGCTGCTCACGCTGCTGGGCATGGGCGGGTTGGGCAAATCGCGCCTGTCGCTGCAGCTGGCTGCGGAAGTGCTCGATGAATTCCCCGATGGGGTGTGGTTTGTTGAGCTGGCGGGCCTGCTCGATGCGGCTGCGGTGCCCCAGGCGCTGGCCACCGTGTTGGGCGTCAAGGAAGAAGCGGGACGCCCTGTCATTGAAGCGGTGTACCACTACGTGCGCGACAAACGCCTGCTGGTCGTGCTCGACAACTGCGAGCACGTGCTGCACGCCTGCGCCGAGCTGGCCAAGCAGTTGCTGCAGGCCGGCCCTGCCGTGAAGGTGTTGGCCTCCAGCCGCGACGTGCTGCGTATTGCGGGCGAAGTGGTTTATCAGGTGCCCGCGCTCACGGCACCGAATCCGAACAAAAAACTTTCGCTCGAAGCGCTGGCCGCGCACGAGGCCGTGCGCCTGCTGGTCGATCGCGTGGCGGCCGTGTGTCCAGGTTTTGCGCTGACCGAACACAACGCTGCTGCCGTGACCGACATCTGCCATCGGCTCGATGGCATTGCGTTGGCCATCGAACTGGCCGCCGCGCGCGCGCGTGCCCTCTCGGTAGAAAACATTGCGGCACGTCTGAGTGATCGCTTCAAGCTGCTCACCAGTGGCGACCGCACCGTGCTGCCACGCCAGCGCACCTTGCGCGCCCTCATCGACTGGAGCCATGACCTGCTCACCGAGCCCGAGCGCGCCGTGTTTCGGCGGCTGGCCGTGTTTGCGGGCGGCTGGACCTTGGAGGCTGCGGAAGCAGTGTGCGTGGGCACAGATATCGAAAGCGCCGATGTGCTGGATCTGCAAACCCAGCTCGTGGAAAAGTCGCTCGTCGTGATGCAGGCCGATGGCGCGCGCTATCGCATGCTCGACACCGTGCGCGCCTATGCACGGGAGCAACTGAGTGGGCGCGCCGATGAAGAGCGCACTGCGCAGCGCCAGCATCTGGACTTTTTTCTGACGCTGGCCGAGGCGGCCTGCCCCACTCTGGGTGGCGCGCAACAAGGCGCCTGGCCACAACGCCTGGATGCCGAGAGCGAAAACCTGCTGGCCGCGCACGCCTGGGCCGAACACGAACGCGATGCCGAATTAGGGCTGCGCCTGGTGTTTTCGCTGCGGCCGTACTGGATTGGCCGCGGTCAACTCTCGGTGGGCCAGCGCGCGTGCGTAGAGCTGATCGCGCGCCCGGGCTTACAGGCGCGCAACCTGTTGCGCTGCCGTGCCCTGGCTGGTGCTGGGCAGATGTGTTTCTTTACGGGCCACGATGGGCAGGCGCGTACCTATCTGGCCGAGGCTCTGGCCATTGCGCGCGAGCGGGACGACTCCGCCTGGATCGCGCGCATCCTGCAACCGCTGGGCATGGCCTGTCTGGGTGAAGGAGATCTGGCCTGTGCCCGCACGCATTTGCAGGAGGCCGTGGCGCTGGCCCTTGAACTGGGCGATGCACGTGAGTTGCTCGCGGCCCTCAATGCCCTGGCCATGCTGCACCGGCTGGAACACCAGTACGCCACCTCCGAAACCCTGTACCACGAGGCGCTCGCCCTGGCGCGTGCGCAGAACGATCAGGAGAGCGTGGCCATCGTGTTGTTGAATCTGTGCATGGTGCAGTTGCATCAAGGCGCGCATGAGCAAGCGCCGCGCATGTTGCTTGAAGTGATCGATCTGGCCATGGCCAGCGGTTCACATCCCGTAGGCCGCAGTGCGCTGGAGGTGTGTGCGGGGCTGGCCGCAGCGCAGGAGCGCTGGCCGGAAGCGGCCAGGCTCTACGGCGCAGCGCAGGCGCAAATGCAGCTGACGGGCCTCAGACGCGATCCGGCCGATGAGGCATTTCTGGCGCCGTTGATAGAGCGAGCGCGGTGTGCGCTGGGGGACGAAGCGTTTGAAGTTGAAGCAGCGCAAGGTGCAGCGCTGAGTTTTGACGCGGCGCTCGCACAGGCGCGTGAAGGGCTTATGCAGCACGTCATATAGGGCACCGAAGCGACGTTGCCCCGACGCAGGCCCTGTCTCTTGATCACATCTTTTACTTCGTTGCGGCGTCGTTCCCTCA
>CAZZAD010000161.1:0-6589 GCA_964652055.1 uncultured Burkholderiaceae bacterium | reverse complement strand
ACGGGCATGTTGTCTTCGAGGTAGTTCAGGGCGTCGCCCATGTTCTCGGCTTCCACCTCAAACTGGTTGTACTCGGCGTCCATGAAGGTGTACATCGGGTCGGAGAAGTACGAGTAGTTGGCGTCCTTCTTTTCCAGAATGATCTGCTCCATTTTGTCGTCGGCTTTGAACACGACTTCAGTGCCGAAGTTGGACAGCAGGCTTTTAAGTTTCATGCGCACGGTGGCGGCGTTGCGGCCCCCGCGGCTGTATTCGGTTTTGAGCACGATCATCGGGTCTTTGCCGTGCATGATGACGTTGCCAGCGCGGATTTCTTGAGCGATTTTCATAATGATTCCGTGTATGAATAGTGGATGTGGTCTACGGGTATAGGTGCGGCATGTGGGGGCACGCGGCGAAAAGCGGGCGATTTTAGCCGGTGCAGCGGGTCCAACGCTTGACCTGTTGCCACAGCTGAGTCACCAGATCATCTTGTGCACCCAAGGTGGTGCGCCATTGAGTGCAATGCGCCTGCCACGATGCCAACGGCAGTAGTTCAAGGGGCCCCGGCTCTAAACCATTCCAGCGGAACGAAAGCGCTTGAACCTGGGCGGACAGGGGTGCTAAGGCCTGTTGCAAGAACACTTCATTAAACGCCTGCAGTTTGTGAGCGTGCGCGCCCTCCGTTTGGGGATAGATGTGCCAAACAAAAGGCCGTCCGGCCCACAACGCACGCACCAGGGAATCTTCACCGCGCACAAAGTTCAGATCGCAGGACCACAACAGATAGTCGAAATCTACTTGTGTCAGCGCGGGCAGCAGCACGGCGCGCAGTGGCCCGCGACGCAGCGTGGGGCCCAGCACCTGCGCCACGCGTTGCGCCACGGCGCCGTGGGTCGCCAGCAGCAGGGTGGGGGCGTGCGCCAGGGTGTCGATCAGCTCGGGCACAGGGGCGTTGTCGTAGCAAAACAGACTGACGCGCTGCTCGCTGGGACGCGGTTCGATGCCTCGCGTCGCCAGCCAGGCGTGGGCATCAAAGGTGGCCTGGCGCTGAAGGAGATCGGGCTCGCGCAGCAAGCCCCCCGTGCCGGGCGTGAAGCCGGGGTAATAGAACCACTTGCGTAATCCCGCGCCGGGCCCGGTGAGCTGGGGCGAGGGCAAACCATGGTTGCGCGCCACGTAGGGCTCGGCGCTGAGGTATTCCAGATTGACCCACACCGGCGCATGCCCCTGCGATTGACGAGCGCTCATGCAACTCACATAGGGCGCGGGCAGTTCGCAGCCAAAGGCTTCGATGACCACATCGCCGGGTTCGGGGCACAGAGTGTTTTCATTCCAAGGTAGTACCGACACGCCTTGCATGCGATGGGGCGCCATCCATCTCAGTGGAGCTGGGTCATCCACCCATAAGCGCACCGCCTCACCGCGCGTGGCCAGATCGGCAGCCAGGCGCCAGCACACGCCGATGTCGCCGTAGTTGTCGATCACATGGCAAAAAACATCCCACTGCATCGTCAGCCTCTAGTGCAGTGCTTCACACTGTTTGACACATAAAACCGCGTCTTTGCCGCCCTGGCGTCGTTGCAAATCCTTGCGATGCTGCCAGGCATCGCTGTGGTTTGCGCCTCGCCAGGATGACAAATCCATCGGTTTTATAAAAATGTCAAACAGCATGAAGCCCTGCACTAGCCCAAATACTTCGAGAAGGAAGCGGAAACCGCGCGGCTGAAGGTGCGAGCGGTAAGGAACGAGCAGGGGGTAGGCCAATGCCAGACCAAGACTCTCTTTGGTGCGTAGACGTGCACTTGAGCGCAACAGTGCCCAAGAAAGTTAGCCCGGAAGCGCGCCGCGCATATCCGCGTAGCCTCGCCGATCCAACGTGGCATTTGGGTTCGTGCCAAGAAAATCTGTGTTCTGTGCGGTATGCGGCTCATGGTTGGGGGCGGTCTGATGAAAGATCGGGGCAGGGCTAATCGAACATAATGCCTCGCTATGGAAATCGAAGGCGAACGAACGGTGCCGGCAGACCGTGACCTGGTTTGGGCTGCGCTCACGGATGCACAGGTGCTCGCGGCCTGCATCCCGGGTTGTGAACGCGTGACCGCCATTGGGACCAATGCCTGGGACATCATCGCCAATCTGACGCGCGGCTCGGTGCAAAGCCGGTTTCGCGGTCGGCTGCTGACCACCGAGGTCAACGCGCCAGTAGAGGGCATTTTTGTATTTGATGGCGGGGGCGGTACTGCGGGCGCATTGCGCGGTACCGCTCGCATCACACTAGAAACTCTCTCGCCTTATGACACACGGCTGGTATACGCCATGGAGTTGCACTTGGGTGGCCGCCTGCTCAGCGCTGACGTGGCACAGGTGACGGCGGTTGTGGCGGGTTTTTTTCAGCACCTCATCGATGCTTTGGGGGGTACAGCGGCTCCTGCGCCTTTCTTGGCGGGCACGGCCCAAGTGCGCACCCGATCTCGGTTGTTAGGCGCGCCTACCCGAGTGCTCTCGGGTATGCAGCGATGGTTTAAACGTAGAAGAAAGACCAAATCATGAAATGGCAATTTCGTAGTGCGCGGGCAGGGTGGGTGCTGGGGGTTGCGTTTCACTTAACAGCGCATGCGGTTGAGTTTGGTTCCGCTCACGGGGTGCGTGGCACGTTCGATACCACGGTGTCTTATGCCGCAGGTTGGCGCGTGCAGGGCCGTGACCCCACTTTGGTGGGCGCCAACAATGGAGGCGCGGGCGGCAACAACGCGGATGACGGCAATCTCAACTATCACAGAGGGGATCTGTTTGCGTCGTTGCTCAAGGTCACGCACGAGCTGGATCTGACTTATCGGCAGATGGGATTCTTTGCTCGGGGTGATTATTTTTATGACTTTGAGAACGCCTTGCGCACGGGCCCGGCCCCGGTAGTAAGTGGCGTGAGCGGTGCGGGCTATACGTTTGGTGAGGGTGCCAAAAACAGCGTGGGTCGGGGCGCCAGAGTGCTCGATGCGTACTTCAAAGGTGCGTTTGATGTGGACGCCCGCAAGTTGCAAGTGCGTGCGGGCAGTCAGGTGGTGAACTGGGGCGAGGGCGTGTACATCGGCAATGGCATTAACGCCATCAACGCGGTGGATCTGGATCGGTTGCGCACGCCTGGCCAGGAGATCAAGGACGCTTTGTTGCCCACCCCCATGTTGTGGGTCTCGCGGGAACTGAGCCCTTTGGTGGATCTGGAAGGCTTCAGCATTTTTGAATTCAGGAAAACCGAACTGGATGCGCGCGGCACCTATTTCAGCGCCAACGATTTTCTATCGCGCGACGGCAGCGTGGTTTACCTGAGTGGACCCGATCAGCACTTCGCGCCCTTGCCGGGCATCACCCAGTGGCTGCAGCGCGCGCCGGACCGTAAGGCGGGCAACACGGGTGAGTTTGGTCTGGCGCTGCGCGCGCGGGCGCCGGGTCGCCGCGACACCGGTTTTGGTTTGTATTACCTCAACTACCACCAGCGCACGCCCATGGTGTCGGCGCGTCGTGGGGGAGTGAACATTGCAGGTGTGGCCGGCCCCATTGATGCCTCCACGTCTACGCCGGCCAGCGCACCGGCGCAGTTCTTTGCCGAATATCCCGAGAACGTGCACCTGATGGGGCTGAGTTTTTATGCCCCAGGCCCGTGGGGCGTGGGATTCACGGGCGAGTATTCGCTGCGGTCGCGCATGCCCTTGCAGATTGCGCTCAACGAAGTGGTGCTGGCGGCCATGGGGCTGCAAAACAGTCTGACGGGGTCGGCCGCCGCCGCGGCTGCGGTGCCCGATGGGACTGAAGTGTCGGGCTACCGACGCGTTCGCATGCACCAGGCCCAACTGGCAGGCAGCAAGTCGTTTCCGCGCTGGCTGGGCGCCAGTCAGGTGTCGGTGCGTGGTGAGGTCGGTGCCACCTGGCTTGAATTGCCCGCTGGAGTTTTCTTCGGTGGTTATGGTGAGACCACGGCGCCAGGCTCCTTTGGGGCCTCGGGGGTGGGCGTAGGCCAAGGTTTTGCGACGCGCAGTTCGTGGGGTTATCAGCTGCGCATACAGGCTGACTACAACGACCTCATCGACCGTGTGCGGCTTGCACCGCGGCTGGCTTATGCCCAGGCCATCAACGGCGTGAGCCCTACCTTTAACGAAGGGGTGCGTTCCTGGAATTTTGGTCTGGCCGCGCAGATTCGCGCGCAGTGGCAGGTGGATGTGTCGTACACGGAATACTCGGGCGGACGCCTGTTTCTGGGGGCGATCAACACCAACCCTGTGATGGACCGTGACTTTGCTTCGGTGCGTGTGAGTTACGTGTTCTGAGTGTGAAAACGTTGGAGCGCGCCGCCTCCGTAAAATGCGCCGCCGTGCGTGGTCCTCACGTGCATACCTCAAGAAACGAGCCCAAGAACATGAGCATCAAAAGTGACAAATGGATCCGCCGCATGGCCGCACAGGGAATGATCGAGCCCTTTGAGCCCGGCCAGGTGCGCAGCCACAACGGTGAGCGCATCGTGAGCTACGGCACGTCAAGTTATGGCTACGACATACGCTGTGCGCGTGAATTCAAAATCTTCACCAACATCAACAGCACCATCGTTGATCCCAAGGCGTTTGATCCCAGTTCGTTCGTTGATGTCATTAGCGACGTGTGCATCATTCCGCCCAATTCATTTGCCCTGGCGCGCACGGTGGAATATTTCCGCATTCCGCGCAGCGTGCTCACCATCTGCCTGGGCAAGAGCACCTACGCGCGCTGTGGCGTCATCGTCAACGTCACGCCGCTGGAGCCCGAATGGGAAGGGCATGTGACGCTGGAGTTCTCCAACACCACGCCGCTGCCCGCCAAGATTTACGCCGGTGAAGGATGCGCACAAGTGCTGTTTTTTGAAAGCGACGAAATCTGCGAAACCAGCTACCGCGACCGCGCGGGCAAGTACCAGGGGCAAACCGGCGTCACCTTGCCCAAGACATGATGTGGACGCGCCTGCAAGCGCTGTGGGCCAACCCCTGGGTGCGCTGGCCCATCAACGGGGTCAGCGTGCTGCTCATGGTGCCGCTGCTGGTTTGGCTGTCGGCATCGATGTTCAGCAAAGACGAGCCGCTGCGCCCACAGATTCAGGCCTTGCTCACGATCGAGCGGCCCGTCGATGACCCCGACAACGCGTACTTCTCACTCGTAGGTCTGGGCGCGCCGCAAGGTGCCGACGCGCATCGAGCGGGCAGCCTGGCGGTCTGGATGGCGTTTGACCGGTTTGACCGGTTTGATCGTGGTGAGCCGCTACAAAAAATCATCCCCGAGTTGCCTGGCGGTGATGCGCTCAAGTTCTCACCTATCGCCTCCGTGTGTGCCCAGGGTCAGGCGGTGTGTCTGCCACAGATGCGCGCGCAGATTGCGCTGGCGCGCGCCTGGGAACGAACACACGCGGTGCTGTGGCAGCGTTATCTCGATGCCGCGCTTCTGCCGCGCTATGCCGATGTGGAGCTGGGCGCTGAAGTGCTGGCGCAGCGCTTGGAACAGCTGTCCGACGCCGCCCGCTTTGTTGCGGTGGAACGCTGGGGGCGGCGACAGCCGCGTGAGGCGCTGCACATCGTGGATCGCAGCATCGGTCTGTGTCGAATGGTGATGAGCGGCACCGTCACGCTGACCACCAAGCGCGCCGCGCGCCGTTGTGTGACGCACGGTTGGCAGTTGGCCAGCGCGTTGGCACTCGATGCTTCGGGCCCCGTGCTCAAACAGCACGCGGCCGATTTCCGGCGACTGGCCCCTCTGTTGCTGCCTGAAGAAGCCGCGTTTACCGCCATCGCGCACACCCAGTTGCGTAGCAGCCTGCCCACGTTGCTTGAATTGCCGCAGGCCCGGGCGCTGGCCCGTCCCGACAACGCATGGCTCAAAGCACTGGTACAGCCGTTCTTTTTGCAGCGGGCCACGCTTAACCGTCATTATGAAAACGTGATGGCGCAAACCGAACTGGCGCGCGCACCTTATGCGGAACTGGCGCGTTATCAAGTGCAACCTCAACCCGCGCCCCAGGACGCCACGCTGTGGGCGCGGCTGCGCACGGGTAACCCCATCGGGCAGTGGCTGCTCGACTTTGTGCCGCGCGATGAGCTGGTGCCTGACCTACTTGAAGTGCGTGCGCTCGAGTCGCAACGCCGTCTGTACCTGCTGGTGCTCAGTTGCAGGGCCGCAGGTACGCTGCCCAAAGACCCCGCCGCCTGTGCCGCAACGGCGCCGACCGAACTGCGTAATCCCTTTGATAGCAGTGCGCCACTGTGGGACAAGGAGGCGCGCACACTGAGCCTGCCGATTGTTTCTGCGGCGTATCCATTGCAGACCTCACTGCCGACCTCCTATGTGCCGGTGGTTCACATGCCTGTTTCTAGATAAGTGGATTGAGCTTTAATAAATTTGTGACGTTGGTTCCAAGGCGCGGCGCTGCTCCCTCACCCTCAATCCCTCTCCCGGAGGGAGAGGGAAGTTAAAAGGCCCCTCTCCCTCCGGGAGAGGGGTTGGGGGTGAGACAGGGAATTCGAGCCGCATGCGGCTCGCCTGTCGAGCGGTCTGGGCCTGCAAGCCCAGACGCGCCCTGCAAGGGAGGGAAAACGGT
>CAZZAD010000160.1:0-6716 GCA_964652055.1 uncultured Burkholderiaceae bacterium | reverse complement strand
CTAACCCTCCCCTTGAAGGGGAGGGGACAAAAATAAGGCCAAGATGTCATCAAGAGACAGGGCGCATGCCGTGGCGATGAGGTTTTCCTATGCCTGAAATGGAACTGGCCAAACTCCTGGTCAGAGCACTGATCCTGCCCCCCGGAGGCATCTTGTTGATGCTGCTGGCCGGGCTGGTGCAGTGGAATCTGCGACCCCGCTTTGCGCGCGTACTGGTGGTGATGGCCGTGGCCTTGCTCTGGCTGGGCTCCACGCCCTGGGTGGCCAACGCCTACGAAATGCTGCTCACCGAAGCGCGTGTGCTCGATATGAAGCACGCACGCAGCGCCCAGGCCATCGTCATTCCCGCGGGGGGCTTGCGGCCCGCCGCGGCGGAATACGGCGGCACCACCTTGGGCCGACTCACGCTAGAGCGCGTGCGCTACGGCGCGCGTCTGGCTAAAGCCACGGGCCTGCCCGTGCTCGTCACCGGCGGCAGCGGTCGCGCGCCGCACACCGAGGGCGACCTCATGAAGACCGTGCTGGAAAACGAATTTGGCGTGCCCGTGCGCTGGGTAGAAAACCGTTCGGCCAACACCCGTGAGAACGCCGCTGAATCGGCACGCCTGCTGCGCCCCAACGACAAAGGCGGTGGCCTGCATCGCATCGTGCTCGTGGCGCACGGCTTTGACATGTACCGTGCCCAGCATGAATTCGAAGCCGTGGGTTTTGCAGTGGTGCCTGCACCCACGCAAGTGGCCAGCTTGCGCGTGGCCTCCATTGCCGATGTGTTGCCCAGTGTCAGTGCGCTGGAGCGCACACACTTTGTGAGCTACGAACTGCTGGCGCTGGCCTGGTCCTGGCTTCTGACTGCGCTGAAACCAAATTGAACCCGCGTTGCCCCTCCAGCTTCAGCAGCGCCACCTTCCGCTCCAGCCCCCAGGCGTAACCCGTGAGTGTGCCGTCGCGCCCAATGATGCGGTGGCACGGCACGATGATGGACAACGGATTGGCCCCCACCGCAGCCCCCACAGCACGTGCCGCCTTAGGTTTGCCTATAGCCGCGGCCAGCGCGCCATACGTGGAGGTTTCCCCGAAGCCCACCGTGAGCAATTGCGCCCACACCGCCTGCTGAAACGCCGTGCCTTGCGGTTGCAAGGGCGCATCAAACGTTTGGCGCTGCCCCGCGAAATACTCCATCAGCTGCGCGCGCGCCTGACACAACACCGGGTGCGCATCGTTAAAAACCCAATGCGCCTGGGGTGAGGTATCAAACCAAACCCCCGTCAGCGCCTTGTCATTTGCAGCCAGCGTCAACAACCCCAGCGGGCTCGGCATCGTGGTGTACGTGGTCATGGTGTGCGCCCCTTTCGGTGAAGTGCAGCGAGCAAAACAATGTACACACCGCCGGCTGCCGCCACATGCTTGAACGAGTGGCCGCTGATGCCCAGCGTCTGGTAGATCGGCGCATCCCACACTTCCAACATCTTGGCCAGCACGTAAGCGCCCAGGACGGCCCACAGGTAACCCACGCCCGATAGGCGCGATGGGAACAGCAGCAGGATCAGTGGCGTCAGCACGATGGGCAGGAACTGCACCAGCACATAAACCCGCAGATCGCCGCTGACCTGCCACCACAGTACGGACAGCACACCCGCAACCAGCAGGGGAGCCAAGCCCCACCGGCCTAACTGGATGCGCAGGTGTTCACCCACCACCGCACAAAAGAACGCCATGAACGCGAGCGTCATGGGCAGCCGATCCCAAACCAGCGTGTGGTCGTCGGGCCAGTAGTGGTAGTAAGCCGACCCCACGCCAATGAGTGCCGATGCTGCAAAGAACACCCAATACGCGCTGCGCAACTGCGGCAACACTCCGGGGGTGGGTCCCAACACCATCCTGCCGAGCCCAAGCAGGCCCAACACCACGAACGGCAGGTTCGAGAGCACGTTCCAAAGGTTGGACACGCCCCACAACGTGCGCTGATCCGCAAACTGATGGTAGGCAGGGTCCTGCGCGATCGGGCCATGCAGCACCAGGGCAGCCACAAAGGCCGCAACCACACCGCCAAGCAACCCGACGCGCACGCTGAAAGAAAAATTCGTCATTGCCGAATTTAGGATCACGCTCCATACACCGGCGCGAAACCTCCGCCCGGCGTACGAAAATTGGTTGTCTGCCCCTGATAAAGACGCGCCGCAATCCACTGCACTGCGCCCTCATAGGCATAGGCGCGCAGATCGAACTTGAGGGCCTCGGGCGAGTCGCCGCCCGACATCACCCGCTGACCTGGGGCCACCAACGCTTGCGCCACATAGTGGCCGGCAAGAATCTCTTGCCACACCCGTTGGGTGATCTTGTCACCGCGGTACGCGGCGCGGCTGCCAAAGCCCGCTGCGGGTTTAAAAAACAAATGGCGGCGCTCTTTCCATAAGCGCTCGGCATGCGCAATATCCACCACCTCGGTGCGCGGAATGTGCGCGAGCAACGTCTCTTGCACTTGCGTGGGCACGCCCAGCGCTTGCAGCTGCTGCGCATCGCTCAGGCGCGCCAGATTGCGCTTGTCCGCATAGAGCGCATGCGCCTGGGGATGCGGCGTCAACACCACGGCGCTCGCGAGATACGCCTCGCGCAGCACCGCGTGGGTGGGGTCGGCCAAGTAAAAGTCCGTGAGCCGGTTGTAAACCACGTCCACCTTCAACTCGCCCACCCACAACGCACCGGCGCGCAATTCAAGTTGCGCAGGGTCGGCAATCACTGCGTGTAAGCCATGGCGTTCAAAGAGCTGCTTGAAGAGCACAAACTCTGGATAGAGGTATTGCTGCTCAGGCATTGAATCCACGATCGCAATGCTGCGCAAAGGATCGGTACGCCCAGCCCTGCGCCACTCGTTGCGGAACATCTCGATGATCTGCGCCTCCAGCACATCGGCCGCAGCCGTGTTAGCCCAGGGCGTCTGCATCGCCGTGCAACACGCGCGTTGAGCGCGCGCCAGCAGCGCATTGAGCATGGCGCCGCCCGCATTGGTGTTGATCTCGATGAGACTCAGCGCATCGCCATGCAGGTGAAAGTCATAGCCAAAAAACACTGACCGCGCCCCGCCCGCATCGTGCCGCGCAATGGCAGGCGCCTGCGCCAGCGCCGCCTCGCGATACGTCGGTAACGCCACCGCTGACTCCACCGCAGCCACAACCTGCGCCATGCACTGCATGTGCGTGCGTGCCACAAACACCGGCCGCGCTGCAAAGATGAAGGGACAGCGCTCGTCAAAAAGCGCAATGAGTTCGGGCGTTTTCAACTCCGACTGCAACGCTGCGCGCAACGTTTCAGCATCAAACGCAGCGCAAAAGCATTGACTGTTGAGGATGTCGGCGTTGCTCACGGGCGGTTCAGTTCGGTGGTGTGTTCTGAAGCGGTGAGGCGCAGCGCTTGAGGTTGTGCCACGTGGTCTGCGCGATGGGCAGATACAGATCAAAGTCGCCGGGGGGCAAGGCGGCACTCAGTGCGTCTTCGCTGGGGTACTTCGCCCCGAGGCTGTCCTGAAGCGCCGCTAGACACTGGGGCATGTTTTTCAGTTGCCATTGCGTGTTGGCTAAATCGTTACGCACTTGATCCGCCTCGGTCCAAAAGAAAAACTCGCGACACGCAGACTGAAGGGCGGTGAGCTTGGCCAAAGCGTCAGGGTATTGATGGGCATTCAAATGCGATAGGGCAGTTTGCCGACGCGCTTCGCGCGCCGGGGCAGCGCAGCCGCTGGGTGGCAACACGTAGTCATCCTCAAACCAAGCACGCACGCCACAGAACTGTCGGCAAATGTCTTGGGTCGCAGCGCTCACGCTGATGCGGTTGGCGCTCAGCTTGAAGTCGATCAGGCAGGCTGTTCCAGGGGAATCGCCAATGGCCCGACCCCTCATGCCCTGAACCATTCCGGCCAATTGGCACTGGTGTCCATTGGCGCCTACCCACTGAAGATCAAAGAATCGCGCCCCTCGTGCGTTGGCGAAAATGGACAGTTGGCCACGCCCGCCCTGCTGTTCGTAGACCCCAGGGGGTAGCGCCTCCTTGGACAAGACGTGAGTGGGCACGCCCAACATGATGAACACACAGATTTGTCCAATCCGCACGAGTGCGGCGAGTCCATTCAACCTGCGGCCCAGATGCTGGTTATTGGGAGAAAAAAACATCAAGGACAGTCCTTTTGGAATTAAGAATCTTTCCGTAATTCGCGACACCGTTTTCCATCACCTCACGGCGAGCTTGCGTACGCCAACGCACTTTGCATGCGCGTGTTGATGGGCCTACCCCCAGATGCTGAGCGGGACTCACTCACGACTCAACCACAGTGGCCATGCGCCAAGCGACATGAAAGTAATCCTTGTATGAGAACCCGTCCTTGACATCGCGCTCGGGTGGAACCAGTAGCGTATAGACAGCAACGGGTCCGCGTTCGTCGAGGTCACAGCGTTGCCAGCGAGATGCAATAAGTAAACGTCGGTAGTCATGGCCTGCGTAGGTGATGGCCGCATCCAATTTGATGACACGCCAGTTCAGGGTGCTGTCCCTGCACCTTGGGGTGGACTCGATACGTCCGTATATGGGTAGGGCCGAAGCAAACGTTTCATTGTGGTCTCCATACTCAATGAGTACTCGCATAAGAATGTCAACGGGCCACGATCAGATAGCACAGTCCGCTGTTGGCGGGAGCCTTGAGTACGTCGTAGTACCGCAGGTTTACAAACGATGCGAGCAACGGCGGTAGCGTAGTGGCGGGCAGTGCGCCTGGGAAGGTATAGGGGAAGGGCGTGCTGTTCGGGTTCTTGGTGTGCACATACAGCGCATCGTCTGCCGAGGATGTTGGGTAGACGGCGGCGAAGAGCTGGTACGGCGTTGTTTGCGAGGCAAGTTCTCTGCGTGCACGTGATAACGCGCTGAAGAGTGCGATCAAGTGTTTGCGCCGGTGAATCCGACTGAGGTCGCCGTGGCCCTCCCAGTCAAAGTGGGTGTGCCAGAGATCACACCACTGCTTGCGTGGCAGATCAATCTTGAAGGTTCGGGCCCTACGTCGTAACAGACGATAGTAGGTGCGGTCCGGTGAGCTGGGTGCCAAGGCTGCTGTTTTTTTGAATGAGTGATGTTTCATAACCAAGAGGACGCGAGTTCGCTTAGGTGTTCAGTTGGATGTTGACCGACTGTCCTGGCTCGAGATACTCGCGCATTTGGTCATGAACGGGCGCATGCTGTTCGAGACTATCTATCGTGTACGTGTGAAGGGACGCACTGGCTCGCTCCGGGCGGTAGGAATTCCAAAGCACGCTGAATCCAAAGCCGTGATTCTCGGGGTTGGTGTGCGCATGAACCACCTTGCCCGCTGGTGAGAGCAGTTCAATGGAATATCCGGCCCTGAGCTGCTTTCGGCGTCTTAGTTCAGCAAACATTTCAGGTGTGGGCTTGAAGTCCGCTGTCGGCTCATGTGCCTCATCGGGATATAGCTCGGCAAGCGTTTTGCCCGGAGGACTCGTTTCGCCCTCCTGGGTAAGGTCCACGCGAACGCATTGGCCGGGGTGGAGCGCGATCGAGTCAATCCATATGAGATGTCTGCGCTCTGCGCCGTCCTGGTAGTTGCCCGCACTCATGTGCAGCGAAGCAAACTCCTCGTCCACGCGAGTGCCACTGATGTGGATGGCCAGGACCTCAAATCCGTCCGCGCAGACCGACGCAAGGGCTTTGCCATCCAGCGAAACTGTGAATGTCGGCATTTTGAGCATTTTGAGAACCTCAGCGACTTTTTTCACGATTCATCCATGCATTAGCCGCAGTGCTGGAGGATGTGTAGGTTGGCGGTGAGCTTGCGAACCCCAACATTACGAAAGATCGAATGGACTGCATTGGAGTTCGCGGCCCATGCCAACCTAGGGCTGCTGGGCGCACTTATTTTTGAGCAGCTCAATGGGTAGATCGCCCAGACCGTGAATGCGGTTTCCTGAATACGTCATGGACATTTTCATGGTGGCTGGCGAGCCCGTAAAAAATATGATGAGCCCATCTTCGTAGGAAGTGTTTTCAATAGGTGCGTGGTGCATGGACTCATAGACGTCACCCACGCTGTAGTAAATCGTTGTGCCAGGCTCTTTTTTTAGGAATTCCTTGATGACTGCCTTCATCTTTCCGTCGGAAGAAGGTTCGTACTTTGCTAGTGCGATGACAGTCGCTTTCTTGATCTGCTCGTCCAGATCCAGTTCATGAAACTGGGGAGCTGGTTGTGGCGCAGATTCAGTGTTGGGCTGCCTCTGACATTGATCTGCGAAAGTTTTTCGTTCACAGCCTTCTCCATTTGCGAGGCCGCAAATATTGGGATGACCAAATAGGCTGCGAGGTACGAAACGAAGATATATGAAATGGCGAAACCTGTACCAAACACCAAACCTTCAGTGAATTTCTTCAACATGTGATTTCCTTCTCAGTTGCCGTCGTTTGATTCGTCCTGGTGTTGGGGTTCGCTGCGCTCACCGCCAACCTACACGCCGCTGCGGGGCCATGTCAGCCCAGCTGCAACATGGCACGCGCCACCGCCTCGGCCGTTTCAATGCCATCGACACCCGCCGACATGATGCCGCCGGCATAACCCGCACCTTCGCCGGCCGGGTACAGGCCGCGCACGTTCAGGCTCTGGCCATCGCGGCCGCGCGTAATGCGCAGGGGTGAAGACGTGCGCGTTTCCACGCCGGTGAGCACGGCAT
>CAZZAD010000159.1:0-6750 GCA_964652055.1 uncultured Burkholderiaceae bacterium | reverse complement strand
GTGGCCGTGGATCATGGGAGCGTTTTTAGATTCACTAATGAATTAGAAATGGAATAATGGGTAATGCGCAACCCTGGGCGAACATCATCGCGCGGAGCTCCGCGGCGAGGGGATGTGCACAATTTTTCGCAAAAAGAGACGATGCCTTCGGTGTAGCGGCGCACAGTTTCAGGTGATGTTTCGGCGGCGATGTGTCGATAAAGGGCGGACAACTAATCCTCTGCCTCGGGCGCAAATACAATTGAGTAGTGCATCAGCGCTTGGTTTTTGATTTGGAGAGGGCTCTTTTACTTGCAAGGGCGGCCTGATGTTCTTCGGTCAAGCGTGCCCGCACCTTGGCGGCTGAGACGGCGCGAGCGGCGTTGGCCTTCAGGGCGTCGTACGCAGGCCCCACCTGGTGAGTGAGCCAGGCGCCGACAGCCGAATCACGAGCCATCAGTACACGCAAGCCATCGCGAATGACTACGCTTTCTGTGGCGTATTCGCCAGCGGCAACTTTGGATCTCACAAGATCGGCCATTTCATTGGTCAAGGTCACGCTGAACTGCTGGGTGGTGCGCATTGGGGATTCCGCGAGCTGCAATGGGATTTAATCCCATCCAAGGCAAGCTGCGCTGTAAACCAGGAGTTTTCTGGCAAAGCCCCCCAAACACGAAGCGCCGCAATTGCGGCGCTTCGTGTTTGGGGGAGGGTGACCTTTACTTTTTCTGCTTGCGCTGCGCCGTCAGCTCGGCCAGCTGTTTTTCCAGTGCGTCGAGTTTTTCGCGGCTGCGGGCCAGGACGCGCTTTTGCGCGTCCAGTTCTTCGCGTGTGACCAGATCCACCTTCGCAAACTGTTGCGACAGCATGGCCTGGAGGTTTTTCTTCAGATCGGCCGCCGGGGACTTGCCCATGAGAGCATCGACGCGGCGTTGGATGTCTTCGAGAAATTTGCTGCGATCCATAGGGTTGCTCCTGCGTTGCGGATTAGCGTGAAGGCGAGTCTATCGGTGGGTGTGATGTTTGAGAAGGATGGATGCGCGCTCATAGAATGAGACGTTGATCTATTGGTTTGCTGGTTCCATGAAACAGAGCGCCCCCACCTCCACACCCCAGATTCCCGCTGCTGCTGCTTTGCCCGTGCTCGACTTTGAGCGGCGCATCGTCGAGCAGTTCGCGGCCATCGAGCATTGGTTCCGCCAGCAGTGGCGCGCGCATACGCCGCCGTTTTATGGTTCGGTGGATTTGCGCAATGCGGGGTTCAAGTTGGCGCCGGTGGATATGAATCTGTTCCCGGGGGGATTTAACAACCTGGCCGAAAGCGTGTTGCCCTGCGCGGTGCAGGCGGCGCAGATGGCGGTGGAGCGGGCCTGTCCCAGCGCGCGTGATTTGCTGCTGATCCCTGAGCGCCACACACGCAACGTGTTTTACCTCTCGAATGTGGCGCGGCTTGCGCGCATCCTGAGCGCTACGGGGTTGAATGTGCGCGTGGGCAGCTGGTCGGAAGAGATCACGCAGCCCACCACGATTTCACTGCCGGGTCAGGAGCAACTCACCATTGAGCCGCTGGTGCGTGTGGGCAACCGCGTGGGCGTGAGTGGCTTTAATCCCGAGGTGGTGCTGCTCAACAACGATCTGTCGGGCGGCATTCCCGACCTGCTGCGCAATCTGGAGGGGCAGGTGTTGCTGCCGCCGCTGCACGCGGGCTGGGCGGTGCGTCGCAAATCGCATCACTTTGCGGCCTATGACGAGGTGGCGCAGGACTTTGCGCGCATGGCAGGGATCGACCCGTGGCTCATCAATCCGTACTTTGCGCGTTGTGGTTCGGTGAACTTTCAGGCGCGCGAGGGTGAAGAATGTTTGGCCACCAACGTGGACGTGCTGCTCACCCGCCTGCGGGCCAAGTATCAGGAAATGAAGATCGATCAGCCCCCGTTCGTGATCGTCAAAGCCGATGCCGGCACCTATGGCATGGGCATCATGACGGTGCGTGATGCCTCTGAGGTTAAAGACCTGAACCGCAAGCAGCGCAACAAGATGGCGGTGGTCAAGGAAGGCCTGCAGGTGCAAGAGGTCATTATTCAGGAAGGTGTGCCGACGTTGGAGACAGTGGGTGAGGGCGTGGCCGAACCGGTGGTGTACATGATGGATCGCCACGTGGTGGGCGGGTTTTATCGGGTGCACGCCGACCGTGGTCGCGATGAAAACCTCAATGCGCCGGGCATGCACTTTGCGCCGTTGCCGTTTTCTCAGCCCTGCACGATGCCGTGCAACAGTCTGGTGGGGACGGACAGTGCGGCCAATCGTTATTACACCTACGGCGTGGTGGCGCGGTTGGCATTGCTGGCCGCGGCTGTTGAGCTGGAGCGCACCGTGGGTGCGGTTCAAGCGAAGGGGTAAGGTCCATGGCGCAAGGGCTGTCCGTCCTGCTGGTGATCGATCCGCTCCATGACCTCAAGGTGGCCAAGGACTCGAGCGTGGCCATGATGCGCGAGTTGGCTGCGCGTGGTCACGACGTGTGGGCCACCACACTGCCCGAGCTGCATTGGCTCGAAGGCGAGGTGCGTGCCCGCGCACACCTGCTGCGTCTGCGGACCGACCCCCTGCAATGGTTTGAAGTGGCGGAGGATGCCGTGCAGCCACTGGCGTCTTTTGATGCGGTGTTGATGCGCAAAGACCCGCCGTTTGATAGCGAATATCTCTATGCCACCTATCTGCTGGAAGCGGCGCAGCGCCAAGGCGCGCGGGTGTTTAACGATCCGCGCGCCTTGCGGGATCACAACGAAAAATTCGCCATCACCGAGTTCGCACATCTGGCCCCGCCCACGTTGGTCACGCGCAGTCATGGCGCCATCGTCGAGTTTCATGCACAGCATGGCGACGTCGTGGTCAAGCCCCTGGATGGCATGGGTGGGGCCGAAGTGTTTCGTCTCAAAGCGCAGGACCACAATCTGCACGTGATCATCGAGACCCTCACGCGGCACGGCACACGCACGGTGATGGCGCAGCAATACCTGCCGGCCATCGTCGAAGGCGATAAACGTCTGTTGCTCATTGCGGGCCAGGTTGTGCCGTATGCGTTGGCGCGTGTCCCCAAGGTGGGTGAGTCGCGTGGCAATCTGGCCGTGGGCGGCACCGGTCGGGCGCAGCCCTTATCTGAAACAGATCTGCGTATTGCGCAATCGTTGGGCCCGACGCTGGCGGCGCGGGGGCTACTGCTGGTGGGGTTGGATGTGATTGGTACACATCTGACCGAGATCAACGTCACCAGCCCCACGTGTTTCGTGGAGATTGCCGAGCAAACGGGATGTAACGTGGCGAGCTTGTTTGTGGATGCATTGGAAGCTGCGGCAGGATTGAGTCACTGAGCAACAATCAGAGGCGGGGAGGATTCGTTTTATGGTGGGCATTGTTCTTATTGCACATGAGCCCCTGGCCAGCGCGCTGGCGGCCGCCGGGTCACACGTTTACGCCTGCGCGCCCGATGTGGCAACTGCGCAGCTGGCGGTGCTGGATGTGGCGCCAGATGCTGCAGCGCAACCTTTGCTAGCGCAGGCGCGTGCTCTGGTGGCCCGTGTGGATCAAGGCCATGGGGTCTTGATACTCACAGACGTGATTGGCGCCACCCCCTGCAATGTGGCGTCACAGCTGATTCAGGACGATCATGTCGCCGTCTTGGCGGGCGCCAATCTGCCCATGCTGTTGCGGGTGTTGTGTTACCGACAGGGCACGCTGAGCGAGGTGATGCAGCGGGCGCTGGAAGGTGGTGCGCAGGGCGTGGTTCAAGTGATCCCTGAGTTGTAGAGGAACAGAGCAACATGATTCAACGCGAATTTACGATCACCAATAGCCTGGGCCTGCATGCCCGGCCCTCAGCGCAACTCACGCAGACCGCGGGCCAATTCGTGGCTGAGGTGTGGATCAGCAAAGGCAGCCGGCGTGTGAATGCCAAATCCATCATGGGGGTTTTGATGCTGGCCGCGGGCAAGGGCACGGTGGTGGCGGTGGATGCGCTGGGCCCCGATGCCGAACAGGCGCTGGCTGCGGTGGGTGCGTTGATTGAGTCGGGTTTTGGTGAAGACTGATGCACCACAGCGCTGAGCGCACTGGAAGGTATTCATGTCGCTGAGTTATCTGTCCGGCGTGGGGGTGGGCAGTGGCGTAGCCATTGGGCGCGCCCACCTGCTGGCGGCCAGTGAGTTGGAGATTCGTCGCTATCCCGTTCAGCGCAAGGACGTGATTCACGAGCTGGCACGCCTGAGTACGGCGTTTGCTGCGGTACGTGCCGAGCTTGATGATTTGCGTGCGCAGGTCACTGCGGATGCGCCCCAGGAGGTGCGTGCCTTTCTTGATCTGCACCGCATGATCCTGAACGACGCGATGCTGACCGAGGCACCACGTGATCTGGTGCGCACCCGTCTGATCAATGCCGAGTGGGCGCTGTCCATCCAACTTGAAGAGGTGTGTAAACAGTTCGACGCCATTGACGACGCGTATTTCCGCGAGCGCTCGCAGGACGTGCGGCAGGTGGTGGATCGTGTGCTGCAGCGGCTCAGTGGTGCCAATCCAGAGCCCACGCGTGGCGACCTAGAACGCAAAGGCAGCCGACGCGCCGATGACAAGTCCATCCTCATCGCGCACGACGTGGCGCCCGCGGACATGCTGCACTTGAGGCAGCGCGCCGAGGTAGACCTGGCGGGCATCGTGACTGCAACCGGCGGCGCCACCTCTCACACCGCCATCCTGGCGCGCAGTCTGGGGCTGCCTGCGCTGGTGGGCGCCGCGCGCGCGCGCGACATGGTCGCTGAAGGCGATCTAGTGATCCTCGACCCCGAGAACAACCGCCTGATTATCAAGCCCGACGAACACGTCCTGGCGCAGTACCGGCACTTGCTGACGGCGCAGACCGAAGCGCGCTCGCAACTGCGCAAGCTCAAGGGTCGGACCGCGCGCACGCGCGACGGCGTGGCCCTGAAGATGCTCGCCAACATTGAGCTGCCCGAGGATGCAAGCCACGCGCTGGAGGCGGGCGCTGATGGTGTGGGGCTGTTTCGCTCCGAGTTTTTATTCATGAGCCGTAACGAACTGCCCAGCGAAGACGAGCAGTACGAGGCCTACGTCAAGGTGGCCCGTGCCATGAAGGGCAGGCCCGTGGTTATCCGCACGCTCGACATCGGTGCTGACAAAGTGCTCAACGATGCTGCGCGCGAATCTCTGGGCTTAACGCAGGGTGCGCCTACTGCTGAGAGCAACCCGGCCCTGGGGCTGCGCGCCATCCGCTACTGCCTGGCCTACCCCGAGCTGTTTCTGACGCAATTGCGCGCCATCTTGCGCGCCTCAGCGCATGGCAATGTGCGCATCCTGGTGCCCATGCTGGCGCACGTGCATGAGATCGACCAGGCGCTCGCTTTTGTGGCTCATGCGCGCGATCAGCTCAGGGACAAGAAGCAAAAGTTCAACGCGCGTACCCCCGTGGGCGGCATGATCGAGGTGCCCGCCGCCGCGCTTTGCGTGCCGTTGTTTGCGCGCAAGCTCAAGTTTTTGTCGATTGGCACCAACGATCTGATTCAGTACACCTTGGCCATCGACCGTGCGGACAGCGCCGTGGCGCACCTCTATGACAATCTGCATCCGGCGGTGTTGCACCTGGTGGCGCACACCATCAAGACGGGCGAACGCGCCGGGGTGTCCGTGTCGGTGTGCGGCGAGATGGCCGGTGAGCTGGAGTTGGCTGAATTGTTGTTGGGCATGGGCCTGCGCCAGTTCTCCATGCACCCCGACGAGATTCCCCTGATCAAGGAGCGCCTGATGCATGCGTCATGCAAAGTGGCGTCCAAGTTGGCAGCGCATGTTTTGCGCCAAGACGACCCCATACAGATCCGCATGGCCCTGGAACGGGCCATGGCGCACTGAGGTCGTGGTGCCCTTCATCTGCTGCTACCCTTCGCCTCTGCGCTGATTTGACGACTCGCTTGCGGGCGCGTGCTGAGGACAAGTCCCACCCTCAAGCCGAAAACCGCTAAAGAGTTCTGGAGCTTTGTTCTGCTCTGGCCGAACCCGGGTTGCGTCAGTCGCATTCCGGGTTTTTTGTTTATGAACGCTTCAAATTCCGTTGGCATCGTCACCCCACAGGTGATGCACTTTGATGAGCCCCTGGCCCTGGCCGGCGGCGCACGCTTTGGCAATTACCAATTGGTGGTGGAGACCTACGGCACGCTCAACGCCCAGCGCAGCAACGCCGTGCTGATCTGCCATGCGCTCAATGCCGGGCATCACGTGGCCGGTGTGGCTGCAGACAATCCCAAGAGCGTGGGCTGGTGGGACAACATGGTGGGGCCAGGTAAGCCCGTCGACACCAATCATTTTTTTGTCATTGGCATCAACAACCTCGGTTCGTGCTTTGGTTCCACCGGCCCCATGAGCATCAATCCCGCCACGGGCAAACCGTATGGCGCGGGCTTTCCGGTGGTGACCGTGGAGGACTGGGTCGATGCGCAGGCGCGTGTCGCGGATCGCTTTGGCATAGAACAATTCGCAGCCGTGATGGGGGGGTCGCTGGGCGGCATGCAGGCGCTGTCGTGGGCCATTCGTTATCCGCAGCGCGTACGTCACTGCGTGGCCATTGCCACCACGCCCAAACTCTCGGCACAGAACATTGCCTTTAACAACGTGGCACGCACCGCCATTCAGAGCGACCCCGATTTCCATGGCGGCAATTTTTACGCGCATGGCGTGGTGCCCAAGAGCGGTCTGCGCGTGGCCCGCATGATC
>CAZZAD010000158.1:0-6786 GCA_964652055.1 uncultured Burkholderiaceae bacterium | reverse complement strand
TCTCAGCGTTAGGGGTTGAGATACCGCCTTGAACGGGCGGTGGTGGGGGAGATTGGTGGGTGGGCTACTGATACTGACCAAGAAGCCCGATAGGTACGCTAGGCGAAAGGTTTGTGCCGATCAGCCCGCCTGTCACTCCAAAACTGTCAGCCAGCAGACCATTGTTTCGGTTGATCTGACGCAACAGCCCGCCCATGCTGGCCGCTGCCTCTCGCGCTTGTGGCCCCTGCAGCAGCAATAGGCGCCCCATTTCATCGCGGACCGTCTGCGGGGTTGATACGCGGCCCCAGATGTTCTGCGCAGCACCCATCACGCCTAGCGGATTGCCAGTCTTAGCGGCAGAGAGAGCCTGCGCCGCGTCCGTCATGGCTGACACATCGAGATCGGCCATCCCTGCCTGGCGGCTAGCGGTTTGCGAACCTTGCCCGATGCTCTGGGCTCGCTTCATGACCGACTCACGCGCCGCAGCAGATGCGAACTCCCTGAAGTCTCGCTCTGACCCAAAAATCAGCTTGAGCTTTTCCTGCGTGGTCGGCTCTTTCCACATATTCATGATCTGCGTCTGCCCGCCTTGCGTGCCGAGTTTCGCCCGCAGAGCTTCGAACGCACCCACCTTGAATGCATCGCGCTCCGATTGCCCCATCCCCTGCAAAAATCCTTGGATGGTCGCCTCATCGCGTGTCACCGCTGCGCGGCCCGCGTTTGCAGCGTCAATCAGGGCGGAAGGGCCAGCAAATGCATTACGCGCTGAGTAGTACAGGGATTCACCAGTGCGGGGATCGAACGTGAGTTGATCCATCTCGCCCTTCAGCGCGTTATTCAGCCTCGTTACTGCGTTGCCGAATGGTGTAACGCGGCCATCCTTGCCGATGGCTTTGCCGCTTTGCAGCATCTGATCTAGCGCCTGCTTGACTAGATCAATCTGCCCAGCGTTCCACTGCGGAGGGTTCTGCGTGTTCATCAGACCGGAGCCGGTTTGACGAGCGGTATCAATCGAGAATGGAACCCGTTGCGCCGTAGCAATTTCTCTAGCCAGTTTGAGCGCGCCAAGCTCATCCGCCGCGTTCACAATGGATGACAGGTTCTGCGATGGCGTCAGATTGACTTGTCGCAGCCGCTCATAGATCGGCCCCGCCGCCGCCTCTCGCGTGGTCACAAGGTCCTCAATCGTCGCGGAGAGCCTTTGCCCCTGCGTGCCGAGCGCATTGTCTGCCGCATCGCGCAGCCGCCCAGCAACGCCCGCCGTCCGCTGGCGCTGGAAGTTGTAGACGCTATCTTTTGTGCGCCCTGGCAGGGTTGCGAGCGTGTCTAGCAGTTGGTTCGTGTTGCGCCCTGCTGCATCAACGAGCGCGGCATCAGGTCCAAGTTTGTTGAGACGTGCCGTGACTTGATTGATCGGGTCGGATGCGTTGCTTGCAAACACATTGCCCCGAGCATCACGCGCCAATGCCTCAGCCACCTTTTCCCGAGCATATGCCGCCGCAGAAGTCTCGGACAAGCGTTGAGCCACGTTCTTCCCCCCTGCCCCCATAGCGGCCACTATTGGCGTTGTGACCGCACCAATGGCTGCCCCGGTCAGTGCGCCGGTCACGGCATCCGTAGCAATGCCCTCGATGTTGTCAGCCCTTGAGTTTCCAGCGCCACCAACCGCGCCATACATCGCGCCCGATCCGGCTGCGCGTAGGGTGTTGCCAATCACGCCCGTCTTTTGAATGGCGCTAGAACCAATACCCAGGGCGCGCAGCGGGCTTAGCAATGCCATGGGAGCCGATGCTGCTGCCTGCGTGAGCCCGGTTGTCCATGGATTCTCTTGGCTTTGCTTGTCCTGCATGCCTCTGAGGTAGTCGCGCCGCTCTGCATATCGCTCGCCAAACGTACCGGGTGCGCCGGTCAGTTTGTCCATCGCAGCCTGCCCCGCCCCTAGCACTTCATCGCCAAACCCCATCAATGGGCCGTTGATGACAGATGCCAGCCCTTGCAGCATTCCCGGTGCTCGCCGTCCGCTTTCATACGCTGCATTGACTGGCGCAGCATTGGGGGTCGTTGGCGCATCGTCAAGAACGAAGCGCCCCGGCGATTCTTCTAGGACGTACCGGCTCATTTCTGTTCCACCCAAGTGAAACCGTTGGAAACGTACTTCTTCCCGGTCTGCGTGTCGGTCAAGCTCTTGCCCTTGTTGGATGGGTTGGCTGGCGGCATGGCATCAAAGGCTTGGCCGGTTGGCGGCTTTGGGCTGAAGTCGCCCGTTGCCCCGCCTTGGTTTTGTGTAGCCTCTCTCATCCGCTTTTCACCCTTTCTGATGATGCCCTGATATTCATTCAGGGCAGACTCGAACTCTTGGGTAGATTGAGCCTGATTCAGCCGGGCAACCGCCGCCGTTGCCGCCTTGCCCTCCTGCTCGGTGATAGCTCCGGCACCCTTCAATGACTGGAAGGCCTGCATGAATGACTGGCCCCTGATCTGGTCCATCAAAACATTGAAGTTCTTTGCATCACTACCGGGAACAGCGTTTAGCGGGTTGAGCGACGCAAGGCCGGTTGCCTTCGCTTTGCCAGGATGATTCTTAGCCATGGTCAACAATTCATCCATGTAGCGGGCTGCGTCTAGCGCCTGTCGCTTGGCGTCCGTCGTCGTTACATCCGCCTTCACTTGAGCAAGTCGCTTTTCCTTGTCCACCTCCTCCGCGATCTGCTGTTCCGTCGTCTTGCCGTAGCCCTGGCTCGGAGTGGGCGCAGCGTTGCGAAGAACGCCGCCATTGGACCGCAGTTGTGACTCAAGCGCGGCTTGGGCATTGGCGCGCTCTTGCGGGTCTTTGATGTTGGCAATGGCTACCGCTACATCGTCGGGGTTCCCCACAAATTTCCCGTTCACGCCGGCTTCTGGCTGCGGAAGCCTCGGTTCAGGGCGAATGGGTGCAGCCCCTTGCGGCATGGTGCGCGGGATCGGAGCGCCGCCGAAGAGGTTGGACAGCACGCCTTGCAGCGTCGGGTTCTCCGTGAGCGCGGACACGGGAGACTCCGTTCCGTCCGCGTTCTTGCGCAGGTTGAGCGTTCCCGCCGCGTTGATGAGCGCCTTGGGCGCCTCCGTCGCCAGCGTGCGCGCGGTCTGTGCCTCAAGCCATCCGGGCATCGTTCCCACCACGCCGTTTTGGTAGGTATAGCCTTCTTTCGGGTCGCCGATGTACTCGGGCCGATTTGTCGTCGGGTCCACGCGGAAGCTGTTGGGCTTCAGCTCGAAGCCTTGCTTGGCGACCTTCCAAGGTTCCGTCAGGTCGAAACCATAGAGCGCCTTCGCCGCCGCGATCTGTTCCGGGCTGGCGTTGGCCAGGCCACCAGTACGGCGCGCAGGAGCAGCCATCGGGTCAGCGTTGGCGACAGCACCGAACGAGCCGGAGCCGAGTTGGCCGGGGGCGTAGGAGGCAGGTTGCCCGCCCCCCATCAGGTTGCGGAAGAACGCCTGCCCTTCGGCTTGTTTCTGGAGGGCCTGCTGCATCTGCTGACGCTTGAGCGCATGGTCCTCGCGCATCATGTCAATTTGCAGCTTGTCGATCTCGGCCTTCTGCTGCGCCGACTTGCCTTGCGCATAGGCTTGATTCGCGCCCAGCAGCCCGCCAGCGAAGTTCTTTTGCAGCAGCCCGCCAGCCAGAGCCATGATGGCCGCGCTTTGGGGGTCTTCCCAGCCTTGCCCGAGTAGTGCCATGTCGCCCCCTTACAGCCAGGAGAAGTTACGGGCCAACTGCGCGCCGCCCAGCAAGCCGCCGAGAGCGCCCTGCCAGCCGCCGCCCGTGCCCGGGGTTGTGGTGGTTCCGAGGCCCGTATACCCGCTGTAGACGCCACTTGCGTTCTGCAAAGGCGTCCACGGTGCGGCAAGACCCTGTTGCAGCATGGAAGCCCCAAGCCCGGCTTGCTGAAGATCCTGCCCGCGTTGGGAGGTATAGAAGCCTTGGTCCATGCCGTACCGCTGCAGGTCGCGGGACTGGTCCTGGTTCCACGCGCCGCCGTACAGGTTGCCGAGCTGCCCCGCGAGGTTGTCCGCAGCGCCCGCGATGGCCTTGCCTTCCATGATGCCCTGCGCACTGCCACCGAAGCCGCCCGCCATGATCCCGGCCCCGCGTGCCGTGCGGATGCCTTGGTTCATCATGTCGGTGGTGCGCCGCGTGATGTCTCCCGCGATCTGAGGCAGATACGGGTTTGCAGGCATGCCGCCCGTGTTGCCGACGCCGGGGCCGCCCTGGCCGGATGCGAACTGCGTGCCGGTGGCTGGATTGAAGTTGGGCGAGCCGCCTGCGTACATCATTTGACCGTCATTCGGTGCGGCAGTCTGCCCGGGGATGTAGCCAGCGCCGAAGCTGCCCGCCGTGTTGATCTCCTGCATCGGAGCTGGGCCGACAGGCGCAGGGGCAACCGGAACGCTCGGGGTCATGTTCGCCGCGTAGGCGTTCGGGTCGCCCGTGTAGGCTTGGGCAGCACCGCCGAACGCTGCGTCAGCGCCAGGATCATAGGCGGCCTGTTGCGTGGCTGGCGGGTTGGCCCAGCCGGACCAGACGCCGTTTGCGTCCTGCGTGCCCCATTGGGAGCCAGAAAGCATGCCGGTCGATGGGTAGAGCAGCATTTCAGTATCTCCCCTTCGTGAAGCGTTCAAAGCCGTTCGGCGCGATGCCCTGCCCGAGGAGCCCCGTTCCGATGGTGTTGAGTTGTTGACCGATCTGTTGCGCCTGAGGCATTTGCGAAGCCAGCAAGCCAGCAGCAGATGGGACAAGCCCGTTCGTGCCGTAGACGTAGGCGTCAAGACGCGGGTCCATCTTTCTTTCTGCGGTCTGACCCGGGGTTTCCTGTGAGCCGAGCACGCCGCCAAGCACCGTGGCGCCGAGGCCAAGAGCCTTGTCGGAGATTCCTGGAATGAGGGATGCCCCAGCGGCACCCGCACCGCCTGCCCCAGCGGCACCGCCGGCTGCGCCGCCAGCAGCAGCGCCGACTCCGCTAAGAGCCATCGGGCTCATGTTTGCCGGGACGGTGGACAGGTCGAGCAGTTCAAGGGGCTGCATGGTGCCGAGAGCGCCCGTCGTGCTGTATCCGCCCATTGAGGACGCAGCGCCCGGATCAGCGTAGAACATGGACGCATCCGCACCGCTGGGCAAGCCGGTCACTCCAGTAGACTCGGCGCCCGGAGCCCCGAAGCCGCCAAGCCCCATCCCACTCATCGCTGCGCCACCAGCCGTAGCAGCGAGGAAAGCCATCGTGGCTTTCTCCATGAGCTTGTCGAAGCTGGAATCCGCCGTGATCGTGGCGTTTTGCTTCAGGTTGCCTTGAGCGTCATAGATTTGATAGGGATCCCCGACCATCCCTTTCCCGGCTTGGATCTGGGTGTAGCCGTCGAAGGTCTTTTGCCCTGGCACGTAGTCTTGGCCGGTCCCGTACCCTCCGACATCCGTCCATCGCGGGACGTAGCCGTACCCATTGGCAAAGTAAGACTGAGGGCCTGCCGGGTCGGACAGCAGTTTCAAGAGTTCTTCAGTGGTCATGGTCTGCCGCTCAAGTGAGGCCCACCCCGGAGACGAGCCATTCTGTGGATGTGATCTTCATCGCCGTGGCGATTCCGTTTGCCGCCAGGCTTCGCGTGCCCGTCGTGCCAGCGCCCGCAAGCCGCATCGTGTCGGTGGTGATCGCAATCGAGATCACGCCTGCGCTGTCCTGATTCACCATCGTGATAAGCGTATAGAGCGGATACGGCACAGAGCTATTCGCAGGAATCGTCCAAGTGCGCGCCGTCGTGTCCGCTGATGGATGGATGAAAGCCTTGTTCGCATCCGCAGCCGCGAAGGTCTTTGCCGCGCTGACCGATTCACCAGCCATCGCGGACGTGAGTTTGACCCACAGGCCGTTGACGTAGCAGTAAGGCCCCTCGCCTAGTCCCGGGTCGAGATCGGCGCCGTTGGCGTAGATCAGGTCGCCGTCGCGGGGCTTGCTCGGAGACACTGCCAACTCACGCAGTTGCACGCGGTCTTGCCGCTGGTTCAGTGCTTGCGCGATGTTCTGTAGTTCTTGCGCGAGAAATGCCGGCAGCGCCTTCGGGTCGGAAGGCGGTTGCAGTGGGGTATACATCAGAACTTGCCCGCAGGCTGCACGCCAATCGCCATGCTGCGAATCTTCCACTTCGCCGGGCCAGCGTGCGCAATGCGGATCGCCGCAAATCTTCCCTTGCACATGACGTTGACCTTGTGCGACTGCCCCACGGTGAACGTGACCGGATCGCGCATGATCGGCGCTTGGTTCGGATACATCGCAGCGCCGAGAGACACGTCAATCTCTGTGCCTGCTGGCGCTTCGATGTTCAGCCACACGTCTTTCCACAGGAACACGCCATCCTCACCCGTGCCGATAGCCACTCGTTCAAGGTAGCTGTCCAGTTCCGCGCCGTCGTCCGTTCCGCCGAAGTCATAGGCAGAGATCGCAGGCGTGGAGCGCGCGAACATCAAGCGGGTTTGATTGCTGGTCAGCGTCTCCGCGTACCAAGTGCGGTCAATCGTTTCCCATGTGTCGGTCGATGCCGCCCATGTCGTGGTTGCGGTGGGGTCGTCAATCAGGCCCGTGGCCCCATAGGTGACATTCGGAAGATCGCGCTCGCCCCACTTGCGCGTCTGCCAGTCCCAGACCATCGCCTTGTCGCACGTCGCTGAACCAATGGACGGGAAGCAGATGAGCGTTTCCTGCCGGATCGGGTTGGACACTACGAACGAGCGTTCGTAGTTATCCGGGTCCATGCTGTTGAAGATGTATTCCTTGACCT
>CAZZAD010000157.1:0-6838 GCA_964652055.1 uncultured Burkholderiaceae bacterium | reverse complement strand
CGCGCAAGAGCTTCTGGAAAAAGACTGGGGTGTGGCCGGTGACGCGGGGAGCGTGACCAGCTTTACCGAGCTGCGGCGCGATGGCATTGATGCCGAACGCTGGAACCTGACGCACCCGCTCGACAAGCCGCGCAAGAGCTATGTGGAAGAGCAGCTAGGCAAGACCGCCGGTCCCGTGGTGGCATCGACCGACTACATGCGTTTGTTTGCCGATCAGATTCGTCCGTTCCTGCCGCGTGGTCGCGATTACCGCGTGCTGGGCACCGACGGTTTTGGCCGCAGCGACACGCGTGAGAAGCTGCGCGAGTTCTTCGAGGTCAACCGCTATTACGTGGTGGTCAGCGCCCTCAAGGCCTTGGCCGATGAAGGCGCGGTGCCGGCAAAGAAGGTGGCTGAAGCCATTCAGAAGTACGGCATTAATCCTGCCAAACCCAATCCGGCCTCGCTTTAACCGTGTAGGGGACGAACATGAAAGAGACAAGCGCATGGAGCGGTGGTGCGGCCAGTGGCGTGGCCATTCCGCAGTACCTGCTACGCACGGAGTCGAAATCGGAGACAGCTATGGGCAGCGTGGTTGAAGTGAAGGTGCCGGACATCGGCGACTTCAAAGAAGTTGAAGTCATTGAACTATTGGTCAAACCCGGCGACACGATTGCCAAAGAGCAGTCGCTCATCACGGTGGAGAGCGACAAAGCGTCCATGGAAATCCCCTCGTCCGCGGCAGGTGTCGTCAAGGCACTGCACGTCAAGCTCGGCGACAAGGTGGGTGAGGGCGTGTTGATTCTCACGCTGGAGGCGGGGGCCGGTGCTGCTGCCGCTGCGCAAACGCTTCCCTCCCCTTCAAGGGGAGGGACCGAGGGTGGGGATGGGGTGCGTGCGAGCGCGGCTCAAGCCCATCCCCTCCCTAACCCTCCCCTTGAAGGGGAGGGAACTAAAACAGCGCCCGCTGCAGGCCCGATGCAAGTGGTGGTGCCCGACATCGGTGACTTCAAAGAGGTGGAGGTCATTGAAGTGCTGGTCAAGGCGGGTGACACCGTGGCCAAAGAACAGTCGCTCATCACTGTGGAGAGCGACAAAGCGTCGATGGAAATTCCCTCGCCGGTCGCAGGCACGGTGCAGTCCTTGGGCATCAAGGTGGGTGACAAGGTTTCCAAAGGCTCGCCGTTATTGATGCTGGTGCCCTCAGGGGCTGCTGCCAGTGCTGCAGCCGCTGTGGCACCAGTGGCAGCTGTGGCCCCGGCGGTGGCCCCTGCCCCGGCACGTGCAGTCAGTTCGCCTTCGTCTACCGCCTTTGCCACCGAGATGGCCGAGCGGCCCAAACCCACAGCAGCCGAGACCGGCGCCTTGCCGCATGCCTCACCGTCTGTGCGCAAATTTGCGCGCGAGTTGGGTGTTGAGCTCGCCCGCGTCGCGGGCAGCGGGCCCAAGGGGCGCATTACGCAGGACGACGTGCGGGCGTTTGTGAAAGGTGCACTGGCCGGTGGTGTTGCGGCATCGCCCGTGGCTGCAGGGGGCGGTGTTCCTGGTTTGAATCTGCCCGCCTGGCCGCAAGTGGATTTTGCAAAGTTTGGTCCCATCGAGCGGGTAGAGATGTCCCGCATTCGCAAGATCTCGGGCCCGGCGCTCACGCGCAACGCGGTGGTCATTCCGCATGTCACCAACTACGACGATGCGGACATCACCGACCTCGAAGCCTTCCGCGTTCAACTCAACAAAGAAAACGAGAAAAAGTCAGGCGCCAAGCTCACCATGCTGGCCTTTCTGATCAAGGCCTGCGTGGCCGCGCTCAAGAAGTTTCCTGATTTCAATGGCTCGATCGACGCCACCACCCACGACGCCATCATTCGCAAGAACTACTGGCATATCGGCTTTGCCGCGGATACGCCCAATGGGCTGGTGGTGCCGGTCATCAAAGATGCCGACAAAAAAGGCATCTTCGATATCGCTGCTGAGACCGGTGCTCTGGCAGCCAAGGCGCGCGACGGCAAGCTCTCGCCGGCCGACATGCAGGGCGGCACGTTCAGCATCTCGTCACTCGGTGGCATTGGCGGTACGTACTTCACGCCCATCATCAATGCGCCTGAAGTGGCCATCCTGGGCGTGTGCCGCTCCAGCATCCGGCCGGTGTGGGACGGCAAACAGTTCGCGCCGCGCCTGATGCTGCCGCTGTCGCTGTCGTGGGATCACCGCGTGGTCGATGGTGCTTCGGCGGCGCGCTTTAACGCGTACCTGGCCTCGCTGCTTTCGGATTTCCGGCGCGCGATGCTCTGAGCTGAACGCGCAAGGCCATGACCACCCTCGTCGTCGTCAAGAAGCAGGGCGAAATTGCCATTGCGTCCGATGCGCTCGTCACGTTTGGCGAGACGCGTCTGCCGCATGGCTATGAGCTCAACGAAAAAATTTTTCGCGTGGGTGAGTCGTACATCGGGCTGGCCGGCAGCACCGCACACTTTGCAGTGCTGGCCGAGGCGTTGCGCAGTCTGGGTGACGAGTGTCAGCTGGCCAGTCGGCAGCAGGTGTTTGCCACCTTTCAGAAGCTGCACAGCGTGCTCAAGGAAAAATACTTCCTCAACACCAAGGAAGAAGAGTCCGATCCCTACGAGTCATCACAGATCAACGCGGTCATTGCCAACCCGAGCGGGATCTATGGCGTGTATTCCTACCGCGAAGTGTTTGCCTTTGAACGCTTCTGGGGCATCGGGTCGGGGCGCAACTTTGCCCTGGGCGCCATGTATGCCGCTTATGACCAATCGCTTTCGGCGGCCCAGCTGGCTGAGCTGGGCGTGCGCGCGGGTGCGGAGTTCGATAAAAGCTCCGCACTGCCGGTGCGCTCGTTTCATCTGCTTCAAAACGAATCCTGGGGCAACACGGCTCCAGCGCAAACCTCACAGGAACAAAAAGCATGAGCGCACTGCAAGAAATCAAGGTTCCCGATATTGGTGATTTCAAAAACGTTGAAGTCATCGAAGTGCTGGTCAAACCGGGCGACACCATTGCCAAAGAGCAGTCGCTCATCACCGTGGAAAGCGACAAAGCCTCGATGGAGATTCCCTCCTCGGCTGCGGGCGTGGTGCGTGAGCTGCGCGTGAAGGTGGGCAGCAAGGTCAACCAGGGCGATGTGATTTTGGTGATGGAGGCGTCGGAACTTCCCTCCCCTTCAAGGGGAGGGACCGAGGGTGGGGATGGGGTGCGTGCGAGCGCGGCTCAAACCCATCCCCACCCTAACCCTCCCCTTGAAGGGGAGGGAACAAAAAATCAGCCTCCCCTTGAAGGGGAGGGAATCAAGAAGCAACCTGCCCCCATCGCCGCAGGCGCCTATACCGGCAGTGCGCAACTCGAATGCGATGTGCTTGTGCTGGGCGCCGGCCCTGGCGGTTATTCGGCTGCCTTCCGCGCGGCGGATCTGGGTAAAAAAGTGGTGTTGGTCGAGCGTTACTCCACATTGGGTGGCGTGTGCCTGAACGTGGGTTGCATCCCGTCCAAGGCGTTGCTGCATGTGGCCGCCATCATGGATGAGGCGGCTCATTTGGCCGATACGGGCGTGGACTTTGGTCGCCCCGTGGTTAACCTGGACAAACTGCGCGCGCACAAGAGCAAGGTCGTGAGCAAACTCACCGGTGGCCTGGCGGGTATGGCCAAGGCGCGCAAGGTCACTGTGGTGCGCGGCTACGGCAACTTTATTGATCCCCACCATCTGGAAGTGGCGCTCACTACGGGCCCAGGTCAGCAACCGTCGGGCGAGAAGCAGGTCATTCGCTTTGCCCACGCCATCATTGCTGCAGGCTCGGCCGCGGTGCGCCTGCCCTTCCTGCCCGATGACCCACGCATCGTCGATTCCACCGGCGCGCTGGAGCTGCCCCAGGTGCCGGGTCGCATGCTGGTGATTGGTGGCGGCATCATCGGTCTGGAAATGGCCACCGTGTACTCCACACTGGGTGCGCGCATTGATGTAGTCGAAATGCTCGACACCCTCATGACCGGCGCGGATCGTGATCTGGTCAAGGTTTGGCAAAAGTTCAACGAAAAACGTTTCGACAAAGTCATGCTCAAAACCCGCACCGTGGCGGTGGAGGCCAAGCCCGACGGCCTGTGGGTGAAGTTTGAGGGCGAAGGTGCGCCCGCCGAAGCGCAGCGCTACGACATCGTGCTGCAGGCCGTGGGCCGCAGTCCCAATGGCAAAAAGATCGGCGCCGACAAAGCAGGCGTGGCGGTCAGTGACCGCGGCTTTATCGCGGTGGACAAACAACTGCGCACCAACGTGCCACACATCTACGCCATCGGCGACATCGTGGGTCAGCCCATGTTGGCGCACAAAGCCGTGCATGAGGGCCATGTGGCCGCCGAGGCCATTGCGGGTGAGAAGAGTTACTTCGATGCGCGCGTGATTCCGTCCGTGGCCTACACCGACCCTGAAGTGGCCTGGGTGGGTCTGACGGAAGAAGACGCCAAGAAGCAGGGCATCAAGATCAAAGTGGGCAAGTTCCCCTGGGCTGCCAGCGGTCGCGCCATTGCCAACACGCGCGAAGAAGGTTTCACCAAGCTGTTGTTCGATGAACAAACCCATCGTGTGGTGGGCGGCGGCATTGTGGGCACGCATGCGGGCGATCTCATCAGCGAGGTGGCTTTGGCTGTCGAAATGGGCGCGGACGCCACCGACATTGGCAAAACCATTCACCCGCATCCCACGCTGGGCGAATCGGTGGGTATGGCCGCGGAAGTGGCTGAAGGGGCGTGTACGGATCTGCCCCCCATGCGCAAGTAGGATCTAGACGCGGTTTATTTCATAGTGAAGCGCTTCCATGCACTACAAAACCTCGTCGCTCCGGCGCAGGCACCGTCGTTTAACCACATTTCTGCACCTCTCAAGGCGCAGTGTTTTCTCCCTCCCCTTGAAGGGGAGGGCGGGGGTGGGGATGGGGTATGTCGCGAAGGAAAATGCGCCCCGTACAACCCCATCCCCACCCTAACCCTCCCCTTGAAGGGGAGGGAACTTAATAACTTTGGCCTTGACCTGTTTGTAACCAAACAGCATTGCGCCTAAATACTTAGGAACGCACCCAGTGACTACAGCCAACCCTTACGCACCCCCCCAGGCCCAAGTGGCCGACATTGCTGATTCGGTCGCGCCTCAACCCGTCAAGTTGTGGTCGGCGCAAGGCCGTATTGGCCGGCTGCGTTATCTCGCCTACAACGCCGGCGCTTATCTCGTGTTGTGGGTTTTCATTGGTGCTGTGATGGCCCTTGTTGCCACCGCGTCGGATTCTGCGGGGCCGGTGTTTATGGGCCCGGCACTCATTGCAGTACCGTTATTGATTGTGTTTCTTGTGTTCAGCACGCTGCAACTCATCAAGCGCTGTCATGACCTGGGTTGGAACGGCTGGTTGTGGTTGTTGAGCCTGGTTCCGCTGGTCAATCTGTTTTTCTTTTTGCCCATTGTGTTTATGCCGGGTCGTGACGGCAGCAATGAGTATGGAGCGCCCCCACCCCCCAACCGTTGGTTTCACTGGGTTTTGGGCTCGGTGCTGCCAGTGGTGATCGTGGTGGGCATTCTTGCTGCCATCGCCATCCCGCAGTACCAGGGTTACGTGGAGCGCGCACGCGCTGCTCAAGTCAAATGAAATCACCCGACGACCTCAAACGCGAAGTGGCGCACGCCGCGCTGGATTTTGTGCGCCCGTACTTTGGACGCACCGCGGTCATTGGAGTAGGCACGGGGTCCACGGCCGATTTGTTCATTGACGCGCTGGCCCCCTTTGCCACGCAGATCAAAGGCGCGGTGGCCAGCTCTGAGCGCTCCGCGCAGCGCCTGACCGGCCATGGCATTGCCCTGGTGGAACTCAACGACGTGCGTGAGCTGCCCGTGTATGTGGACGGCGCCGATGAAATCGACGCGGGTTTTCACATGATCAAGGGCGGTGGCGGCGCGTTGACGCGCGAAAAAATCGTGGCAGCTGTGGCCAAGAAGTTTGTCTGCATCGCCGAAGAGCGCAAGCGGGTGGATCAGCTGGGACGTTTTCCTCTGCCGGTGGAAGTGATTCCCATGGCGCGTGCCTACGTGTCGCATGAGCTGGAGCACCTGGGCGGGCGGCCGGTTACGCGCCAGAATTTTGTGACGGATAACGGCAATCTGATCATCGACGTTCGTAACCTGCTGATTTCCGACCCTGTGGCTCTGGAAGCGCGCATTAATCAGATTGCGGGAGTCGTCACCGCGGGCCTGTTTGCCCGCCGGCCCGCGGACGTACTGCTTTTGGCGACCCAGGAGGGCGTAAAAGAATTTGTCCGCTGATTTGCACTGATTCGTTTGCCATTTTTGCAGTGCCGCATTACTGTGCGGCCTCCGTTTTTCAAGTCTTGAACCGCAAGCACCTCAGTCCGGAGCAGCCCATCCCGTTGTCTTCGTTACGCTGTTAAGCCGTCGCACCACCCGTCACGAGCGGGCACGGAACGACATCCAATCAATCTCCCGTGGACCTTGAGAGGATCTCTATGTCACCCACCCTAAGCGCTACGGCCAAGCGCGTTGAAAGTAGTTCTCCGGCCCCGTTAGAAAATTCTCCTGCCCCCGTCCTCAACGGCGCGGAAATTGTCATCCGCTGCTTGCAGGAAGAAGGCGTCGGGCACGTCTTTGGCGACCCCGGTGGCGCGGTGCTCTACATCTACGACGAAATTTATAAGCAGGACAAGTTCCAGCACATCCTCGTGCGCCATGAACAGGCGGCCGTGCATGCGGCCGATGCCTATTCGCGCTCCAGCCCGAGGGTCGGCGTGGCCCTGGTCACCCGTGGCCCCGGTGTCACCAACGCGGTGACCGGCCTCGCCGCTGCCTACGTGGCTT
>CAZZAD010000156.1:0-6848 GCA_964652055.1 uncultured Burkholderiaceae bacterium | reverse complement strand
ACACTGAACTCGGACCAAGATGTGATCAAGAGACAGGGCCTGCGCCGGGGTGACGGCAGCGCGTGCGTTTTCCCCGTTCCGGCGCGACGTCTGTTCGGTGCGCTGGGGTTCTTTCATAAACCGCACAGCTCTCGAAGCGCGTAAAGGTCATCAGGAAACGGGCCTCGCACTGACGCAGCCGCACTGCGCACTCGGTCTTTAGTCCACTGACTAACTGTATTTATTCCCTCTCACCCATCGGTGGTAGCGGTGGGCGGGGCGGGCGCCTCCGCCTCTTCATCCATCACTTTCATTGGCCCCGCTATCTATCTAATTTTTCGATGAAATCCAGTTCTGAATTGAGCTGAAATATGTCTTCTAAGTCTTTGTTGTAAATGGATTTTTTGGCGCTATTCGCTTGACCCTCGTCGTTGCACTGCATTAAAGTCCGTCCCGGTGTGAAATTGTGGGAAATCGTGGATTAGTTAGCGTTTGCTCAGCAGAGAAATCTGTGAGTGTGCGCTGACTTAAATTTCTGGCGGGGCGGATGTTTCAAGGGGCAGCAGCACTGACTTTGGATGCGAAGGGGCGCGTTCCGATGCCGGCACGGTTTCGGGATGCGTTGCTGGCTTCGTGCGACGGTCGCCTCACGCTGACACGCCACCCTGATGGTTGCGTGCTGCTTTACCCCCGCCCGGTATGGGAAGCGCGACGCGAAACCATCGTGGCGCTCCCGCATGACTCACGCGCTTTGCAGCGTCTGCTGCTGGGTAGCGCTACCGACGTAGATCTGGACAGTGCCGGTCGCATGCTCATTGCGCCCGAGCTGCGCACGCCCAGTGGTCTGGCGCGTGACGTGCTGCTGCTGGGCATGGGCGCGCACTTTGAATTGTGGGATGTGGAGCGTCACGCCGAGCGTGAACGTGAGCAGCTGCCGGCTGTGGTGGCCAACCAGGTCGCCGCCGGATTCAGGTTTTGATCGTGAGTGATGTCGAATCCACATCGTTTACCCGCCACGGCATCGGCCGCACCCTCTGTCGTACACAAAACGCCCGGCGCGCACACCACGGTGCTGGCCGCACCTGCGGCCGATGCGCTGGTCACCGATCCGCAGGGCATCTACGTGGATGCCACCTTCGGGCGCGGGGGGCATACGCGCGAAATTCTCAGTCGCTTGTCACCGCAGGGGCGCCTGATTGCGCTGGACCGCGATCCCCAGGCGGCCGCTGCTGCAGCGCTGATCACCGACGCACGCTTCCAGTTTGTGCATGCACCGTTTTCGCAACTCACACACGCCTTGCATGCGCTGCACATCACGCAGGTGCATGGGGTGTTGCTGGATCTGGGTATTTCGTCGCCGCAGATCGACGAGCCGGAGCGCGGTTTTTCACTGCGCGCCTCCGGGCCGCTCGATATGCGCATGGATCCCACGGTGGGTCAAAGCGTGCGCGAGTGGCTGGCACAGGTTTCGGTCAACGAACTGATACGGGTGATACGTGACTATGGGGAAGAACGGTTTGCTCGCCCGATTGCAGAGGCGATTGTGGCTTGCCGCACGAACGGGCGGCCGCTGGACACCACTGCGCAGCTTGCCGCGCTCGTGGCGGGCGCGATCCCCGCACGTGGCCGCTCTCGCAAGGACGCGGCCCAGCACCCTGCCACGCGCACGTTTCAAGCTTTACGGATTCACATCAATCAAGAGCTTGAGGAGCTCACGCTAGTGCTGCCACAGATCCTTTCGCTTCTGACGGTGGGTGGGCGCCTGGTGGTCATCGCCTTTCACTCGCTGGAAGATCGCATCGTCAAGCGCTTCATCGAAGCGCAGGCACACCCCGAGCGTGCGGTGGCGGCGCATGTGCCCCTGCGTGCGGCTGATCTGCCCGCCCCGCGTTTGCACAGCCTGGGTAAGCGCGCGCCCGATGCGGTGGAAGTGGCGGCCAACGCGCGTGCGCGCTCGGCCATCATGCGGGTGGCGCAACGCACGGCCGAGCCTCTGGCTGCGGCATTTTCTGTGCGAGGGGCGTCATGACCGAGCGCCTGCTGCTGGTGGTGCTGACCCTGGCTCTGGTGGGGTGCGCAATGGCCTTGGTCACGGCGCAGCAGCGCGCACGCAATGCCTTTGTGGATCTGGAGCGTGCGCAGACGCGTGAGCGCGAACTGGTGGCTGACGGTGATCGGTTGCGCATCGATCTGGGGCGTTTGTCCCAGCCCGCCGCCATTGAGTCTGCGGCCCGTGAACAGGGCTTGCGCCCGCTCGACCCCACGCGCGCGGTGCTGCTGCCGCTTTCGGTTCCGTCACCGTCTTCTTCACGCGAGGGCGCGCGGTGAGCACTGTGGCGCAAACGCTGTGGCGTAAGGCGCCTGGTCGGGTGGCGCGCAGTGGCGCGGGCCCGCGCAGCGGTCGCGTGGTGTTCGGCGCCAGCCCCTTGCTGTCGGTGCCCCTGCCGGCATGGCGTTCGCGCCTGGCGCTGGGCATATTGTTTCTGGCGTTTGCTGCACTGGTGGTCAAGGCCATCACGCTGCAAGGAGGTGTGCAGACCGATTTTCTACAGCGGCAAGGTGAGGCGCGCTACGCCCGCACACTGGAGATGCCCGCCACGCGTGGCAAAGTCACTGATCGCCATGGCGCGGTGTTGGCTGCCTCCGTGCCCGCGCGCGCGCTCTGGGCCATTCCCGACGATGTGGATGCCAACCCCGCACAACTGACCGCGCTGGCGCGCCTGCTGGGACTGCCTGCCAGTGAACTCAAAGCCAAGCTCGCCGTGGACCGCGGCTTTGTGTATCTGCGGCGCCAGGTCGATGTGGATGTGGCGGCACGCATTGCCACGCTGAAAATTTCCGGCATACACACCAGCCCCGAATACAAACGCCACTACCCCGAGGGGGCCACCGCTGCGCATGTGGTGGGGTTCACCAACGTGGAAGACCGCGGCCAGGAAGGCATCGAGCGTGCCTATGAAAAGCAGTTGGCCGGCCGGGTGGGCAGCCGTCGCGTCATCAAAGACCGCCTGGGCCGAGTGGTGGAAGACGACTGGCTGCGCGCGCCGGTGGATGGACGCGATCTGGCCCTGTCGATCGACAGCCGCATTCAGCACGTGGCCGCCACGGCGCTGCGTGCCGCGGTGGAAAAAAGTGGCGCGCGTGGCGGCAGTGTGGTGGTGCTCGATGTGCAGACCGGTGAGCTGCTGGCCCTGGTCAACGCGCCCAGTTTTGATCCCAATCAGCGTGAGCGCCTGACGGCCGACAGCATGCGCAACCGCGCGCTGACCGACACGTTTGAACCCGGCTCCACACTCAAGCCGTTTTCCATTGCCGCAGCTCTGGAAGCGGGCCAGATCACGCCGCAAATGATCATCCAGACCGCCCCCGGTCGCATGACCATCGGCGGCCGCACCATTGGCGACACCCACCCGCATGGTCCGTTGACGGTGGCGCAGGTGGTGGCCAAGTCGAGCAATGTGGGCACCGCCAAGATCGCGCTCGATCTGCCCGCACGCACGCTGTGGGAGACCTACACCAACGTGGGCCTGGGCCGCGTGCCTGAAGAGGTGGTTCAGCCCATGGGGGCCACGTCCTCGGGTGGCACGTCCACTGTCACGGCGTCCTCCAGTAGCGCGCCGAGCAGTGGCCTGAGTGGCGCGGTGGCTGGACGGCTGCGCCCGTACAACACGTGGCGCCCGATCGAACAGGCCACCATTGCCTATGGCTACGGCGTGTCGGTCTCATTGCTGCAGTTGGCGCGTGCCTACACCGTCTTTGCGCGCGATGGCGACATCGTGCCGGTGAGCCTGGTGCGCACCTCGGCGCCCGCCGTAGGCCGTCAGGTGCTCAGCGCGCAGACGGCGCGCGCCATGCGTTACATGCTGGAGGTGGCCACCAGCGAAGAAGGCACCGCCCCGGCGGCACGCACCCTGGGTTATCGCGTGGCGGGCAAGACCGGCACGGCGCGCAAGATTCGCGATGGCCAGTACGTCAACGCCTATGTGGCCTCCTTTGCCGGATTTGCACCGGCCTCAGATCCGCGCCTGGTGATTGCCGTGATGATTGACGAGCCCGATCACAAACGCGAAGGCGGCCGTTACTACGGCGGCGATGTAGCTGCCCCCGTGTTTTCGCAGATTGCCGGCCAGGCCTTGCGCCTGATGCAGGTTGCCCCCGATGCCGTTGCCCCCACCTTGCGTGACCCTGCTGCCGTGCAGCTGGTGCAAGGCACACCGAGACTGATGCCATGACGCGCGCTGATCCGCCCTTGGCTCATACCTTGGCCCAGATCGATGCTGCCGTGGTGCCGGCGCTGGCATGGCTTGCGCAGCACCAGCTGACCGGTCGCCGCCTGCGCGCCGACAGCCGTCAGGTGGAGCGCGGCGACGTATTCATGGCCATGCCGGGCGTCGTGCCGGGGCGCAGCCAGGACGGTCGCACCCACATCGACCAGGCCCTGGGTCGTGGGGCACAGGCCGCCCTCGTTGAAGCTGAAGGCTGGAGCGCAGATCAGTTCAACGTGAATCTCGGTGTGTACCTCAATGTGCCGATCCTGCCCGTCAAAGGGCTGCGCGCCCTGAGCGGCTATCTGGCCGCGCGTTACTACGACGAGCCCAGCCGCAAGCTGCTCACCGTGGGTGTGACAGGCACCAATGGCAAGACCTCCTGTACGCACTGGATTGCCCAGGGCATGACCCAGTCGGGCCGTCGCGGTGGCGTACTCGGCACGGTGGGCAGCGGGTTCCCCGGCACAGACGCCTTCACCCGCAGCGGCCTGACCACGCCCGAGGCCGTCGCGCTACACACCGCAGTTCACCAACTGCGTGCTGATGGTGCGCAGATGGTGGCGCTGGAGGCTTCCTCCATCGGTCTGGCGCAAGGTCGGCTCGATGGCATGCACTTTGATATCGCCGTGTTCACCAACCTCACGCGCGATCACCTCGACTATCACGGCGACATGGCCACCTATGAGGCCGCCAAGACGGCGCTGTTTGACTGGCCCGGGCTCGGGCACGCGGTGATCAATCTGGATGACCCCGTGGGCGCCCGTCTGGTGGAGCGCCTGCGTGAGCGAGCCCGTACCGGTGCGCTGCAGATCATCGGCACCACCGTGGCGGCCGAACGCATGGCGCTCGATCCCCACATGGCTGCGCGTCTGTTCGCACGTGACATCCGCGCCACCGAACAGGGCATGCACTTCGAGGCCTGTCTGGAGCGGTACGGCCAACCCCTGCAGTGTGTGAGCGTGGACGTGAATCTGGTGGGGCTGTTCAACGTGGCCAACCTGCTTAGCGTGATTGCCACCTGGTACGCGGCCGGCATCACCCTGGACGATGCGGCGCGCCTGGCCCAATCGCTGCAGCCGCCCGAGGGGCGCATGCAGTTTTTCGTGGCGCAGGGCACGCCCCTGATCGTGGTGGACTACGCGCATACCCCCGATGCCCTGACGCAGGCCATTGCCGCCCTGCAGCCCATGGTCCGCGTGCGCAACGCACGTCTGTGGGTGCTGTTTGGCTGTGGTGGCGAGCGCGACCAGGGCAAGCGCGCGCTTATGGGGCAGGCCGCCAACGCAGCCGATCACATCGTGATCACCACCGACAACCCGCGCTTTGAAGACCCGCACGCCATCATCGAGGCCATTGCGGCCGGCGTACCCGCGCAACGCTTTATCGACCACAGCTGCGAGCGCATGGCCGACCGACTGCAAGCCATCGAACACGCCGTCCTCGATAGCGACCCGGCCGATGTCGTGCTGCTGGCCGGCAAGGGCCATGAGGACTATCAGGACGTGCAAGGTGTGCGGCACCCGTTTTCCGACCTGCACCATGCCCGTCGCCTGGTGCAGCTGCGCCATCAGCAGGGGCTGGAGCAAGGGCTCGAAGGCCGGCGCACTCCATCAGGCGCTCAACCCTCACAGAGGTCACCGTCACCATGATGACGCTCGACGAAGCTGCACAACTGCTGCACGAGGCCACCGTACGTGGCAACGGCGCAGCGCGTTTTACCGGCGTGTGCACCGACTCGCGCACGCTGCGCCCGGGTGAACTTTTTGTCGCGTTGCGCGGCCCGCGTTTTGATGGGCACGACCACGCCAGCGCTGCCGCTGCTGCGGGTGCCGCCGCCGTGATGGTGGAGCATGCGCTCGACGTGGCCGTGCCGCAGCTGGTGGTGCCCGATACCTTGCGTGCCCTGGGCTGGCTGGCCGCGGTGTGGCGCAGCCGCTTTGAGGTGCCGGTCATTGCGGTCACCGGCAGCAATGGCAAAACCACCGTCACACAAATGTTGGCCAGCATCCTGGCGCAATCCCTCGGGCCCACGCATCGCCTGGCCACGCGCGGCAACATGAACAACGACATCGGTCTGCCGCTGATCGTGCTGGGCATGAATGCGCAGCATCGCGTCGCGGTGCTGGAGCTGGGCATGAACCATCCGGGCGAGATTGCGGCCCTGGCCGCCATTGCCCGCCCCACGGTGGCGCTGGTGAACAACGCACAGCGCGAGCATCAGGAATTTTTCGCTTCGGCCGAAGCCACTGCACGTGAAAACGGTGCCGTCATCGAAGCGCTGCCTATCGGCGGCGTGGCCGTGTTTCCGGCCGACGACGCCTGCGCGCCCCTGTGGCGCCGGCTGGCCGGTACGCACCGCGTGCTCGACTTCGCGCTGCAAGGCGAGGCGACCATCACGGCACAGATTGGAGTTGCTGCCGGTGGGCGCACCGCCCTGTCCATTGCCACGCCCGAAGGCGTGATCGACGTGGAGCTGGCCTGCTCGGGTCAGCACATGGCGCACAACGCCCTGGCGGCCACCGCCTGCGCCCTGGCCGTAAACACCGAGCCGCGTTTTATTGCCGCCGGGCTGGCGGCGTTCCGCCCTGTGGCCGGGCGCGG
>CAZZAD010000155.1:0-6850 GCA_964652055.1 uncultured Burkholderiaceae bacterium | reverse complement strand
GGCGGTATTCGAACTTGTCCACCGCCTTCATCAGGCCGATGTTGCCTTCCTGAATGAGGTCGAGGAACTGCAGGCCGCGGTTGGTGTACTTCTTGGCAATGGAGATCACCAGACGCAGGTTGGCCTCGGTCATTTCGCGCTTGGCTTTGCGGGCCTTGGCTTCGCCCGTGGCCATCTGCTTGTAGACCTCGCGCAGGTCTTTGAGGGGCAGCACCACGCGCTTTTGCAGGTCGAGCAGCTTGTGCTGCAACTCTTGCACGGCGGGCAGGCTGCGCACGAGTTTTTCTGAATAGACGTGACCGGCTTCGGCTTCGCGCGCAATCCAGCGCGTGTTGGTTTCGGCGCCGGGAAAGTGCTTGAGGAAGTGCGGGCGCGGCATGCCGCATTTGTTGACGACAATTTCGTAAATCTGCTTCTCAATGCTGCGCACGCTCTCTACTTGTGAGCGCAGGGTGTCGCACAGCTTTTCAACCATCTTGGCGGTAAAGCGCAGCGTCATCAGCTCATCAAGAATTTTTTCCTGGGCGCGCACATAGCCGGGTGACTTGTAGCCCTCTTTTTCATAGGACACGCGCATCTTGTCGAAGAGCTTGCTCACGTGATCGAATTTTTCGAGCACGCGCACTTTGAGCTCATCGAGCTGCGCTGCGGTCATGCCCGAGGCGCCGATGTCGGTGTTCTCTTCAATCTCTTCGCCGTCTTCGTCGAGCGCAGCGGCCGCGCCGGTTTCGCGCGCGGTGGGGAAGTCTTCGGCTTCAGGGTCCACCAGGCCGTCAACGCATTCATCAATGGGCGTTTCGTTGGCGCGGATGCGCTCGCCGTAACTCAGAATTTCTGCAATGGTGGTGGGGCAGGCGGCAATGGCGATGACCATGTGCTTGAGGCCGTCTTCAATGCGCTTGGCAATTTCAATTTCGCCCTCGCGCGTGAGCAGCTCAACCGAGCCCATCTCACGCATGTACATGCGCACGGGGTCGGTGGTGCGGCCGAATTCGGCATCCACCGTGGTCAGCGCGGCCTCGGCTTCTTCTTCAGCGTCGTCGTCGTTGGCAGCAGCCGGTGAGTTGGGGTTCATCAGCAGCGTTTCGGCATCGGGCGCCTGATCAAAGATCTGGATGCCCATGTCGCCGAAGGTGCTCACGACTGCGTCGATGGCTTCAGCATCGACCAGGCTCTCGGGCAGGTGATCGTTGATTTCCGAATACGTCAGGAAGCCACGCTCTTTACCCAGCTTGATGAGCGCCTTGAGGTTGTTGCGGCGGGCTTCGAGGTCTTCCACCGTGCCCTGATAACTGCGTTCGAGCGCTTCTTTAAGTGCTTTTTCTTTGGCGCGACGGTCCTTGGCGCTTTTGCGCGTGGACAGTTTTTCGACAACCTGAACTTCGGGATCCACCGCACCGTCATCGGCATCGGGCACGGCATCGGCGCCGGACTCATCCGATTGCGACTTGGGCTTGCGGCCGGGTTTGCCTTTGGCGGGGCCCTTGGCGTCCACCTTGGCATCCACCTTTGCATCAGCTTTGGCTGCACCCTTGGCCACTGCAGCCACGGCTTGACCGACTTTGGTCTTGGCAAGCTTGGCCGATTTATCCGCAGACGCGGCGTCGGCCTTGGTCGACTTGGGTTTGTCTACGGCAACGGGTTTGCCGGGTTTAGCCGCCCCTTTCTTTTCAGGAGCCGCCTTAGAACTTACATCCTTGGCAACTACTTTTTTGGCGCCCTCTTTCTTTGCGCCTACTTTGGTGGCCGGTTGTTTCTTGGCCTTTTTGTTTGCCTCGGGTTTTGCGGGTTTCGCCGATTTTTTTACTGCCGCCTTCGTTGCCATTGCCTGTTTACCTTCCAATAATCAAGACGCTGCACGCCATGTGCGGTAAGCACATCGCACCCAAGATTCAATTTGTTTGTTGACTGAGACCGACTGTTCGTCTTATTCCAATTCGCATTGGAAACGAGAACTAGGCGCGCGGCCGCAGACAGTGCAGTAGCACGGCAAGGACGCAGCAACAACGTTATCGTTTCTAATGCAAATTGGAATTACTAGCCGGCCGGACTGCTCGCCTTGATGGCGCTGGGATGCGTTAACGCGTCCGCACCAGGGGCAGCCGGAAGTCGGCCTCTGTCAGCTCACGCCCTCATCGATAGGCACTGACAACCCTTGACTGCGTCATGCCGCAGGACCAGGGGGCCGGCAGTGTACCCGTTCAGATCTGTCCTCACACCAAATTTCTTGCAAAAACAGCGCACTGGACGCTATTGCGTGGGCAGCACGTCGCGCCCCGCATCGGTACGCGAGGTGCGCAGCAGCTCAAAGGCCTCCTTGTAGGCGGCCAGCGCCTCGGGGGTGGGCTCGTTTTCATAGGCTTGCAGCAAGGCTTCGCAACGGATCTCCATCCGGCGCTGGTGCAAACGGGCAAAGGCACCCTGCAGATCCGAGCGGGCGTGTTCGGGGTCGGCCTGCATCATCATGTCGCGCGCCGACAGGGCGCGGTAGGCGGCGGCGTGTTCACTGTCGGCCAGCAGTTCCAGGAGCAGGCCAGGGCTGACCTGCGCAAACTCGGTGGCCGCGCGCCATACCTCCATGATCTGTTGCGCTACCTGGGAGTTGTCGGCATCGAACTCCGTGGCGATTTGCGCATTGAATTCACGCGCCAGTTGGGGATGCGACCACAGCTGCTGCAGCACCTTTTGCGCCAGCTCTTCCACCGCCGCGGCCTTGGGCTTGCGCCCTTGTCGATTGCCCGGCAAACGCTGCCAGGGTTTGAGGCCGTGCACCGCATCGATCTCTTCAACTGGGGTGCGAGTGGCCCGGGCCAGCTCGCCTGACAACTGGCTACGTAGCGCTGCTGCGGTCATGGAGGCGAGCAGTGGCCGGGCCTGCGCCACCACGCTGGCGCGATCTTCTGCCACGTCCATGGAGCGGCCCTCGCACAGCACGCGTACCAACCAGCGCGACAGCGGCTGGGCATCGGCAATAGCCTGCTCAAACGCCTGCGCACCCTGCGCTTTGACCAGACTGTCGGGGTCTTCGCCCTGGGGCAGCAACACAAAGCTGGCGCGCTTGTCTTCGGTGATCACGGGCAAGGTGGCTTCCAGCGCGCGCCGCGCCGCCTTCAAACCCGCGGCATCGCCATCAAACGCAAAAATCACGTGGTCGGCCGCACGCAGCAGGGTGGACACATGCGTGTCTGTGATGGCCGTGCCCAGCGCCGCCACCGATTCCGCAAAACCCGCTTGCGAGAGCTGAATCACATCCAGGTAACCCTCGCACACAATCACGCGGCGCCGAGTACGGATGGCTTCCTGCGCTTCAAAGAGCCCATACAGTTCCGAGCCCTTGCGAAACACCGCCGTCTCAGGTGAGTTCAGGTACTTGGGCTCAGAACCATCGAGAGAACGCGCGCCAAAGCCAATCACCGCGCCACGTCGGTTGCGGATGGGGAACATCAGGCGCCCGCGAAAACGGTCATAGCGTTTGCCCTCATCACCCACGATGACGAGCCCCGCGTCCACCAGGCGCGGCTCTTCGTAACTCTCAAAAGCCGGCTTCAGGCCCTGCCACGCATCGGGCGCATAGCCCAGCGCAAAAGCCTTGGCGGTGAGGCCTGTGATGCCACGCTGCTTGAGGTAGTCCACGGCAACATCGGCACCTTTGAGTCCATCGCGGTAAAAATCAGCGGCGCGATTGAGCACCTCAGTCAGACCCCGTGCATGTGAGGCCGCAGCCTGATCGCCGCGCTCTTCGGGCACCTGCAGGCCCACCTGTTGAGCTAAATCCTTAATGGCTTCGACATAACCCAGGCCACGGTTTTCCATCAGGAAACCAATGGCGTTGCCATGCGCTCCGCAACCAAAGCAGTGATAGAACTGCTTGGCGGGTGAGACGGTGAATGAGGGCGTTTTCTCGCCGTGAAACGGGCACAGCCCGAGCAGGTTCTGCCCCGCTTTCTTGAGCACGACGTAGCGACCCACCACATCGGCGATGTCGATGCGGGTGAGTAGATCCTGAATAAAGCCGCGCGGAATCATCAGTTCATCCGCCTGCGTAAGCCGGGTTAAACGGTCAAGCGGGCTTTGACCTGCGCCGAGACCTGCGTCATGTCGGCGCGCCCGGCCAACCTGGGCTTCAGCAGCGCCATCACCTTGCCCATGGCGCCCGCACCGGCCGCGTCCGTTTCGGCAATGGCGGCATCGATCGCGGCAGCGATTTCGGCCTCGGTCAACGCCTGAGGCAGATAGGCGCTGAGCACCGTGAGTTCAAATTTTTCTTTGTCAGCCAGGTCCGTGCGGCCCGCGCTTTCAAACTGCGTAATGGAGTCGCGGCGCTGCTTGATGAGTTTGTCCACGATGGCCAGCACGGCCGCATCGTCAAGCGTGATGCGCTCATCAACCTCTTTTTGTTTGAGCGCGGCCTGAAGCAGGCGTATGGCGCCCAGGCGCTGCGCATCCTTGGCGCGCATGGCCGTTTTCATGTCTTCCTGGATCTGCTCTTTGAGTGACATGGACCCACCTTTCAGAAACGACAAGCGCGCCATGAAGGCGCGCTTGCGAAAAAAACTCAAATCGCCGCGGCGATTAGTACATTTTCTTGGGCAGCATCTGGCTGCGAATGCGCTTGTAGTGGCGCTTTACAGCTGCTGACTTCTTGCGCTTGCGCTCAGCCGTGGGCTTTTCATAAAACTCGCGTGCGCGCAGCTCGGTGAGCAAGCCGCTTTTTTCGATGGTGCGCTTGAAGCGACGCAGTGCAACTTCAAACGGTTCGTTTTCCTTGGGGCGTATGGTGGCCATGCGATGTCCGTAATAAGAAACCCGGGAACCCCCGGGCGAAAAAGGGCGCATTGTAGACAGGTTTCCTCCGGCCTGCCAAGCCGAGCTAGCCGAGCCCGGACATTTCGTCAGGTCGCCCCGCTTATGAGCCGTCTGCCTCACAGAACGTCGATTTTCCTGGCACGAACCCCAAAGCCAAATTGGATCGTCGGGGCTACGCGGGCTTGCGCGGCGCAGGTGCGGCGCAGGTGCGCTCAAGTACTCGCGAATGCCTGCGGGCATTCGTCTGCGCCCCTCTCGCTCAACATCGCTCGCCCCTGCGCCGCGCAACTCCCGCGTCCCTGATGAAATGTCCGGGCCCGCATCTACACTGCCTTCCATGCGAGTTCTAGGCATTGAAACTTCCTGCGACGAGACCGGCGTGGCCCTGGTGGACAGCACCGCGGGCCTGATCGGCCAGGCGTTGCACTCCCAGGTGGACATGCATCGCGCCTACGGCGGCGTGGTGCCCGAGCTGGCCTCACGCGACCACATTGCGCGGGTGTTGCCCCTCATCGAAATCGTTTTGCGACAGGCCGGGCTGGGTCGCCACGACATCGACGCCATCGCCGTCACCGCGGGGCCAGGTCTGGCAGGCGCGCTGTTAGTGGGCGCTAGCATCGGCCACGCCATAGGATTTGCGCTGGGTAAGCCCGTGGTGCAGGTGCATCACCTGGAGGGCCATTTGCTCTCGCCGCTGCTGGCCACGCCGGCGCCGCAACTGCCTTATGTGGCCCTGCTGGTGTCCGGGGGGCACACACAACTGCTGCGCGCGCAGCGCCCTGGGGCCTATGAGCTGCTGGGTGAAACGCTGGACGATGCGGCCGGAGAGGCCTTCGACAAGACCGCCATGTTGTTGGGGTTGGGTTACCCGGGCGGCCCCGAAGTGTCACGCCTGGCCGAGTTTGGCCAGCCCGGCGCGGTGGCGCTTCCGCGGCCCATGCTCGCGAGCGGCACCTTTGATTTCAGTTTCAGCGGTCTGAAGACCGCGGTGGCCATGGCGGTGAAAAAGCTCGACGACACGTGCGAGCAAGCCCGCGCGAACATTGCGCGCGGCTTTGTGGATGCGGTGGTCGATGTGCTGGCCGCCAAATCAGTGGCTGCACTGCGCGCCACGGGTTTACGAACCTTGGTTGTGGCCGGTGGCGTGGGCGCCAACACCCAGTTGCGTGAACGCTTGCAACGCGAAGTACAGGCCATCGGCGGCAAGGTGTTCTTCCCTCCGCTGCATCTATGTACCGATAACGGCGCGATGATCGCGTTGGCGGGTCTGCACCGCCTGCAGCGCGGCGCCCCTGCCAGTTCCGGGGCATTCGATGTGCGCCCGCGCTGGCCGATCAGCGATCTTGCGAATAGCTAGCGAGCATCGCTTGGGACATCACCCCAAAAACAGCCAACCGCTCACCTCAACCAAGGTCGTATGAATTCATCGCCAACACCAAGGCCCCTGTTGGCACCATCAATTTCTCGCACATGGCCCTTGTTTGTTGCGTTGCACCCGATTTACAGTGCCCCGCCAATAGCTGCGGCTTCATGAACACCACTTGAGCCGCCCGACATATAGAGGGAAAGGCGCTGCGATGTCTATCAAGCTACAAAATTTGATAAATGCAAAAGTTAGCCAGGCGAATTCTCTGCCTTTGACCAATGTCGCAAACAAACCACTACCTGGTGACATCAATACCAGCCACACAGCGACCAATATATCCAGCAAATCCATTCAGCTTCCAGATAGCTACTGGAATCATCAGCTGGCCGACGCATCAAACAAAAACATTGCGACAGACGCGCCGCGCAACCCTCCCATACGCTCGGTTGACTGGAAGCAAGCCAATAGTCGCTGATTTACCACGAGAAAAAGTTGACGCTTTATTCCAAGTTACACCGCTACGTCAAATCGACATGTTCGGCGGCGCAGCCGGATTACCCAGTGCACACACCTCTCGACCAGCAACTCCAGGGCAATTGCATGAAGCCCCTGCGGTCTGAGGGTCGATTTGCGTAGGCGGATGAACTGAGGTGCACTCCGATTTTTTGGAGCGCGCGA
>CAZZAD010000154.1:4008-6886 GCA_964652055.1 uncultured Burkholderiaceae bacterium | reverse complement strand
ACTGATGATCGACAGCATGGGCAACCCCAAAACGCTCGAATTCAATTGCCGCATGGGCGACCCCGAAACGCAGCCCATCATGATGCGGATGAAATCCGATCTGCTCACACTGCTGGAAGCCGGGATCGATGGCCGCCTGAACGAGATGAATGTGGAGTGGGATCGGCGCACGGCCCTGGGGGTGGTGATCGCCGCGCACGGTTACCCCGATGAACCGCGCAAGGGTGATGTCATCGAAACACTGCCGCCCGACACCGACGAATGCGTGGTCTTTCACGCCGGCACCACGCTGACCGACAACACACTGACCACCTCGGGCGGCCGCGTGCTGTGCGTCACCGCGCTGGGCGACACCGTGCGCGAATCACAAAAGCGTGCCTATGTGGCCGCTGCTGAGGTGAAATTTGCGGGCGCGCAATATCGCAAAGACATCGGCCACCGCGCGCTCAAGTTGCGCAGCACGGACCGCTAAATGCGCAGCACCATGAGCGAATTCATCGACACCCAATCTGTGCGCGAATACCTGCTGGGTTTGCAGGAACGCATCGTGGCGCGCATGGAAGCGCTCGATGGCACGCCCTTCTTGCACGACACCTGGGAAAAACCGGCCGATGCGCCTTTGGGCGGCGGCGGGCTCACACGCATCGTTGAAGAGGGCCAGCTCTTTGAACGTGCTGGCGTAGGTTTCTCACACGTGATCGGGGCCAAATTGCCCCCTTCGGCCACTGCACAGCGCCCTGAACTGGCAGGACGCCGGTTTGAAGCCATGGGCGTGTCGCTGGTGTTTCATCCGCGCAATCCTTACGTGCCCACCGTGCACATGAATGTGCGCTGCTTCATTGCCCGCACCGAGGGACAACCCGATGTGTACTGGTTTGGCGGCGGCATGGATCTGACGCCCTACTACGGCACCGAAGAAGACGCCCGCCACTTTCATGCCACCTGCAAAGGCGCGCTCGATCCCTTTGGCGCAGACAAATATCCGCGCTTCAAGAAATGGTGCGACGAATACTTTTATCTCAAGCACCGCGATGAACCCCGCGGTATCGGCGGCGTGTTCTTTGATGACTATCACGAAGGCGAGTTTGCGCAGAACTTTGCCCTGCTGCGTGCCGTGGGCGATGCCTTTGTCGAAGCGTATGAGCCCATCGTCGCGCGCAATCGCGACAAAACCTATGGCGAACGTGAGCGCGCCTTTCAGGCCTACCGGCGCGGCCGCTACGTGGAGTTCAACCTGGTGTTTGACCGCGGCACGCTATTCGGTTTGCAGTCCGGTGGGCGCACAGAATCCATCCTGATGTCGATGCCGCCCAAGGTGGAGTGGAAGTACAACTGGCATCCTGAACCGAGCAGCCCTGAGGCGCGGTTGTATTCCGACTTTCTGCGTGTGCGCGATTGGGTTTAACCCAGCCACAACCACCTCCACAAGAATCCAATGCACCCGCAACACACGTCGCCCCGGCGCAGGCCGGGGCCCAATTTACGTAGGCTCCCAATTGGGCCCCGGCCTGCGTCGGGGCGACGTGCTTGCGTGCGTATCAATTGAAGCCCCCTCTGAACAGCATTGGCTTTCTGGGCGGCACGTTTGATCCACCGCATGCGGGCCACCTTGCACTGGCGCACGCCGCGCGTGAAGTGCTGGGCCTTGCGCAAGTGCGTTTTGTGCCCACCGCCCAACCCTGGCAAAAGCCGCAGGTCACGCCCGCGGTGCATCGCCTGCGCATGCTGGAGCTGGCCCTCAAGGATGAGCCTGGTTTCACAGTGGATCGACGCGAGATCAAACGCGCCGATGCGAGCTACACCGTCGACACCCTGCAAGCCCTACGCCGTGAGCTGGGCGAAAAAATCGCCCTGGTGTGGATCATCGGTAGCGACCAGCTGGCCCGGTTAAACACCTGGCACCAGTGGGAGAAGCTGCTCACGCTGGCCCACCTGGCGGTGGCTTCGCGTCAAGGTGAACCCGTCAGTGGCGCCATGCAGGCGTATTACGCGCAACATCAGGCCACTGCAACGCAAGCCATGCCACTGAGCCGCGGACATTTCATCGACATTGCCATGCAGCCCGTGGACATTTCGGCCACAACACTGCGCGATTTACTGGCGCGCCCCAGCGCTGCGCTCAACCCCCTGGAACAGCAACAACTGACACAAGCACTGCGCCCTGCGGTGCTGGACTATATTCGCGCGCACGCGCTGTATGGCTCACGGCTGTAACGCTCACTACGACGAAAGCACACTTCCCCGCATGGACCTCAAAACACTGCAACACATTGCCGTTGACACCCTTGAAGACATCAAGGCCCAGGACATCAAGGTGTACGACACGCTGGGCCAGTCCAGCGAGTTTGACCGCGTGATCGTTGCCACCGGCAACAGCAACCGCCAGACCCGCGCGCTGGCGTGGAACGTCGTGCAAAAGGTCAAAGAAGCCGGCGGATACGTCAACAGCGTTGAGGGCGGCGACACAGGCGAATGGGTGCTGGTGGATCTGGGCGACATCGTGGTGCACCTCATGGTGCCGCCCGTGCGCGCGTATTACGCACTGGAAGAAATCTGGGGCGCCAAGCCCGTGCGCCTCAAAGAGGCAGAACCCAAACCCGCCGTAGTGAAGGCGGCGCCTCCCAAGGCGGCGCCTAAGGATGCAGCGCCCCAGGATGAAGCACCCAAGAAAGCAACGCCGAAGAAATCTGCCGCCAAAAAGGCCGCAGTAAAGAAACCGGCCGCCAAGAAAGTCGCGGCCAAGAAAGCTGCGATCAAGAAACCCGTGGCGAAAAAAGCGGTAGCCAAGAAGCCCGCGGCAAAAAAAGTACCCATCAAGGCCGCCAAGAAGGCGCCCGCCAAAAAAATGATTGCCAAGAAGGTAGTTGCCAAAAAAACA
>CAZZAD010000154.1:0-3908 GCA_964652055.1 uncultured Burkholderiaceae bacterium | reverse complement strand
CCGGCCAAGACAGCACCGGCCAAGACAGCACCGGCCAAGACAGCACCGGCCAAGACAGCACCGGCCAAGAAAGCTCCTGCTAAGAAAGCACCTGCCACGAAAGCGCCGGCCAAGAAGGCCGCCAAAACCACGGCACGCAAACCCGCTGCAAAAAGCACAAAGAAAGTGGCCGCAAAAAAATCCAGCGCCAAGAAGTAAACCCGTGTGTGACTTCAACGCGTCCTGGAGATGAACATCAGCATCGTTGCGGTCGGCCATAAATTGCCGAGCTGGGCGCAGGACGCGACTGACAAGTATTTGAAGCGCTTTCCCTCTGACTGGAAAGTCACGGTCAAAGCGCTGCGCGCCGTGGATCCTGAAAGCGCCCCGCTCGAACGCGTCTTGCATCTGGAAGGCGAGCGCATCCTGGCCGCGGTTCCGCCCAGCACCGAACTGGTCGTCCTTGATGAACGCGGTAAAGACTGCACCACTGCCCAGTTGGCCGACCAATTAAGGCGGCGGCGTGATGAGAGTCAGGCCCTGTGCTTTGTGATTGGCGGTGCCAACGGCATTGCCCCCGAAGTCAAAGCGCGCGCCCAGTGGTTGTTGCGCCTGTCCAGCATGACCCTGCCGCACGCCCTGGCCCGCGTGCTGTTGGCCGAGCAGTTGTATCGTGCGTGGTCCATCCTGGCCGCGCATCCTTATCACCGCGTGTAAGACGCACTCCTTAATCAAAGCGCCCCATCCGATGAACTACATCTACCTCGCCTCCCGCAGCCCACGCCGACGTGAACTGCTCCGACAAATCGGCGTGCGCTTTGAACCGATGATGCTGCGCCTGGCCATGCCACGCGGCCCAGACGTGGATGAAGCGCAGCAACGAGGTGAAACCGCCGCAGACTATGTTGAGCGCATCAGCCGCGAGAAAGCACATTTCGGGCTGCGCAGTCTTGCGCTGCGCTCACTGTTGCCACGCCCCGTGTTGTCCGCGGACACCGTCGTCATCGTGGATGGCCATGTGCTGGGCAAACCCGCAGACAAGCCAGAAGCCAGCGAATTCATGCGTCGTCTGTCAGGCCGTACCCATGAAGTGCGCACCTGCGTAGCGCTGGGCCAGTTGGGCATGAACGATCAGTCCCAAGTGCTCCAGGCCACCAGCGTCACCCAGGTGACGTTCCGCAAAGTCAGCGTGGACGAGATTGAACGCTACTGCGCCACCTCGGAGCCCTACGACAAAGCGGGCGGCTACGCCATCCAGGGCCTGGCCGCCATCTTCATCGAACGCATAGAGGGAAGTTATTCCGGCGTGATGGGGCTGCCGCTCTTCGAGACCGCACAGCTGCTGGCGCAAGCTGGGGTTGAAGTGCTTTGAACCTTAACTGAGTTACCCCAGCACCGCCTCGACCACATTGAGCATGCCCGCGCCTTCAGCCGTTATGGGCGCTGCGGTATCCACCGCCGCCGCTTGCAGCCTGGTTTTCACCTCCGCGAACGTGAGGTTGGGGTCTTCTTGCAGCATCAAGGCAACCGTACCGGACACAATGGGCGTGGCAAGGGAAGTGCCGCTCACACCTTGCCCATTGAAATTGGATCCCGGTTGCGCGCGCCAGGCAACGTAGGTGGAATAAGCAACGGCCGCCTGGCTGCCTTGTGTCGCCACGGTGGGATGAAATGCATCAGCGCCGGAGGAAGAAAAATAAGTCATGGTGTCGTCGGCCACGTTGCCGGGCGTTCCATTTGTTGTACTGGCCCCCACAGAGATCACGTGATCACTCATGGCCAACGTATTGAACGCTGCCCATTCGGGCACGTTTGCGCCAATTTCATGGGCCGTGGTTATTGCCTCGTTGCTGTTACCTGCGGCAACAACAAGAATCTTGCCGCCATCAGCCGCTTGCTCGGTTGCCATGACATAGCTATGAAACGCCTGATCTACCTCAGGATTGCCCAGCACTGCATTGTGGGTGATCTGCAGAATTTCCGGCTTCAGCCTGCCAACGTCGGCGCCTCCAAATACGGCGCTCTTGAGCTCAGGAACGGCGGCAACCACCGCTTCAGCAAGGTCATAAAAGGAAACCAGCGTGGTGCCGTAAGACATGTTCACCACGCGGGCATTTGAATTCTGCGTGATGTCTTGAATCGCCGCAGCGTGTTCGTCCAACGTGGCCGCCGCGGTATGCGTCAACATGTTTTGCAGAGCGGTGCGTAAGGTTTGAGGATCGCCTGCAGGCAAACCAGTTTTTTCCACCTCGGACCAAAACTGCTCCGTTGGCGATAACGTCGGCCCTTGCTGCCGCAAATCATTCAGGAAACCCATTTCTATCGTTGCGCCAGGCGCAACACCCACAGCTTGGTCACCAACCACCTGCGAGACCAATACACCGTGTTGCGCATCAGACGGCTCCTGCACACGGACAATGATTCCTGTGCCATCGATATTCTTGCCATTGAGGGTTGATCGCACGGTCGACACCAGCGAGGAATTCACAATGCCTTGCCAGACCTCGGGTGACACCAACCCCACTGAATTCAAGTACTGATCAATCTGCGCCCGCGAAAATCCCGGCTCTCCAACCAAGGCATCCGCGATCTGCTGTGCGTTGTAACCCTCCGTCAGCGCTAACTGAACCACGGCCTGAATAGCACCACGACGCTGAGCATCGGGGCCCTCATTTGCATACTTTTTCATAGGCCTCGGTCGCCTGCGCGTGAATGCCCGCCAAGATGTCCACGGGCCGCGCATCGGGGTTACCCGGTCTCAAAAACAATGCCTCTGCCGCCAACACCGCTTGGCTTCCGTTGACCCCCCAGTCGCCATGGATTTCGCTGCCAAGACTCAAGGTCTGAGTCGGCCCCGTTTGCGGCCCCGTCACCACGGCGTGGTGTGCGCCCTTCTTGCGGTCTCGTGGCGCGGCGTCGGCAGAAACCACCTGGCTTGCATTGACTTGACCATCCGCTTGGGTTTGACCGCCAAGACTCAAGGTCTGGGTCGGCCCCGCTTGCGGCCCCGTCGCCTCAGCGTGGGGCGTGCTTTTCTTGTCGTCTCGTGGCGCCGTGTTGGCAGAAGCAAGCTGCTCATTCGCCTGGGCTGTACGTGCCGAGAACTGCGCAGCCACTGCCTGTGCTGCCCGCAGCTGCGCGATGGCATCGCCAGTGACAGACGGAGGTGAAACTGTCGGTGAATCTGCAGCTTGCGTCGGGGCGGTCGTACCCGACTGCCGTAACACCTGCTTGGCGTTAGCCAAGCGGTCATGCCGCACATGCTGCGACTTTGACGCGATTGAAGTAGCGTTTACGCTCATGACGAACCTCTCCTCAATTTGTTTTTATTTAAGTGCAGCAGTCACAAACCATGCAATGGCATGTGCTGCACGACTGGCGCTCGATGAAATAAATACCCAGCAGACTGCGCCTAACCCTGCATCTGATGGCGCTGGCGCTTTCCTGACTTGAACGCCGTCTTGCAACCCTCAGAGACTTTTTCCTGATTTGCTTTCAGGCAGGCCCCAATACGCCCTTCGCCGGGCTTGACCTGCGGACACAGCGCCTTCACATCTTGTTCACAGGCTGCGGCAAGGGGGCTTGCGTTACGCGGGTCCTGATCGGCCGCAAGCGCATTCAACGCAACACAGCCCAGCAGAGAAAACGCGGCAAACGCTTGGATGACTTTCATGATGGACCTCAGAGGTTAGGTGAAAACCGCCAGACAACTGACTATGACGATTCAGCCTAACTTCGTGCGTACCCGCGTGTCGATGACACTCACAATTGGATACAACTCGCACCTACCGACCACACCGTTTTGAAAACTACGCGGTTAAGGAGGGTTTCACATACACGGCACAACCGCCGTCGCCCCGGCGTAGGCCCTGTCTCTTGATCACATCTTTTACTTCGTCGCGGCGTTGTTCCCTCCCTTGCAGGGCGCG
>CAZZAD010000153.1:0-6891 GCA_964652055.1 uncultured Burkholderiaceae bacterium | reverse complement strand
TGGACATGGGAAACGGCGTGGGTTTTTGAAACACCATGCCGATGCGCGCGCGAATCAGAGAGATGTCTTCGCGGGTGGTCAGGATGTTGGTGCCGTCCATGGCGATTTCACCTTCTGCGCGCTGCTCCGGGTACAGCTCGAACATGCGATTGAAGGTACGCAGCAGCGTGGATTTGCCACAGCCCGACGGGCCAATGAAGGCCGTGACTTTTTTCTCGGGGATGTCGAGATTGACGTTCTTGAGCGCATGAAAGCGGCCGTAATAAAAATTTAGCCCACGCACACGCAGTTTGATTTTTTCGCCGTTCAGGGAAGGTTCTGCATCCATGATTTACCTTGATTCTTTATTTGCGAAACAGCACGCGCGCCACGATGTTCAGGGTGAGCACGCCTACGGTAATTAAAAACACACCGGCCCAGGCCATTTGCTGCCAGTTGGCAAACGGGCTCATGGCGAACTTGAAAATCGTCACGGGCAGGTTGGCCATGGGCTCACCCAGGTTCAAGCTGAAGAACTGGTTTGATAGGGCCGTAAAGAGCAGCGGCGCGGTCTCGCCCGCAATGCGGGCCAGTGCCAACAACACACCGGTGATCACGCCGGCACGCGCGGCGCGCAGCGTGACCGAATAAATTACCTTCCACTTGGGCGTACCCAGCGCATAGGCCGCTTCACGCAGGGCATTGGGCACCAGTTGCAACATGTTCTCGGTGGTGCGAACCACCACGGGGATGACGATGAGCGCCAGCGCCAGTACGCCGGAGTAACCCGAGAACGAATGCATCCGCGCCACGACGATGGCGTAGATGAACAGCCCAATCACGATGGATGGTGCGGATAACAAGATGTCGTTGATGAAACGTGTGAGGTGCCCAAACCAGGAACGCGCACCGTATTCAGCTAGGTAGATACCCGCCAGGATGCCGATCGGTGTGCCCAGGGCGGTGGCCAAGCTCACCATCAGGGCCGAGCCCATGATGGCGTTGGCCAGCCCGCCGCCGTCGCTATTGGGCGGCGGCGTGGACTCAGTAAAGAGCGCCGCATTCAACCCGCCTATGCCCAACGCGATGGTGTCCCAGAGAATCCAGATCAACCAGACCAGACCAAAAGCCATGGCCAGCAGCGACAGTGACAGCGCAACGGCATTGACCGCCTTGCGCCGGCGGTGCAGGGCCAGACGCCGCGCCTGAGCCCTGTGGTTCGTGTCCACGGTATTCATGCCCACCGCACTCATGTGCGCGCTCCCTCACGCCGCCGCAGGCGCGCGAGCAACCATTTCGATAAGGCCAGCACCACGAATGTGATGAAGAAAAGAATCAGCCCCAGATACATGAGCGAGGCCTGATGCAGCCCCGGCGTGGCTTCGGCAAATTCATTGGCCAGCGTTGAGGTGATGCTGTTGCCCGGCTCAAACAACGACAGGCTGGAGAGTTGATTGAAGTTTCCGATCACAAAAGTCACCGCCATGGTCTCGCCCAACGCGCGGCCCAGCCCCAACATGACACCCCCCACCACGCCCGCCTTGGTGTAGGGCAGCACCACGTTCCACATCACTTCCCAGGTGGTGGCACCCAATCCGTAAGCCGATTCTTTGAGCAATGCAGGCGTGACCTCGAATACATCGCGCATCACCGCGGCAATGAAGGGAATGATCATGATGGCCAGAATGATGCCGGCAGACAGCATGCCTATACCGACCGGTACGCCCTGAAACAACGTGCCCAGAACAGGCACATCACCGAACACACTTTGCAAAGGAGTCTGCACGTATTGGGCAAGCAGGGGCGAAAACACCAGTAAGCCCCACATGCCGTACACAATGGACGGCACGGCCGCGAGCAATTCAATGGCGGTGCCCAGCGGACGCTTGAGCCAACGCGGCGAAAGTTCGGTCAGAAACAACGCAATGCCAAAACTCACCGGCACTGCAATGACGAGCGCGATGAGCGAGGTCATCAGCGTGCCGTAGATCATGACCAGGCCGCCGAATTTCTCTTGCACCGGGTCCCACTGCGCGGTCCACAAAAACGCCAGTCCATGCGCTTTGATGGAAGGCCATGCTTCCACGGCGAGCGAACCGATGATGCCGACCAGCAGCAACAACGTGAGCGCAACGGCCCCACGGGCCAGGCCTGCAAATACGAGGTCGGTTACGCGGCTGGCCTGACGTGGCAACGGCGCTTCCGGAATCGGACTCACTGGGTTGTCCTCCAAATTTGAAGAGGCCGGGAATGTAGCTGCCACTGCGCGTTCCTTGTGATTGATTGCGATTCCAAAATTAGCCCCCGGCCTGCGCCGGGGTACGGTACGTTGGAAACGCGTGCTTTCTACTACGGTGTGTAGACCGGTTTGCCGGCAGCATCACGTACCTGCGCCCAAGATTTGCGCACCGCGACTTCAACGGGCGCGGGCAGCGGCATGTAGTCCAGATCCTCAGCCATCTTGTCGCCATTCTTAAGAGCCCAGTCGAAGAACTTCAACGTGGCCGCAGCCTGCTGGGGCTTGTCTTGTGCAACATGCATCATGATGAACGTGGCACCACTGATGGGCCAGGCGTCTTTGCCGGGTTGCTGCGTGAGGATTTGATAAAAGGATTTAGACCAGTCCGCACCAGCCGCCGCCGCCATAAAGGCTGAATCATCGGGCGCCACAAAAGTCCCCGCGGCGTTTTGCACCAGCGTGGTGGTCATTTTGTTTTGTTTGGCGTAGGAATACTCCACGTACCCCAGAGCGTTGGGCAGGCGTTGCACAAAAGCGGCCACACCCTCATTGCCTTTGCCGCCCGTGCCCGTGGGCCAGTTCACTGCGGTGCCCTCGCCCACTTTGGACTTCCAATCGGCATTGACCTTGGACAAGTAGTTGGTCCAGATAAAGGTGGTACCCGAACCATCGGCACGGCGCACGACGGCAATCTTGGCGTCGGGCAGTTTTACGTTGGGGTTGAGTGCAGCAATGTCAGCGTGGTTCCACTTTTCGATGTTGCCTAGATAAATGTCACCCAGCACTTTGCCGGTCAGACGCAGTTCACCAGCCTTTATGCCTGGCAGGTTGACCACCGGCACCACGCCGCCAATCACCATAGGAAATTGCATCAGGCCGTCTTTTTGCAGCTCATCATCTTTGAGCGGCATATCCGAAGCACCAAAGTCGACCGTCTTGCCACGGATCTGCTTTAGACCCGCGCCCGAACCCACAGACTGATAGTTGATGCGCTGGCCGGTGGCCTTGTTGTAGGCATCGGCCCACTTGGCATAGAGCGGCGCGGGGAAGGTGGCGCCGGCGCCAGTGACGTCTTGCGCATGCGTGGTGGCGGCCAGGGCCAGTACGCCTGCGGTCATCCATAACTTGAGTGCTTTGAGTTTCATTGAAATGCTCCTGTCAAAAAGACAAACGCACTGTAGGAAGACTTCATGACAGGTTCGTGACATGGGTCACACAATTGTTACGTGCGTGAAAGTGCATCGGCCAGACGCTGCGCCAACGCCTGGGATTGCTCCTGCGTAGCGGCCTCCACCATGAAACGCACCACGGGCTCGGTGCCCGAGGGGCGCACCAACACGCGGCCTTGGCCGGCCAGCTCCTGTTCCACCCGCTCGCGCTCGCGGCGCAGTCCGTCATGCGTAGACCAATCCACCCCTGGCGTTAACCGCACATTGACCAGCGCTTGCGGTAGCAGCGGCAGGTCTTCAGTCAATTGCAACAGCGATTTACCGCTGCGACGCAGGGCCGCGATCACCTGCAAGGCACTGACGATGCCGTCGCCCGTGCTGTGACGATCCAGGCACAACAAATGGCCCGAACCTTCACCGCCCCAGAGCCAACCTTTCTGTTCGAGCAACTCCAGCACGTAACGGTCGCCCACCTTGGCACGCAGGAAGGGAATATTCAGTTCACTAAAGCGCCGCTCCAGCGCAAAGTTGGTCATCAGCGTGCCCACGGCACCCACGTGTGACTTGTCCAGCACCCCTGCAGCCAGACGATCACGCACGATCACGTAGAGCAGTTGATCACCGTTGTAGATATTGCCTTCACCATCGACGATGACCAGGCGATCAGCGTCACCATCGAGCGCAATGCCCAGATCAGCCTCGGCCTGCACCACCGCGTGCGCCAGATGCTCGGGGTGCAGCGCGCCCACACCGTCATTGATGTTGAAGCCATCGGGTTTGACGCCGACCGAGATGACCTCGGCGCCCAGCTCGTGAAACACATCCGGGGCCACGTGATAGGCCGCGCCATGCGCGCAATCGACCACGATCTTCATGCCATGCAGATCGAACTCGTTGGGGAAGGTGCTTTTGCAAAATTCAATGTAACGCCCGGCCGCATCTTCCATGCGACGCGCCTTGCCCAGATATTTGGACTCGACGCACTGGATCGGGCTGTCGAGTTCGGCCTCAATGGCATGCTCCACTTCATCGGGCAACTTTTTGCCATCGGCAGAAAAAAACTTGATGCCGTTATCGGGATACGGGTTGTGCGAGGCGCTGATCACCACGCCCGCCGAAGCGCGTTGCGCGCGTGTGAGATAGGCCACAGCGGGCGTGGGCAGTGGCCCGCACAAAATGACGTCCACCCCGGCACTGGAAAACCCGGCTTCAAGCGCCGCTTCCAGCATGTAGCCCGACACGCGTGTGTCTTTGCCAATGAGTACGGTGGTGCGCGCGCCGGACTGCTTCTGGGCCAAGCGCCCCAGGACACGCCCGGCGGCCTGGCCCAGTTTGAGTACAAAGTCCGGCGTAATCGGTGCCTGCCCCACAGTGCCGCGCACCCCGTCCGTGCCAAAGTAAGTACGACTCATTTTTTCTTCCTTGATTACAAATACGAACGCATGGCCTGCACCACGCGCAGCGCATCGCGCGTGGCGGCTACATCGTGGGCACGCACGATAGCCGCCCCGCGTTCCACCGCCAGCACCGCCGCCGCCACCGAGGCATACACACGCTCTGGCGCAGCATGGCCCGTGATCTGCCCCAGCGTGGACTTGCGCGACCAACCCACCAACAACGGCGCAGGTAGCGCCAACGTGCCAAGCCGCGCCAACAACGTCAGGTTGTGCTCGGCGCTCTTGCCAAAACCAAAACCCGGATCGAGCACGACTCGTTCGGCCACCACGCCACGCGCCACCACCGCCTGCAGGCGTGAGCGCAAGAACTGCGCCACCTCGGCCACCACATCGGTGTATTGCGGCGCCTGCTGCATGGTGCGTGGCGCACCCTGCATATGCATCAGCACCACGCCACAGTCGCTCGCCGCCACCACATCAAGTGCGCCGGGCTCCTGCAGGGCACGCACGTCGTTAATGATGTCCGCACCCGCAGCCAGCGCGGCGCGCATCACCTCGGGCTTGCTCGTGTCCACCGATAAGGGCACACCGCAATCGGCCAGCGCCTCCACCAACGGCAGCACGCGCCGCAGCTCTTCATCCACGCTCACCTCGGGTGCTCCTGGGCGCGTGGACTCGCCACCGATGTCCAGAATGTCTGCGCCCTCTTCGATGAGTGCGTGTGCATGTGCCAGCGCGCGCGCAGGATCGAAATAACGCCCGCCGTCGGAAAACGAATCTGGCGTGACATTGACAATGCCCATCACACGCGGCTGCGCAAGGTCTATGCGCCAGCGGCCGCAGGGCCAAAACGCTGTGACTGATGTCATGGAACACACGCAACAAAAAAGGACACGCAGGTTACCCCGTGCCCCTCAATGCACGATCACACTGGAATTAACGGTGAGTCAAAAAAAGGACCGAAGCGGTCCTTTTTTCCTTACTCAGCCAGCCATCGAAAAAACCATCGATGGGTCCTATGCGGCGGGCAGAATCACCCCGCCCTCGGCACCACCCCCCTTACCTGACCGCGAGCCGTTGCTGGACACGCTGCTGGGCTTAGGCGGCCGTGGCGGTTTGCCTTCCATGATGTCGTCGATCTGATCGGCATCAATGGTTTCGAGTTCGAGCAGCGCCTTGGCCATGGCTTCGACCTTGTCGCGGTGCTCTTCGATGAGCTTGCGCGCCAGGGCGTATTGCTCATCAATGATGCGGCGGATTTCAATGTCCACCTTGCGCATTGTTTCTTCCGACATGTTGGTGGTCTTGGTGATGGAGCGGCCCAGGAAAACTTCTCCTTCGTTTTCCGCATACACCATGGGACCCAGCAGGTCGCTCATGCCGTAGCGCGTGACCATGTCGCGCGCCATTTGCGTGGCGCGTTCAAAGTCGTTGGAGGCGCCCGTGGTCATCTGGTCCATGAACACTTCTTCGGCAATGCGGCCACCGAACAGCACCGCAATGCGTGACAGCAAATACGTGCGGTCATAGGCGTAGCGAGCCTGTTCGGGCAGCTGCATCGTCAAGCCCAACGCCCGGCCACGCGCGATGATGGTGGCCTGGTGCACTGGATCACTCTGAGGCACCAGCCGCGCCACCACCGCATGGCCGGACTCGTGATACGCCGTGTTGCGGCGCTCTTCCTCAGACATGACCATGGACCGGCGCTCGGCGCCCATCATGATTTTGTCTTTGGCGCGATCAAAATCAATCATCTCCACCACACGTGCACTGCGCCGTGCAGCAAAGAGCGCGGCCTCGTTCTCCAGGTTGGCCAGATCCGCACCCGAGAAACCCGGCGTGCCACGCGCGATGACTTCCGCACGCACATCCGCACCAATGGGCACCTTGCGCATGTGTACGTTGAGAATTTGCTCGCGGCCACGTATGTCGGGCAGCGCCACCACCACTTGCCGGTCAAAGCGGCCTGGGCGCAGCAAGGCGGGGTCAAGCACATCAGGACGGTTGGTGGCGGCAATCACGATCCCGCCCACGCCCGTCTCAAAGCCGTCCATCTCCACCAGCATCTGGTTCAGGGTCTGTTCGCGCTCGTCATTGCCACCGCCCA
>CAZZAD010000152.1:3739-6897 GCA_964652055.1 uncultured Burkholderiaceae bacterium | reverse complement strand
AACCCGGAATCGTTCGAGAGCTGCAGCCACGGCGCCGGCCGCGTGATGAGCCGCACCCAGGCCAAGAAGCGCTTCACCGTGGAAGACCAGATCCGCGCCACCCAGGGCGTGGAGTGCCGCAAGGACGCGGAGGTGATCGACGAGATCCCGATGGCCTACAAGGACATCGACGCCGTGATGGCAGCGCAAAAAGATCTGGTGGAGGTGGTGCACACCTTGAAGCAGGTGGTGTGCGTGAAAGGGTAGGCGCCCCATGTTTGACTTTTGACTTTTAACATGAGGCGCCAGTCGTGTTACAAAACATCGCTTTTTTTAACATGATGGCATCCTGATGTGCCACCCTGCCACGAAACGATTGGAGCGCCCACATGGTTTTGCAAGCCAACTACGCCGTCCCTGACTTGCCTCCGGCGGGCGTGGACTTCCAGACGCCGGAGTTGCTCAAGGCACTGGTGTCGGCGCACCGCCATCTGGCGGAACTCAAGGGCTGCGCCGCGAGCATTCCCAATCAGGCCATTCTGATCAACACCCTGGCTTTGCAGGAAGCCAAGGCCAGCTCTGAGATTGAAAGCTACGTCACCACGCAAGATGAGCTGTTTCAGGCCGATCTGCATATTGCGCGATGGGTGTCGCCAGCAGCCAAGGAGGTGTCGCGCTACCGCGAGGCGCTGACGCATGGGTTTGAGCGCATGCGTCAGCAGCAGGGCATTTTGAGCAACAGCACTTTGATTGCACTGTTTCAGTTGCTCAAAAACAGTAGCGAGTCATTCCGCACCAGTGGCGGCACGGTGCTCAAGAATGAAAGAACCGGGGCCACGGTGTTTGTGCCGCCGCAGGAGGGCACTCACGTGCTGGCGCATATGCAGGCGTTGGAGCGTTTCATCAACGATGACGCGGGCTGCGATCTAGATCCGATCATCAAGATGGCGCTGATCCATCACCAGTTTGAAAGCATTCATCCGTTCAGCGACGGCAATGGCCGGATTGGGCGGATTCTGTGTGTGCTGTACCTGGTGCGCACGGGTTTGCTCGACACGCCCGCGCTGTACCTATCGCGCCACATCAACCAGCACAAGAATGACTATTACCGCCTGCTGCAAGCAGTGCGCGATGAAGTGCCCAATGCAACACCCTGGCAGGCGTGGGTGATTTTCATGCTGCATGCGGTGGCGCAGACAGCCCAGCGTGCCGTGCAGTTGGTCAGTGGCATGCGTGAGTTGATGGCTGAAACCAAGCGTCGCATGCGTGCCGATGCGCCCAAGCTGTATTCGCAGGATTTGCTCAACAACTTGTTCCGCCACCCCTATACGCGCATCGAATTCGTACAACACGATCTGAACATCACGCGGCAGACAGCGGCACGTCACTTGCGGCAACTGGCGCAGGTGGGGCTGGTGAAGGAACACAGTCAGGGCAAGCACCTGTACTTCATCAATGAGCCGCTGGTGCAGTTGCTGGCACAGGGGGAGCAGTGATGAGAAGCGAGAGGGGCGCCCTGATGCGACATCCAAGTGGTGAGTTTGTGCGGCTGCCAGATCAAAAAAATTCACCGGGCTCCAGATAGCGCCATCGACCCTGGGGCAAGTTGCCCAGGGTGATGTTGCCGATACGCACTCGCTTTAAATGGGTGACGTGCAAACCGACGAGTTCGCACATGCGGCGGATCTGGCGTTTTTTGCCTTCAGTCAGAACAAACTGAAGTTGATCCTGATTGAGCCAACTCACCCGAGCCGGCTTCAATGCTTTGCCATCCAGGCTCAGGCCATGGTTCAGCAGCGCCAGTTTGTCTTTGGGAAGGTGGCCTTGCACGCGCACCAAATATTCTTTTTCAACCGGCCGATCGCCACCGCCAATCAACTGTTTGGCAATGCGGCCATCTTGCGTAAGCACCAACAGCCCCTGAGAGTTGATGTCTAGACGCCCTGCGGGCGCCAGGCCTTTTAAATGCGTGGGCTTAAAGCGCGTGCACGGCAGTTGGTGACAGAACTGTGCTTCACGCCTGACGAGCTCGACGGCAGGCGGATAGCCCAACTCGGGCTGCCCCGAGACGTAACCCACCGGCTTATTGAGCAACACCGTGACGCGCTGCGCTTGTTGCACTTGCGCGGCTGGATGCAAGGTGATCTTCTGCGTAGGCAAGACCTTGCTGCCCAGCTCGGAAACACACTGCCCATCCACAAAGACCCAGCCCGATTCAATGTAGTGGTCGGCTTCGCGCCGAGAACACAGTCCTTGTTCGGACATCAGTTTGGACAAACGTATTTTTTCCATGGGCGCCGCACAAAAAAACCGCTCCGCTGCCCCGCAGCCGCACGCTACTCAATCACCCGCGGCACCACAAACAAGCCATCTTGCTGCTCGGGTGCGTTTTTCATGTTCTCAGTGCGGTCGATGGCAGCGTCAGCCACGTCGGCACGCAGGCGCTGGGTGCCGCCCAGAGGGTGGGCCATGGGTTCGACGCCTTCGGTGTCTACCTGCTGCATGCGCTCGATCATGGCGAAGATGTCGGTCAACTGCGCGAGCGTGGCCTGGGCCTGTGCGTCGGTGATGTCGATGCGCGCCAGGTGCGCGATGCGGTGTACGTCGTGGAGGGATAGCGTCATGGCGAATAGCAATATCTAAAACCCGGTACGCGACCTTAACAAACTGTGCCAGCGCCTTGTATTTCATAGGGACACGGCATAATGCGCGGCATGCGCGCCGGGTGAGATTCGCGGTGGCTGCATGTCGAGGCTCGCGGCGCAGGGTGGTGCGGGTTCGACTTCACACGCTGAATTCTCATTTCCACGCCGCTCCACATTCAGGGATCGGCCTCTTTGCGAGCACCACCTTCCATGTTCGGTTTCCTGCGCAGCTATCTCTCTACCGATCTCGCCATTGACCTTGGCACGGCCAACACGCTGATCTACGTGCGTGGCAAAGGCATCGTTCTTAACGAACCTTCCGTGGTGGCCATACGCCAGGAAGGCGGCCCCCACGGCAAGGAAGTGGTGGCGGCCGTGGGCGCTGAGGCCAAGCAGATGCTGGGCCGCGTGCCCGGCAACATTGAGGCCATCCGCCCCATGAAGGATGGCGTGATTGCCAACTTCACCATCACCGAACAAATTCTCAAGCACTTCATCAAGATTGTGCACCCTTCGAGCCTGTTCGCGCCCAGC
>CAZZAD010000152.1:0-3729 GCA_964652055.1 uncultured Burkholderiaceae bacterium | reverse complement strand
TTGTGTGCCCTGCGGCTCCACTCAAGTGGAGCGTCGCGCCATTAAAGAGTCCGCCGATGCGGCCGGTGCGAGTCAGGTGTATCTGATCGAGGAGCCGATGGCCGCAGCCATTGGTGCGGGGCTGCCCGTCTCAGAAGCCTCGGGTTCGATGATTGTGGATATCGGCGGCGGCACCACGGAAGTAGCGGTGGTGTCCTTGGGCGGCATGGTCTACAAGGGCAGCGTGCGCGTGGGCGGTGACAAGTTTGATGAGGCCATCATCAATTACATCCGCCGCAACTACGGCATGCTCATCGGCGAACCCACGGCCGAGGCCATCAAGAAGGAAATTGGCAGCGCCTTCCCCGGCTCTGAAGTGCGCGAGATGGAAGTCAAAGGACGCAATTTGTCCGAAGGCATTCCGCGTAGCTTCACCATCAGCAGCAATGAAATTCTGGAAGCCCTGACCGATCCGCTCAATCAAATTGTCAGCGCCGTAAAAATTGCGCTGGAGCAAACCCCTCCGGAACTGGGGGCCGATATTGCGGATCGTGGCTTGGTGCTCACGGGCGGCGGCGCACTGCTGCGCGATCTGGACCGCGTGCTGATGGAAGAAACCGGGTTGCCGGTGACCGTGGCCGAAGACCCGCTCCCCTGCGTGGTGCGCGGCGGTGGCATTGCACTCGAGCGCATGGACAAGCTGGGCACGATCTTCGCCAACGGTTGATCGCACTTGCGTCCACACCCTCCCGCTCGCTGACCCCCACTCCTTTAGTCCTCACGCCGCATGGAATACGGCCCGCCGCCACTGTTTAATCAGGGCGTATCAGCGCGGGCGCGGCTGGCGTTTTTTTCGTTTCTGGCGGTGGCGCTGATCGTGGTGGATGCCCGTGTCAAGGCGCTGGAAGTCATCCGCTCCGGGGTGAGCGTGGTGCTCTATCCGTTTGAACAACTGATGCTGCTGCCCGGTGAAGGCGTGTCGCGCGTAGGCGAGTACTTCACCTCGGTGTCGCAACTGCAGCGGGAGAACCAGCAGCTGCGACTCTTGCGATTGGGCCAGACCTATGAGCTGCAGCAACTGGCGCAGATGCAGGCGGAAAACGAGCACCTGCGCAAACTCATCGATGTCAAGACGCGTACCTCAGTGCCCACCGTGGTGGCCGAGGTGTCGTATGAAGCGCAGGACCGCTTCTTTCGCAAACTCGTCATCAACAAGGGGGCACAAGAAGGCCTCCAGGCCGGGCAGCCTGTGCTCGATGCCGCCGGCGTTGTTGGACAGGTCACGCGAGTGTCGTCCCATACCGCTGAAATCACACTACTCACCGATAAAGACCAAAGTCTGTCGGTGCAGGTGCTGCGCAATGGCCTGCGCGGCGTGGCCTTTGGCAGCCCGCAAGCGGGCACGCTGGACCTGCGCTTCATGGCGTCGAACGCCGACATCGTCAACGGCGATCAGCTGGTCACCTCGGGCCTGGATGGCGTGTACCCGGCAGGCCTGGCGGTGGGGCGGGTGATCCGGGTGGAGCGCAACGCCAAAGATCAGTTCGCGCGCATCAGCGCCGAACCCGCGGCGGGCGTGCACCAGAACAGCTTTGTGGTGGTGTTGCAGGTTGAGCCCCAAGCGGCGCCGACACCACCGCGCATTGAGCCGGCGGGCTCGCGCCGAAGCACCAAGGGCGGACGTGACGTACGTGATATCCGCGACCCCAAAGGAGCCAAGAAGTGAGCCGGCGCAATTCGTTGTTATCCAAATTGCTGGCGGCCTTTGCGCTGCGCGCGCCCGGGCGCCAACCCGAACCGGTCGAGCTGGGCCGGGGCATCCCCACGCTGGGCGCGGGCATGTCGCGCGAATGGCGGCCGCAGCGCGTGCTCCCCGTCAACCCCCTGTTCATTTGGGCCACGTTGGTGATGGCCTTTTTGCTCGCCCTGCTGCCCTGGGGCCGCGCCTCGATTGCGCCCGACTTTTTAGCGCTGGTCCTGGTGTTCTGGAACGTGCACGAACCGCGCCGCGTGGGCATTGGTGCCGCATTTGTTTTTGGTCTGATCATCGACGTGCATAGCGCCGCGTTGTTGGGTCAGCACGCGCTGGCCTACACGCTGCTGTCGTATGGAGCCATTGCCTTGCATCGGCGAATTTTGTGGTTTCCCATGGGCGCACAAAGCCTGTACGTGCTGCCGCTGCTGGTGATCTCTCAGCTGGCCTCGCTGGTGATTCGGCTTTGGGTGGGGGGCGTTTTCCCGGGCTGGAGTTACTTCATCGAAAGTTTCGTGGGCGCGGCACTTTGGCCTGTGGTGACGTGGCTGCTGCTCGCACCGCAGCGGCGTCCAGCCACCCGAGATGAAACACGGCCGCTGTAGTCACAAGACTGTTGGGGGAGAGAACATCACATGCACTGCAGAACGTCGTCGCCCCGGCGCAGGCCGGGGCCCCATTTGAAACGCTTGCAATTGGGCCCCGGCCTGCGCCGGGGCGACGCGGGTTCGATGCGTTTGCGTTCGTTTCATCCACCACGCTGTTGCCCGCGTTAATTCAGCGGCATTAGCTGCAGCCCTCCAACTCAATGTTCTTCTTCCGGCGTCGCCGTCGCTCGTCCCTCGCGGGAACCTTGAATTTCGGGCCGCGCTCGCCGTCGTTTCGCAACACGGAGCGCGAGGTCATTTTGTTGCGCACACGTGTGGCCGTGGCCGCTGTGTTTGTGGGCGTGTGTTTTCTGGTGTTGGCGCTGCGTTTTGTGTGGTTGCAGCTCGTCAAGTTCGAGGACCTGCATGCGCGGGCCGAAAGCAACCGCATTGCGGTGGTACCGGAACCGGCCAACCGCGGCCTGATTCGTGATCGCAACGGCGTGATCATTGCGCGCAACGACCCGGGCTACACGCTGGAGATTGCGCCGCAGGAGGTGGGCAATGTGAACGCCACCATTGATGAGCTGGCCAAGGTCATCGACATCGCGCCGCGCGACCGACGCCGCTTTCGCAAACTGATGGATGAACTCAAGGGTGCGGACTCCATCCCCATACGCACACGCCTCACCGATGAAGAAGTGGCGCGTTTCACGGCACAACGCTTTCGTTTTCCCGGTGTGGAATTGCGCGCGCGCCTGTTCCGTCACTACCCGCTGGGCGAAATCGGCGCACACCTGTTGGGCTACATCGGCCGGGTGTCACCGGCCGATAAAGAGCGCATCGCCACCTGGCCCGATGCGGCGGACTATGTGGGCACCGATTACATCGGCAAGGTGGGCATTGAACAAAGTTACGAGCGCGAACTGCACGGCACGACAGGTTTTGAAGAAGTGGAGATCACCGCGGGCGGGCGCGCGGTGCGCACACTCACGCGCACGCCTTCGGTGCCGGGCAATGACCTGACGCTATCTATCGACATCCAGCTGCAGCAAATTGCCGAACGCGCCTTTGGTGACCGGCGCGGCGCCCTCATCGCGATCGAACCTGAATCCGGTGACGTGCTGGCCTTTGTCTCGCGCCCCAGCTTTGACCCCAATTTGTTTGTCGATGGCATCGACCCGGTGAACTGGGATGCGCTGAACACCGACATCGACAAACCGCTCCTGAATCGCGCGCTGCGCGGCACCTACCCCATCGGCTCCACCTACAAACCCTTCATGGCGCTGGCCGCGCTGGAGCTGGGCAAACGCCGCCCAGAGACCGTGATCTATGACCCGGGTTATTTCATGTTCGGCCACCATCGCTTCCGCGACACCACCAAAGTGCCGCTGTGGCCCGTGAACCTGC
>CAZZAD010000151.1:928-6927 GCA_964652055.1 uncultured Burkholderiaceae bacterium | reverse complement strand
TACCTCGTGATCGCCACGATCCTGACCGTCGCCCTCCTCCTCGCCCTCCTCGACCAACGGCGTGCGAGGATGGGCGGTTCACCCATCCCCACCACCTGAGAGAGGACCACCATGGCGAACAAGCTGACGGCCGTCACCACGGCGCCCACGCTGCGGCCCGATGGCAGCGTGCTGGACGAGCCGGGTCACGATGCGGCGACCGGACTGATGTATGTCACCACCGAGGCTTATCCGCTGGCCGTGCCTTCGGCACCCACTGAGGACCAAGCCCTAGACGCATTGGCCAAGCTGTGGCACCCGTTCCGCTTGTTCCCCTTTGCCGATGAGGTGGCCGTGGGCGTGACCCTGGCCGCCATGCTGGCCGCGTGTTTGCGCCCCGCCCTTCCCACTTGCCCCGCGACCGGTTTTGATGCGCCAGCGGCGGGCACCGGCAAAACCTTGCTGGCCAAGTGCATCGGCGCCCTGGCCACCGGCGGTGATGTGGCTGTGCTGCCCCCTACCAACGAAGAAGACGAATGCCGCAAGCGCTTGTTCGCTGCACTGCGCGGCGGCTCCAAGGTGCTGTTGTGGGACAACGTGCGCGAGCCCTTGGGCAATTCGGTGATCGACTCGTTTTTGACATCTTCCCTGTTTGCCGACCGCGTGTTGGGCGTCTCGGAGAATGTAGAGCTGCCCAACCGCGCCTTGTTTCTGGTGTCGGGCAACAACCTGGTGTTGACGGGCGATACCCACCGCCGGATTCTGCTGGCACGGCTGGACGCGCAGATTGAAACGCCCTTCAAACGCGAGTTCGAGTTTGACCCGCTCACCGAGGTCTGCAACAACCGCCATGCCCTGGTGGTGGCCGCGCTGACGATTGTTCGTGCCTATATCGCTGCGGGCCGCCCTAAGGTGGGCAAAGGGCGGATTGCTTCGTTTGAGCTGTGGGATGACCTGGTGCGCCAGCCCTTGTGCTGGCTGAGGGAACGCATGGTGGAGTCGGGCCGGGATCTGACCGACTTGCCCCGGTTCGTGGACCCGGCAGAGTCCATTGACCGCGCGGCATCAGAGAACCCCGAAACCGCCAAGCTCGCCGCACTTCTGAACGCGTGGGTTACTACTTTCGGCACCACGCCTACGTCACCGGCGCAGGCCATTTCCAAAGCCACAGAACATTTTGGCGCTCAGTCAGTATTGTTCGATGCCCTCGACGAGATCGCTGGGCAAAACGGCAAGCTGAATGTGCGTATCTTGGGCCGATGGCTGGAGCGCCACTCTGGTCAGCTTTGCACGGGGCTGCGCCTGGTACTGGCCAACAAGACCAACGGCTTGAAGCGCTGGACGGTGGTGCGCACAGTGGAGCGCGCCGCAGCGGACAAGACAAGCCCCACAGTTGCGAGAGTTGCGCCAAGTTGCGAGATTGAGGCCGTTGCTGTCACGGCTAGTGCAAGCCACTTGGACGATGTGGAGATCTTCTGATGACCACATTGGCCATAGAAACCGTGGTGGAGCAGCTCGCCCATGCTGGATTGAGCCTCTCCCTCGCCCCCGCCGGAGGGCTGGCAGTGGCACCGTCCAGCCATTTGACTGCGGAGTTGCGCGACCTCATCCGCAGCAGCAAGCCGATGCTGATGGATTGGTTGGCGGCGGCCAATGATGGCGCCAGCCACGCACCGGATTCACCCGACGCCCCTGCGGACTGGAAAGAACTGGCAGCGGCCTACCGCGCCCACCACTTCAACTGCGCCACCTGCATCGCCGCCGGGCGTGGCAGCCGATACGGGCAACGCTGTGGCGCTGGCGCGGCGCTGTGGCAGGCGTATTGCGATTGCTCTGAGCCCCATTTTTGAAAGACCACCATGCACTCCACCACCAACACAAGCATCGACAGCACGGCGCCCTTGTCGCCCGCTGCGGACAAAAGCCCCCAACCCTACGAAGTCGTTCGCTTCAACGCCCTCAAGCACGGCATCCTGAGCCGCTACACCGTGCTCAGCCATGAGAACCATGCCGACTACGAAAGTCTGGTCAACTCGTTGATGGATGAGCATTTGCCCGCGGGGGCAACTGAACAGCACCTGATCGAAGAACTGGCCAGCGTGATATGGCGCAAGCGCCGGGTGCTGCAAGCCGAAGGGGCCACCATCAACAAGGGCTTGAAAGAATCCGCCCGCAGCGCCAAGACCGTGATTCCGGCCGCAGCACCGTTTGAAATGGGCCTGTCTGGCGAAGGCACTGACATCCGTGACTTGATGGACTTGAAACCCGAAGAAGTGACCGAGAGCCAGCGCGCTACCCGCCATGACCTCGAAGCCACCAACAAGGCGGCCGCGATTTTGAGCAAGGGTGGTGACCGCGCCTACGACAGAGCCCTGCGCGCCCTGACGCCCGACACCCGCGAATGGTGGCAAAGCTACGTGGACGAGAAGGAATACCCCGCCGATGCCACGGGGCTGGCAACATTCATCAGCGAGCACGTCACACCCTTTGTCTACCAGCAAGAAAAAGAGTCCCGCCACCATGGCGCCATCGTCAACCAGACCCTTGGCGAGGGGCTGCAAGCCTATCGGTTGGAAAAGCTTTCGCGCTACGAAACGCATCTGGACCGCAAGTTTGAGCGCACGCTGGCGATGCTGATCAGGCTGAAAGACCTTAGAAGCAACCGCGCGGAGTGAATCCACGCGCAATTTGCTGCAAGACAAAATACCCAGGGAAGCAAGCATCCATGCGGGTTGCGGACGATTTCGCGGGTTTCCGGGTCACAACACCCGCACAACTTGCCAAATGATTTCGGCAAAAATTGGAGAATAAAATGGGTGGACGCGGCAGTGGGCGGCGCAGCAGCTACAGCGGCAAACCGGAGACCAATGACTCCATGCCGCTGGACATCCGCAAGATCGCCCGCACTGGCCTGTTGATACCGGGCAGTAGCTTTGGTTGGCAATGGACGGTGAACGACCGGCCGGTGGCGAGCATCCGCATATGGGTGGATCGGGAAAGCCTGGTGCTGTCCTACCGCATGAAGAGCACCGGCGAAGTGGTCGAACAACGTGTGCAGATGCATACCACCCCCTGCCATCTGGGTGGACAGCGCCACTGGTTCACCTGCCCCCGGTGTAGGAAGCGGGTGGCCGTGCTCTACGCGCCGGGTCGGTACTTTGCCTGCCGCCAGTGTGGTGGCCTGGGCTACGCCACGCAAAAAGAAGGTGCAGGCGATAGAGCAGCCACCCGCGCCGACAAGCTTCGCAAACGGCTGGGCTGGGAGGCTGGCATTTTGAATGGACCGGGTGCCAAGCCCAAAGGCATGCACTGCAAGACTTTCCTACGGCTCAAAAGCCAGCACGATGCATTGGTCCAGATCAGTTTGCAGGACATGGCCCGCCAGCTGGGCTGTCTTCAAAGATTGCTAGAGGGGTGAATCTGTTTCGCAAAACCGCCCTGGATTTTGAGGGCGTTGATCACCTTTATCCAAAACTTGGCACGCCCATGCCGATGTTATGCCGTCAACAAATGAACACATGGAGGCCTTGCCCCGGTTGTTATGACGAGTTTGAGCCCTCGACGCCATCACTTGAACGACTGGCTGCATCAACAGCTTGCAGCAGTTCTCCTGTCAAGCGATGGATGCCTGGGCGCTTGCTCTCCCGTGGACCGGCGACATTCAGCGTCTTGACCCCATGTTGGCGCAGCCATGAGAGCACTTTGACTGCAACATCCGTTACGGCCCCGGCGTCAAGCTGAACAACGAGATACGGCTTGGCCATCCGCTCGGCAAAAATTTGGGTTGCGAGTGTGCCGCCTTCCATTTCGCCGATATTGATGATCAGGGTGCCATCGCTGTCTTCCACGTTGCGACGGGTGCGCTGGCGGTAGCCACCATCGGCCAGTTTGTCGAGCTGGTATTTCAACGGGACGAGTCCATCCTCGGCCTGGCGCCCGCTCGGTGCCCAGCCTCCGTGCGTGTAACCGTGCTCGATAGCAAAATCCAGCGCACCGCGATCTGCGCCGGTCTGCCCGCCTGAGACGATGTGCTCGCAGAAGCGCGGCGGTTCGCGGAGGTTGTTTCGAAACGGCGGCAGCGGTAACAGCGTTCCGCCGGCAAGTACTTCCGTGCGTTCGTCGATGCGGTGATTCGGGTCTTCGAAGGGCTTGTAGTACACGACGTGAAACGCATCGCCCACCTCCTCTTTGAGCCAACCGGTTAGTTGCAGGCCTCGCTCGTGAAACGCCATCCAATCCCAGCCACTGGCGTCAAAGTCTTCCAAGTAGAACGACGTTTGATCAAACTCGATGGCCCAGTCCGCGAATTTGCGCCAGAGCCCTTCGGACATCGGAAAAGATTTGTCCCAAAACGAGCCGTCGCACCAATTGGGACCGACGCCGCCCTCATCGGGGTTATCGACCCGCCACAGGAACGGCGCATTGCCATACTCCACCAGCACGGTGAGGATGGGAACAAACGTATTGCCATCGGAATGATTCATTACTGAATCAATCGTACGTGTTGTCAGGGTCAAACTCATGGTTCTCCGTCATCGCGAGGATGCGACCCACGGGTGGTTCAGTACGATGTCCATGGTTTGGACATTGTCATCGTCGGGCTCAGGATCGCACTGCAAATCCCAGTGCAGCGGATCGAACTCCGCCGTGAAGAAGCGTGTCAACTCCGCCTTCAATGCTGCAGCCAACGTGGCGCGCGACACAATGCCCTCCAACAGCCTCTTGTTCTCGCAGGTGTGCGTGACGCGCAGCAAAACGCGCTGCGGATCATTGGTACGCAGCACCATCATCAGCCCTTCACGCACAGCACCTGCTTGAGAGCGTGCAAAATTTCGGTCAAGTCACGCTGGTTGGCCATCACCACGTCGATGTCTTTGTAGGCCCCTGGTATTTCATCGAGTACGCCCTTGTCTTTGCGGCAGATAACGCCAGCGGTCTGCGCCTGCAGGTCGGCCTCGGTGAAGTGCTTTTCAGCAGCTGTGCGGCTCATGCGACGACCGGCGCCGTGGGCACTGGAGCAAAAGCTATCCGGGTTGCCTTTGCCCCGCACGATGTAGCTGCGCGCGCCCATGCTGCCCGGCACAATGCCCAGATCGCCATCGCGGGCACGGATGGCCCCCTTGCGCGTGACCCAGACATCAGAGCCGTAGTGGTGCTCTTCGGCCACGTAGTTGTGATGGCAGTTCACCGCTTCAGTGGTCACCGTGAACGGCGGCAGGTGCTGCGCCAGCGCATCGAGCACCAGCTCCAGCATGGCCTGCCGATTGGCCATCGCGTATTCCTGAGCCCAGTGCACCGCCTTCACGTAGTCGTTGAAGTGCTCGGTCCCTTCCGGGAAATAGGCCAGGTCACGGTCAGGTAACTGGATCATCCAGCGCTCCATGTCCTTGCGGGCCAGCTGGATGAAGTAGTCGGCAATCGCATTGCCGATGCCCCGGCTGCCCGAGTGCAACATCACCCACACCTGATCCGACTCATCAAGGCAAACCTCGATGAAGTGATTCCCACCTCCGAGCGTGCCCATCTGATTCGTCCACTTCGAGAACTTGCCAAAGGCCTTCAGAAGTTGGGGGTGACGGTCGGTGAGCGCTTTCAAGCCGGGCTCGAAGGGTCTTGCAGCTTTCACCAGCACTCGGTCATCGGCGTGTTGACCACGCCCCACCGGCACATCCCGGGTGATTTGGTCAAAAACATTCTTCAGCGCTTTCTCGTCCAGATCGTTGGCGGTGATAGACAACCGTGCGGCCACCATGCCACAGCCGATGTCCACGCCGACAGCCGCCGGAATGATGGCCTTGTGCGTGGCGATCACGGAGCCGATGGTGGCGCCGATCCCGAGATGCACGTCAGGCATCGCCGCAACGTGGTGATGCACAAAGGGCAGCCCGGCAATGTTGGCCAGTTGCTCCTTCGATCGGTCGTCGACATCATCGGTCCAGATCTTGACCGGTACGCGCTGTTCGGTGAGAACTTGTTGAACTGGCATTTCTAATCTCCACCCCTGATTTCAGAGAAAGGGT
>CAZZAD010000151.1:0-918 GCA_964652055.1 uncultured Burkholderiaceae bacterium | reverse complement strand
GGGATCGATCTGGAGTACGTCCTGCACGGTCAGGCCATACACCGGCCAGCCAAACTTGCTCGACTCGTCGCCCACCAGAGCCCCCAGCGTATCGAGGTAAGTCTCGATAGCGCTCACCATCTGCGTCCGCTCAAAGGTCAGGGTCACCGGTACGGCCGTCTTCTCCCACTCATTGAGCTCTGGGTCCAAAAGGAAGTCCGCCGCCAAAGGTCGGCGAAAGGACCAATGGACAAGCCCCGACTCGTGCTTGACCTCGATGCCATCAACGATGCCAGCACACCCTCCCACGCCGCATCCACAAGTGAATATGTCGAACCGTCGCTGCTCGTACAGGCTCTGTACAAGCATTGGCAGGTCGATGAAATGCGGTTCATCGAGATGCTTGCCATCCACCCAAATCTCGGAATGCAGCATGATTTTTCCGCCAGTGAGGCACTGGCCCTGCGCAACTCCATCCTTCAGACGCAACTCAATTTGGTTGCAATGCGCGTTCTGGTCAAGCGACATTGGCAGATTCTTTGACATCACGTACCTCCTCTACCGCACCGCCCAGTTCAAACACCCGATCGGGCCAGTCGCTGGTCGTCATGCCATCCAGGCCTGCGACCATGGCTTCAACCAACCCCAGGTCAACGCTAGCGGGCGTTGCAGCCGTGCTGCCGGACAGCAGTTCGCGCAGCCGCATAACAGTGGACTGGAGTGCTCCTAGCAAACCTTCGGACATTGCCAGTGACTCATAGGTGTCCCGCCGGGACATCAGGTACAAGAACGCCTCGACCACTTTGGACTCGGCATGCACAGTGCCTGCGTTCGTGGCCATTGCCAGTTCAAGCCAGTCCACCAGACCAACACCCAAGCCCATCTGCCGCAGGCCCACATAGGTCGATGGCCATTGGGATGCGGGCGTGATGCGCAGCC
>CAZZAD010000150.1:0-7089 GCA_964652055.1 uncultured Burkholderiaceae bacterium | reverse complement strand
ACAGAGGCAAATTCGCTGACCCAAAAGGGCCGGAATAGACGAAGCACTGCACTAGTGCGAACTGGGATTAGACGGCTTTTTCAGCGCCGCTTGTTGCAGCCCGCCGGGTGGCTCGCGCGCCCGTAGCCCTCGTCCCGCGCACCTGATCCCGCCCAGCGCGCTTGGCCTCATAGCAATATTCGTCGGCTTGCGCCATCCATTGGGCCGCAGTCAAATGATCGTCACTCAGTTCCGTCACGCCCATGCTGGCACTTAACTTCAGAGACGTGCCCTCCCAATCCAGGGTGATTGCAGCAATTGCCTGGCGTAGGGTCTCGGCTACTGCAAGCGCCTGGGTTTGGTCGCAATTGGGTAGCAGCAGCGCAAATTCATCGCCTCCGAGACGGGCAATGACGTCTGAGGAGCGCGCGTGCGCACCGATGGCGCGGGTCACAGCCACCAGCATGGCGTCACCGGCTGCGTGTCCCGCGGTGTCGTTGACGGGTTTAAATCGATCCAGGTCCAACATGACGACTGCAGCGGGTCGCGTGAGGGGCTGGCCCGAGAACACAGCATCGAGGGCGCGCTCAAACCCATTTCGATTCAAAACACCAGTCAGCGCGTCACGGGTCGCGGCGTGTTCAAACATCTCGCGCATGGCGGCCATGATGCTGTGCCGGTCGCCTGGTTGCACGGGCACCTGTACCGACAGATCCCCCAGGGCCACAGCGCGTGCGACCGCGGCCGCATCGGCCGGTTCACCCCCTACCGCAGACCACACCATCCGGCGCAGCCACCAACCCAGTCCCGCCAGTCCCAAAACCGTTAAAACCAGCACCACGCCCTGGGTCCAACGCACTGTGAGCACCACTTTCTCGTATTCGGAAATCGATGCATCGGCAAGATTTCTGGCTTCGCGGACGGTGATATCTACGCCCGCCCGGTGAGCCAGGTACGTGGCATCGGCCTCACGCAGGGCATCACGCACCGCTATGGAATCGCCGCTGGCGATGGCGACCAACGTGTGCTGGGCAATGTCGATGAACGCCTGGCCGGCACGGTGTTGTTCGCCTAACAACCGGGCCTCAAGGCCGAACGGGGGATGGTCCCGCCAGTGGCGGGCTCGGGTTTCGTATTCGTCCCGCAGACGCTTGAATTCGGCGTAGGCGCGGCCTATAGGCATGGTGCCTTCGGCCGCTTGTGATAACACCAAGCGCATTTCCACCAGATAGAGCGGCGGAGGCAGGATGTCGGCCGTGACATCTTTGGCGGCAAAGGTCTGTGTGGCGGTGAGATTGCCCTTGTATTGCCCCCAAAGCGACGTGGCGCCAATGAGCAGCGCGGCACCCAGCGTGGCTAACGTAAACGTGGTGAGCATGGCGCGCAGGCTCATGCCGCGTCTGGGAGGGCGATTTGTGGTCAGCGCACTATTCATTGGGTACTCATGGAGGCGGGGTGTTGTCCAATGGAGGTGTGCCGTCTCTACGCTGGACGAATGGGCTACTTTCCCGGACAACGGTTCGCAATTTACGCAAGTTTTCAATGTGGTGGATGATCAATAAGCGGTCGTGAAGCAAGGAAACAATCACGAAGCAATCGTGCATCGCCTGCGAGCCCACGCAAGCCACGTAAGCACGGCATGGTGAAAGATTCTTGACCGAGGTCCGACTACGGGCCCGCAAATTCATTTTTTAAAGGGAGTTCAAATGATGACCCGACGCAGCTTTCTTTCTTCGATAACCGGGGCCGCCCTGGCAGCGAGCACCCAAACCGTGGGCGCGGCGCGTCCTGACAAATGGGTGTTGACCGATGCCCAATGGAAGCAACGCCTTACTCCCGAGCAATACCGCGTGCTACGTACAGAGGGAACAGAGCGGGCCGGCACCAGCCCGCTGAACGATGAAAAACGCAAGGGCACCTTCCATTGCGCGGGCTGTGACCTGGCCCTGTTTACTTCAGACATGAAATACGACAGCGGCACCGGTTGGCCCAGCTTTTTCACAACCTTGCCTGACGTGGTTGAAACCAAATCGGACCGCTATTTGCTGACGGTGCGCACCGAGTATCACTGCGCCCGTTGCGGTGGGCACCATGGCCACGTGTTTGACGATGGTCCTGCGCCCACGGGCAAGCGCTATTGCAACAACGGTGTGGCGCTTAAATTTGTGGCGGCCTCATGAGGTGGCGCTCACTTCTCCTTGGGGCGGTATTTTGGCTTGGGGTGGGGTGCGCAACGGCGCAAACACGGCACGAAATCACCACTTTTGCTGGCGGCTGCTTCTGGTGTGTGGAGTCGGATTTCGACAAGGTGCCGGGCGTCATCAGCACCACCTCGGGCTATATCGGTGGCACCGCGCCCAACCCCACGTACAAGCAGGTGTCTGCGGGTGGCACGGGCTATACCGAAGCGGTGCAGGTGGTGTTTGATCCGATGCGTGTGAGTTACGAAAAGCTGGTCGAGTATTTCTGGCGCACCATCGACCCTACCGTCAAGGACCGGCAGTTCTGCGACGTGGGTTCTCAGTACCGCACCGGCGTCTTTACCCACAATGACATGCAGCGGGCCATTGCCCTAGCCTCAAAGGCTGCGCTGGAAAAAACCAAACCCTTCAAGGCTCCAATCGTCACCGAGATCACGTCCGCCACCACGTTTTATCCGGCCGAGGAGTATCACCAGAACTACCACGAAAAGAACTCGCTGCGCTATCGCTACTACCGTTCCGGTTGTGGCCGCGATGCACGTCTGAAAGAACTTTGGGGCGAGCCCACCAGGCACTGATTCGGTCAAAGTTTTCCTGAACCTACAATCTGCCGCGCTTTGCGCCTCGCGCTCTATGCGGGCGCCGAGTGCTTCTCCTCGTAACGCAGGCTTCTGCCGCACAGACTCCTAGTGCAGTGCTTCATGCTGATTGACACTTTTATAAAACCGATGGATTAGTCGTCCTGGCAAGGCGCAAACCACAGCGATGCCTGGCGGCATCGCGAGGATTTGCAACGACGCCAGGGCGGCAAAGACGCGGTTTTATGTGTCAAACAGTGTGAAGCACTGCACTAGCCCGCGTTCACCGACCGATACGGAGGTTCTATGTTCCTGCTCACGCCCACGCCCCAATTGTTGCCCAAGAGTGTCGCGATCGATCCGCGCCAACAACGCATCACCCGGCAATTGGCATCCGTGGTTGCCGCCACGCCGCTGGTGCGAGTGCCCTTTGACCACCTGGTGCTCCAGGACATCTTTCCTGAGGACCTTTACGGACAGATCCTGAGCCAGCTGCCTGCACGTAGCTATTACCGCGGCCTCAAACACAGTGAAGCCTTGCTGCCGGACGGCAGCAGCGCGCGGTTGCAGTTCCCGCTGGTGCCCGCCAACATTGCGCGCCTGCCTGACACGCAGCGCCAGTTCTGGTCGGCCGTGGCTGCCGCAGTCCAATCGCGCGAGGTAGAAAGTGCCTACAAGCACAAGTTTCGCGAGACGCTGGAGCGCATTAGCGGCAAGCCGCTGACATCCATCCGTCTGCGCCCGTACGCCACGCTGTTTCGTGATGTGGGCGGCTACAAAATTTCGGCGCACCCCGACTCGCCGCGCAAGGCCATCACCACCCAGTTCTACTTGCCCGCCGACGAATCACAACTCCACCTGGGCACCGTGTTTCACGATCAGACGCCCGATCGTGCTTACCGCCAGGTGCAGGCCATGCGTTTCGCGCCCAACACTGGCTATGCCTTTGCCGTGACTCCAACAAGCTTTCATAGTGTCAGTCCTATGCGCGCCGAGGACAAACCGCGCGACAGCCTGATGATCATCATCAACTATGACCGCGGCCCCCTCATTGAAGGCTTCAAGGCTGCCCGCGGCCAGGTGCGCTCCTGGTACGACCGCGTGCGCGGCAAATCCGCCGGACGTGAGGCCGGTGAGGGTGCCTACGAGAACTAGTGCAGTGCTTCGCCCATGGCCTGAGTGCAAGGTGTTGCGGTTCGTTGGGCACCTTGTCTGATCGCCTGAATCGCGTTCGCCTGTTGGAGTGGGGCTGGGTGTTCGTGCCGCGGCTTTGGTGGCCGACACCTCCCCGCCTGATTTGCGTGTCATTGCCGGCGCGTTTTGGGACGGCGGAGGGCCGTCGGCGACTTTTCTTGCGGGCGCATTGTTTGCATTGCTCGCCGGGTTTGGCTTGGTGGCAAGGCGTGTGGTTGTGAAAGGACGGGCGTGAATTTCGTTGTGGTTTTTCTTGGTGCCGGGTTAGGCGGCGCGCTGCGCCATGGAGTCAACCACTGGGCGCTGCGGTTCATCGGCAGCAGTTTTCCCGCGGGCACGTTTGCCATCAATGTGCTGGGTTCGTTCGCCATGGGCCTGGTGGTGGCCTGGTTTGCCTGGCGTGGTGATACGCCGCAGGGCTGGCGGCTGTTTCTCACCACAGGGGTGTTGGGTGGCTTCACCACGTTCTCCGCATTTTCTCTGGAAGTGATGCTGCTGCATGAGCGAGGCGCCACCGCATTGGCGCTGCTGTATGCGCTGAGCTCTGTGGTGCTTTCGGTGGCTGCGCTGGCCGCCGGGTTGTGGCTGATGCGTCAGTACGGCGCCTGAGATCCATGGAGGCGTTCGACTATCCCTGGCCCACGGCGCCGGCGCTCGGCACCGCACTGGCGTTGCGCGCGGGCGTGCACTGGCTGCGCATGCCGCTGCCCTTTGCGCTGGACCACATCAACTTGTGGCTGCTCGAAGACGAACACGAAGGTGCGCCCGGATACACCTCGATCGATTGCGGTATCACCTCCGACGAAACCCGCGCGGCGTGGGAACAGATTTTCGATACGGTGCTTGCGCCCCAGCACCCCTTGCTGCGGGTGATCGCCACGCACTTTCACCCCGATCACCTAGGTCTGGCCTGGTGGCTCACCACGGGGGGCGAGCACGCGCGCTGGAATGTGCCGTTGTGGATGAGCGCCACCGAATACACGTTGGGTCGCGTGCTCAGTGCAGGCAATGAAGCCAGCGGCGCGGCCATGGTGGGGCACTTTGCACGACACGGGCTGACGGATTCAGTGGCCCTGGCCAAAGTGCGGGCGCGCGGCGGCGGTTATTACCCCAAGATGGTGCCGCGTGTGCCGCAGTCGTTTGTGCGCGTGCACGATGGCGATGTCATCACCACCGGCCGCACTACGGGACAAGGTGGGCAACGGCATGTCTGGCGCGTGATCGTGGGCCATGGACACGCACCGGAACATCTATCGCTGTACTGCGAGGCGCAGGGCGTGCTCATTGCAGGTGACATGGTGCTGCCGCGCATCTCCACCAATGTGGGCGTGTTTGACCTCGAGCCCGAAGCCAATCCCTTGCCGCGTTACCTCGCCTCGCTCGAAGCGCTGCGCGCGCTGCCTGCCGACACGCTGGTGTTGCCGTCTCACGGTCTGCCGTTCGTTGGGCTGCATACGCGCATTGATCAGCAGCAGGCGCATCACCGCGCGCGGCTTGACGAGGTATTGGCGGCCTGCGCCAGCCCACAGACCGCCGCCGACATCGTGCCCGTACTGTTCAAGCGCGACCTCGATCTGCACCAGACCACCTTTGCCCTGGGGGAGGCGCTGGCTCATCTGCACGCATTGTGGTTTGACGGCCAATTGGTGCGTACGCTTGGGGCCGATGCGGTATATCGTTTCGCGGTTCCCACTTAAAGGCAGAGTCCACCATGGTCCCATCCATTCGCTCTCTCGTACTTGTTTGCGGTCTGATCGGCACCTCAGCGCAGGCCGCCAACCTGGTTGAAGGCCCCTTTGTGGGCGTGCTGCCGTGCGCTGATTGCCCGGGTACGCGCACCGAGCTGGCGCTGGAGCGCGACACCAAAGGTGCGCCCCGCCGCTACTGGCTGCGCGAGATTGCGCTCGATGCCAAGGCGGGCAAACGCAAGCAGGAGTTCACGGCACGTGCAGAGCCCAAGGCGGAACCCAGTGCAGCAGAATCCAAGACAGACGCTGCGCCTGCCCCCACTTTTCCCCCAGCGCCCGCCCCACGCCCGGCAGATGCTGCGCCCGATGGCACCGGCAGCATCGAAGCTACGCTGGATGCGCGCAGCACCGAGTCCATGGGCCAATGGCGCGAGGAGCCCGCCAGCGCCAGCCGCGGCGCGCGCGTGGTGATTGAAACGGTGAATGGGCCACGCTACTTCGTCCGGGTGTCGGACCGCGTGCTCGAAGCCCAGGGCAGTGGTGGGGCAACGGCAACGTCCAAGGGTGAGCAGCGGTTGCAGTTACGCGCCGGTGGGGCGACCCCCTTTGGCGCGCCCGCGGGCACCCACGTGGCCGGCATGGTCAGCCGGGACGCGCGCGGTCGCCTGGTCCTGGCGCCATGTGCTACCGAACGTGGTGCGTATGTGCTGACGGATGGCGCTGGCGTTATCGGTGTGGGAATGGCACTCGAGGCCCTCGACTTTGCGCGCCATGGCCGAGCCTTTCTAGAGGTCTACGGCGTAAACCAGGGCGCGTCACTGCGCGTGACACGTGTGGCGCGGGCCAGCACCGATATGGACTGCACCTCGGCCGCTCCCGCTCCCGTGACGCTGGCGGCCACGGGGGGTGATGGCGTGTGGTCGTTACGTGCCGATGTGGATGGCATTCGCTTGGCGCTGCCTTCAGCCAATAAAACCCCCACGGAACGCGGCAGCACGGCGCAGCCTCTGGCCTGGAGCTGGCGTGATGGGCGCGCTGAAGCCGCCTCGGCCGTTCTGCGTTCAGGCGACGTGACCGTGCGCGCCACGCCGCGCCTGTGCCGCGACACCATGTCGAACACGGTCTACGGTTTTGCGGCCGAGCTCACCTGGGGCGCGCGCAAGTTTTCCGGCTGCGCCTGGTCGGCGGCGCCTGAGCAGCCCTGACGCTGTCCCTGTTTCGTATTTACTCCCTCCCCTTCAAGGGGGCGGAGGTGGGGTTTCGCAAAGCACTGCTTTGCGCCAACGTAGCGACATGCGCTTGCAAGCGCATGGTTTTGCCACGGGTGGGGATGGGGTTGTGTGGGGAAATTTTTCTTCGCAACCTACCCCATCCCCACCCTAACCCTCCCCCTCCCCCTCCCCTTGAAGGGGAGCAACTGTGATCCAAGTCAAGCGGTTTTTGCATGTT
>CAZZAD010000149.1:0-7098 GCA_964652055.1 uncultured Burkholderiaceae bacterium | reverse complement strand
GCTCGAGCGCAGCGCCCCATGATCCGCATCGATGCCGCCTGGCTCGCCTGCGCACTCACGCACAAGATGGCCGTGCTGCGGCGCCTGAAGTTTGCGGCGCAATCCGAGAAGTTCAAAAGTGGCCAGCTGCCCCTGATGGCCGAGGCCGTCGACGAAGACCTGGCCGCGCTGGCCCAAGAGATCGAAGCAGTGCAGCCCAGCCCTGAGCCCACCGCGGCAGCGCGCACCACCACGCGCGCCCCACGCAGCCCCGGGCGCCAGGTGCTGCCTGAGCACCTGCCCCGCACCGTCATTGCGCACGCGCCCGAGCACCCCCAATGCCCCTGCGGCTGCGCCCTGCGCCGCATCGGTGAAGACATATCCGAGAAGCTTGACTTCATCCCTGGCACCTTCAACGTCGAGCGTCACGTGCGCGGCAAATGGGTGTGCACCGAGCGCACCTGCACCCACAGCACGGTGGTGCAAGCCCCCATGCCCGCGCACGTCATCGACAAAGGCCTGGCCACCCCGGGTCTGCTCGCCCACGTACTCATCGCCAAATACGCCGACCATCAGCCGCTGTATCGGCAAGAAGGCATCTATGCGCGCGCCGGATGCGGCATTGCGCGCAGCACCCTGGCCCAGTGGGTGGGCCAATGCGGTGTGCATCTGCAACCGCTGGTCGATGCGCTCAAAGCCGCACTGCTCCAGGAGCGCGTACTGCATGCCGATGAGACGCCGGTGGCCCTACTCGATCCGGGCAGCGGCAAGGCGCACCGGGCATATCTGTGGAGTTATGGCAGCACCACATACTCGGACCTGAAGGCCGTGGTCTATGACTTCACCCCGAGCCGTGCTGGAGCCCATGCCCGGGCGTTTCCCAAAGCGCAGGATCGGGGCCCCGATGAGCCGGGCGCGCCCTGGTGCGGCACCCTGGTGTGTGATGACTATGGGGGCTACAAAGCCTTGTTCGTAGGTCAGTCGGGGATGCATGAAGGTGGAGTGCATGAAGCCGGCTGTCTGGCGCATGCGCGCAGGAAGTTTCATGAACTGTGGGTCAGTCAGAAGAGCCCGCTGGCCGGGCAAGCCCTGGAGTACTTCAGGCAGCTCTATGAGGTGGAGCGCGAGGTGGCGGCGCTCGATGCTGCTGAGCGCGGGCGCATCTGGGGGTTCAAAGCGCGGCCCGTGGCCGATGCGCTCAAGGGCTGGCTCATCGAACAAAGGAGCAAGGTGCCCGGTGGCGGCGCCATCGCCCGGGCCATCGACTACAGCCTGCGGCGCTGGACGGCACTCACGCACTACCTGAGCGATGGGCGGGTGCCCGCCGATAACAACTGGATTGAGAACCGCATGCGGCCCATTGCGCTGGGGCGCAAGAACTGGCTGTTTGCCGGCAGCCTGCGGGCGGGCCAGAGGGCGGCGGCGATCATGAGCCTGATCGAGTCGGCCCGGATGAATGATCTGGATCCGCTGGCCTATCTCAAAGACGTGCTCACACGCCTGCCCACGCACAAGATGAAAAATATCGAGGAGCTGCTGCCCCATCGGTGGCAACAAGAAACCAGCCCGCGCTAACCACGCGCCGCAAACAGCGTCAAGAAAATCTAAGAGGGGTTGGACGGACGCTTACGGTGCACTAACGCGAATATCCGCAAGACGTTGAAACCATTCGCCCTCTCCAAGTGCACAAGCGGTCTACTGCCGGATTTAGGTTAAAACCCGATGCGCGCCTTGCGCGCAATGCGCTCGTCTGAAACGTCCTGAGCGCATACCTCGGAGCGGCCAGCCAGCTTTGCGTTGCCAAACGCGGCAAGCAGCACACGGCGCATCTCACGCGGCTTCAGACGCGCCACCTTGTCCAATACGTCGGTACCCGGTAGCTCGGGAAAGGCGCGTCCCCACGCATGCTCTGCTCGCAGCTCGGTGTAAATGCCCGTGGCGATGCGTCGTGAGCCTTCCTCGTTGGGCGGCTCAATCTCATACACATTCATGCGATTCAGAATTGGTTCCGGGATGGAGCGCGCATCATTGGCCGTGGCGACCCAGACTACATCGCCCGCATCAATCGGCACCTCGGCAAACTCGTCCACAAATTCGGCTGCGGTATCAGGCTCCAGCAAGGTGTAGAGCGAACCCAGCGGGTCGTACTGGCTGTCCGCGCCCGCCTTGTCGATCTCGTCGACCACGATCACCGGGTTGGCGTAGTCCCCATGAACCAGGGCCTCAAACACCTTGCCGGGCCGCGCGTTTTTCCACTGAGCATTGGCGCCCGAAAGAATCCATCCCGCCGTCAGCGAACTCATACCGACAAAGGTGTAGCCCGTGCCCAGGAGCTTGGAGAGCCGCCGTGCAAAGTGTGTTTTGCCGATGCCCGGATCGCCCAGCAACAGCATGGGTTCGAGTTCCATCGCGTCATCCGACGACAGGCACAGCGCCAATTGCTTGCGGATGTCATTGAGCGGTTGCGCAAAGTTGGGCAGCTCCTCGATCAACGCATCTACATCAGGCAAGGTCGATGGCTTGATCGTGAAACGCTGCCCACCGGAGCGGATCATGCGCACATACGTGGCTTTCAGCGCGTCGCTCGCTCCGCTGCCCAGCTCTTCGAGCTCGCCCAGCGCTCGCTCCACCCGCGGCACGTGATAGACGTCCTTGAAGCCCGCAATCGCAATCGGCGCACGCCCCGCAACGGTTACCTGCAAACTTTCCTGATCACCACTCATACCCGCCTCCAGAAAGGAAACAGCGTGTTCAGGCTCTCACAGCAGCACGAGGCGCAGTAGTTCAATAAGGCCTGCAAACCCCATGGACAAAAAAAGAGGCGGCCATCAGGATGGCCGCCTCCCACGAACCAGGTGTGCAATCGCTACCTACCAAACGGCAGACCTACACTGACTGCGGACGACCAGCCAGCGCCTGGGCGTCGTTGCACCACATATTTTTCTGCCACCTCAGGTTTGTAACCTGTGCCCACATAGGGTTCGAGCAGGCCCTTGACCTTCTCAGAAACCGCCGGGTTGCTCAGCAACGCACTGGCTTCCTCATCCGTAATTGCATAACGCGCCAGTCCACCGCTGTGCATGCCCCCTTTGGGCAGACGGACCGGAACCACATGTGCACCATCAGGCGTTGTGGCATACAGGCGATGGTTGTCCACGACCAGGTTGCCCGCGCTCATGGCCTCACGCCCCGACACCTTCCCCACCTGATTCGCCGGATGAACAAACCCGGGGTCGTTAAACATGTACCCCAGCGCCTGGTTATTTGCTTCAAATGGGTTAGATGAATTAAGTATGGCGTCAAAGTTGCGCAGATCTTCATTGACTCCGACCGACCCATACAGAAAATGCGCAGCATCGTTTAGATTGATCTGAATCCCCCGCGACACCATGAAGTCGACCATCTCCTGGACCGTGGCCGGTTTACCTTTTTCCCATGCAGGAAACGTCGGTGCGCTTTGCGGCGAAGCCTCGGTCAACACTGCAGCAACGTACGGCGTTGCAACGGGTACCTCGTCGGCCAAGGCTGGTGCCGTGGCGCTTGCAGGAGCATTCGCCTGCGCGGCGACGTAAGCCTCAATCTCGTGCGTTGAAACTCCAAACAGACGCGCCAATAGCGAGTTGCTCAGACCCGCCTTGCTTTCTTCCTGCAAAGGTTTGGCGTCAATACGCCGCGACTCGATGTTCTCGAGTCGCCGCCCTGCTGCCAAGGCAGCCGATGAACCTGTCAGCGATACATCGCTCACTTTTTTCTCCGTGTGTGCTCCAGGGCGCCGTAATGAAAAATCATGTTTTTGGCGCTCTTCATACCCCGCGAACCCAGATCTGAGTTGCGGCCCGCAGTTTGGCCTTAGCGCAGCGCAGCAAGCAAGTGCCACAGCTCGGCACTTCCATGGATCCATGCTTCTAACGCAACAACTGCATCCCTACCGCGAACGACGCCCTCCCAGCAACGAACCGAGCACGCCGCGGGTGATTTCCCGGGCTATAGACGAACCCACGGTGCGTGCAGCGCTCTTGGCCAGGGCCTCCACCAGGCCCTCGCGACGCCCACCCCGAGGGCCCGTGGAACCCATCAAGATGTTGCCTATTTGCCCCAATACGCCTCCACTCCCGGATTGGTGGGATGGATCGGGGTCGCGGCCGGCCTCGACCTTCACTGCACGAGCGGCAAGCCGCTCAAACGCACTTTCTCGATCGACGTTTTTTTCATAAACACCCGCCAAAACTGACTGCGCAAGCTGCGCGCTGCGTTCTTGTGGGGTGATGGGCCCGATCTGGCTTGCGGGCGGCAACACCATGGCGCGTTCGGTCATACCGGGCACACCCTTTTCATCGAGAAATGAAATCAAGGCCTCACCCACCCCCAGCTCAAGGATGGCTTTTTGAACATCGAGCGCCGGATTGGCGCGCATGGTCTGCGCCACAGCGGCCACCGCCTTCTGGTCGCGCGGGGTGAATGCTCTGAGGGCGTGCTGTACGCGGTTGCCCAGTTGCGCCAGCACCTTGTCGGGAATGTCCAGCGGGTTTTGTGTGACGAAATAAACCCCCACGCCCTTGGAGCGAATCAATCGCACCACCTGCTCCACCTTTTCCACCAGGGCGGGTGAGGCGTCATTAAAAAGTAGATGCGCTTCATCAAAGAAAAAAACCAGCTTGGGCTTGTCGCGGTCACCCACCTCGGGCAGGGCCTCAAACAGTTCGGATAACAACCAAAGCAAAAAGGTGGCATACAGACGCGGCGCAGAAAGAAGCTTGTCTGCGGCCAGGATGTTGATGACGCCCTGCCCCGCGCTGTCGGTCTGCATCAGGTCTTCGATGTTGAGCATGGGCTCGCCAAAAAACTTCTCGCCGCCCTGCTCCTCAATCTGCAGCAAGCCGCGCTGTATGGCACCGATCGAGGCCGCAGACACGTTGCCGTATTGGGTTTTGAAGTCGGCGGCGTTATCACCCACAAACTGCAGCAACGCGCGTAGATCTTTGAGGTCAAGCAGCAGCAGACCGTTGTCATCCGCCACTTTGAACACCAGCGCAAGCACACCCTCTTGGGTTTCATTGAGATTGAGCAGCCGGGCCAGCAACAGCGGTCCCAGATCAGAGATCGTGGCGCGCACCGGGTGGCCCTGCTCCTGAAACACATCCCATAAGGTCACGGGACACCCCTGCCAGCGCGGCTCCGTGAGCTTGAGTGCGGCAAGGCGTGTTTTCATTTTTTCGCTGAGCGCTCCAGGTTTGCAGATTCCAGTCAAATCGCCCTTCACGTCGGCCATAAACACCGGCACCCCGATGCGCGAAAAACTCTCGGCCAGTTTTTGCAGCGTGACTGTCTTGCCGGTGCCCGTGGCCCCGGTGACGCAACCGTGGCGATTGGCCATGGTGGGATTCAAGCCCAGCGTGTGTTCTGTGGCAATAGCAATGGGAAGCGGCTCAGTCATTGGGGCAATCCTGTCGATGAAAAATTTGTGAAAGCGTAGCTCGTGCTACGTGGCCGCAGGCCGTTGATACACTCGCGCCCCTCATAAATGGGGCAATTTTAGAGGGCATTCTTATGGCCGGTCACTCCAAATGGGCCAACATCCAGCATCGCAAAGGTCGTCAGGACGCCAAGCGCGGCACGCTGTGGACCAAAGTCATACGTGAAGTACAGATCGCGGCGCGCGACGGCGGCGGAGACCCCACCATGAACGCGCGGCTGCGGCTGGCCATGGACAAGGCTCGGTTGGCCAACGTACCCAAAGACAAGGTGCAAGGCGCCATCGCACGTGGCACCGGCAAAGCCGAAGGCCAAACGCTGGAAGAAATTCGCTACGAGGGCTACGGCATCGGCGGCGCCGCGCTCATGATCGACTGCGTAACCGACAACCGCACGCGCACGGTGGCCGAAGTTCGCCACGCGTTGTCCAAACACGGCGGCAATCTGGGTACCGATGGCTCCGTGGCCTTTAACTTCAAACATTGCGGACAGTTTCTGTTTGCGCCAGGCACCAGCGAAGACAAGGTGATGGAAGTAGCTCTGGAGGCCGGCGCCGAAGATATCGTCAGCCACGACGATGGTTCGATTGAAGTGATCTGCGCGGCGCATGATTTCACCGCAGTACAAGACGCCCTCACCAAGGCGGGCCTGACCCCTGAAGTGGCTGAAGTCACGATGAAGGCGCTGACCGAAACATCCCTCGCCGGCGAAGACGCTGAAAAAATGCAAAAACTCCTCGACGTGCTTGACGACCTGGACGATGTGCAGCAGGTCTACACCAGCGCCGCATTGGAGAGCTAGACCATGAAAGTCCTTGTTATCGGCGGCGGTGGCCGTGAACACGCCCTGGCCTGGCGTCTGGCGCAATCACCTCGTGTGCAACGCGTTTATGTCGCCCCCGGCAATGGCGGCACCGCACGCGACAAGCACTTGCGCAATGTGCCCATCACCGACCTGGCGGCACTGGCTGATTTTGTGGTGGCCGAAGACATTGGCCTCACCGTGGTGGGCCCCGAAGCACCTCTGGCCGCCGGCGTTGTGGACTTGTTCCGTTTGCACGGCCTGCGCGTCTTTGGCCCTGCCCAGGCCGCGGCGCAACTGGAAAGCTCCAAAGATTTCGCCAAAGCCTTCATGCGACGGCACCACATTCCTACCGCCGAATACCAAACCTTTAGCGATGCGGCGCAAGCGCGGGCTTATGTTGAGAAGTGCGGCGCCCCCATCGTGGTCAAGGCCGATGGATTGGCCGCGGGCAAAGGCGTGGTGGTGGCACAAACCGTGGCGCAGGCCACCGCCGCCATTGACGCCATGTTGGTCGATAACCGCCTGGGTGGCTCGGGCGCGCGGGTGGTGATTGAAGAATTTCTTGAAGGCGAAGAAGCCAGCTTCATCGTGATGTGCGACGGCACGCACGTGGTGCCGATGGCCAGCAGCCAGGACCACAAGCGTCTGCGCGATGCGGACGAGGGTCCCAATACCGGTGGCATGGGCGCGTACTCCCCCGCGCCGGTGGTCACACCACAACTGCATGCGCGCGTGATGCGCGAAATCATTGCGCCTACGCTGACAGGCATGGCGCAAGAAGGCACCCCCTACACCGGGTTCCTGTACGCGGGACTGATGATCGACAGCATGGGCAACCCCAAA
>CAZZAD010000148.1:0-7101 GCA_964652055.1 uncultured Burkholderiaceae bacterium | reverse complement strand
CGATCATGTCGCCCGCATGCGTGCCGACCATGCCGCCGCCCAGGATCTTGCCGTGACCCACAGGCGGTGGCCCGCACGCTGACACGCTAGAAACGTGTTGACACGCTAAGCGCCCGACTCCCCTACGGACCGCGCCTGCTTCACGATGAAATCCACGGCAAACTGGGCCATCGGGGAATAAGTCCTGCCCGCGAGCGATACGATGGCCATGTCGGCAGCCATCGGTGCAACGTCGGCCACTTCCAGCCGTAACAGGCGCCCATCGGGTCGGTCGTGCACCGCGCCCACATCGGTGCTGCCAATCACCGTGTCGCTGCCCAAGGCCAGGGACTGCAGCAAATGCAGATCGTCACACTCCACGGCCAGTGGCAGGCGTTTGCCCGCATCCAGTCCCATCAACGCACCCAGCGCAGCTTGCACACTTTCAGGCAGGCGCACACTGCCCAGGCCATACGGCAACAGGTCCGCAGCGCAAACGCGCGGCAACGCCAGCAACGGGTGACCTTGGCGCACATAAAACCCGCCCGGCAGGCGTGCCACGCGCTGAATGGCCAGGTCCGCCGCGGCCACCACATTGCGTACGTCGGCAAGGTAGAAGTCGAGTTCTTCGGAACGCAAATGGGCGGCCAGGGAATCGGCATTGTTGACCTCCACGCGCACGCACACACGGGGAAAGCGGGTGCGGATGTCCGTCAAAAGTGGAGGAACCACGGTAGCAGCCGGAAAAGGGCCTACACCAAAGGCCAAATCCCCGATCAACCGCTCGCGGTACAGGCTGACATCGCGCTCCAGGCAGCGGCTCTCGAAGATCAGCTTGCGCGCCCGTTCCACCACAAAAGCACCAGCATCGGTGCAGCGGGCCTCCAGTGTGCCCCGGTCGAACAGCAGCAGGCCCAACTCGTCCTCAGCGGCCTGGATGCTGCGGCTGAAGGCTGACTGGGTCAGATGGCACTGTTGGGCGGCGCGGCCGAAGTTGCGCGTATCGGCCAAGGCGACCAGGTGTTTCAGGCGTTTGATGTCCATGCAAATGCTCCGTTGAACTGATCATGCAATGAATGCATTGATTTTTCACAAAATATGTATTGGACGAATTTTGCCGTACATCCAACAATCGCCCAAACCACCAAGGAGACAACAGCATGGATGTGACGGAATTCGACTACGTGATTGTGGGGGCCGGCTCTGCGGGTTGCGCACTGGCAGCGCGCCTGAGCGAAGATCCCACCGTCACGGTCTGCCTGCTGGAGGCGGGAGGCCCGGATAGCAGCGTTCTGATCCACGCCCCTGCCGGTGTGGTGGCCATGGTTCCAACCCGTATCAACAATTACGCCTTTGAAACCGTGCCCCAGCCGGGCCTCAACGGCCGGCGCGGCTACCAGCCCCGCGGCAAGACGCTGGGGGGCTCCAGCTCGATCAACGCCATGCTGTACGTGCGCGGCAACCGCTGGGACTATGACCACTGGGCCGCACTGGGCAACCCCGGCTGGGCTTATGACGACGTGCTACCGCTGTTTAAACGCGCCGAGCACAACGAGCAATTTGATGACGCTTTTCATGGCCAGGGCGGCCCTTTGAACGTAACCTATCCGCGCTTCGAAAGCCCCTTGAGCCAGATGTTTCTGCAAGGTGCGGCACAAAACGGACTGGCGCTCAACCCGGACTACAACGGCGCCGTACAGGAAGGCAGTTTTCTCTACCAGGTGACGCACAAAAATGGTGAACGCTGCAGCGCCGCCAAGGGATATTTGACGCCCAACCTGGGACGGCCCAACCTGAAAGTGATCACCCACGCGGTCAGCGACAAAGTGGTTCTTCACAACCACCGTGCCACGGGTGTGCAGTTCTACCAGGGCAATGACCTCCAGCGCGTCCATGCCCGCCGCGAAGTGGTGGTGTGCGCGGGGGCCTTTGGCTCACCGCAATTGCTGCAGCTTTCGGGCATTGGCGCTGCAGCAGAACTCAGCAAGGTCGGCGTTGCCGTCGCCCACGAATTGCCAGGGGTTGGCAAAAACCTGCAGGACCACATTGACTACGTACAAAGCTGGACCGTACCCAGCCATACGGCGAGTTTTGGCGCGTCACCGCAAGGTATTGGCAAAGTCATCAAGGCCATGTTCGAGTGGCGCCGCCAGCGCAGCGGCATGATCACCAGCGCCATTGCCACAGCTGGCGCCTTCTTCCGCTCCGCACCTGAGGTGACCGTACCCGATCTGCAGTTGGTGTTTGTGGTGGCACTGGTCGATGACCATGCCCGCAAGGCCCACATGAGCCACGGTATCTCCTGCCATGTGGATGTGCTGCGCCCCCACAGCCGTGGCATCGTGAACATCCAGAGTGCCGACCCACGCGTGGCGCCGCGCATTGAACCGCAGTTTTTGTCCGACGAACGCGATCTGCAATTGCTGGTACAAGGCGGTCAGATGCAGCAGCGCATCATGGAATCCACCGCCTTTGCCAGCGTGCGCGGCAAGATGTTGTACCCGGTCAAAGCGGGAGACACGCAGGCCATGGCGCGCGACATCCGCAATCGGGCGGACACCCAGTACCACCCGGTAGGCACCTGCAAGATGGGCCCTGACAGCGACGCGATGGCGGTGGTGGACGCGCAGCTGCGCGTCAGAGGCATAGCCGGTCTGCGCGTGGCCGATGCATCCATCATGCCAACGCTCATTGGGGGCAACACCAATGCCCCGAGCATCATGATCGGTGAAAAATGCGCCGAGCTAATCCGCACTAATCGTTGACACTTCGCCCCACACAAAGGAGACCAGACCATGCAAAACACACCCCTCACCCCGAAACTTGCTGTCCTGGCGGCGGTTTTGGCCCTGGTGTCCGGATGCAGCAAAACCACTGGCGTTGGCGGCACATCGGGCGAAGCCACGTCCGAAACGCTGAAGGTCAATGCGGAGTTCGCCAAAAACCTGAACCTGGCCGACCAGCAGGATTTTGAAAATGCCAAAAAGGGCTTCATCGCTAAACCAACGGGCAAACTCGTGCAGCCTGATGGAACCGTGTTGAAAGACTTTGATGTGTACAGCTTTCTGGACGGCAAGGCCGCTGACACAGTCAACCCCAGCCTGTGGCGCCATGCGCAGCTGAATGCCAACATCGGCCTCTACAAGGTCATGGACGGTGTTTACCAGTTGCGCGGCTTTGACATTGCCAATATCACGCTGATTGATGGCAAAACCGGCTGGATCTTGGTGGACCCACTGACCGCACGCGAATCATCCAAAGCGGCGCTGGATTTTGCCCGTCAACACCTGGGCAACAAACCCGTGTCCGCCATCATCTTTACCCACGCCCACGCCGATCACTATGGCGGCATTCTGGGTGTCGTTTCCCCCGAGGAAGTTGCGCAGCGCAAGATTCCCATCATCGCCCCCGAAGGCTTCATGGAAGAAGCCACCAGCGAAAACGTACTGGTGGGCACTGGCATGGCCCGCCGCTCGATGTACCAGTTTGGTAAAAACCTGCCACGCAGTGCCACCGGCAATGTGGACACCGGCTTGGGCAAAGACGTGGTGTACGGAAGCATCGGCATCTTGCCACCCAACGCCTTGATCACCAAACCCACGCAGCCCATGCAAGTCGATGGCGTGGAATTTGTATTCCACAACGTGCCATCCGCCGAGTGCCCTGCCGAGCTGAGCTTCAGCATTCCGGCGCTCAAACTGTATGACGGTGCCGAGAACATGGTGCACACCATGCACAACCTGCTGCCCGTGCGCGGCGCCAAGGTGCGTGATTCGCTGCGTTGGTCCAACTACATGGACGAGGCAATACAGCAGACTCAGGATGCCGAAGTCTTCATTGGCTCACACAACTGGCCGGAGTGGGGCAACGCGAACATCAAAAAGATGCTCACCATGCACCGCGATGTCGACAAGTACACCCATGACCAGACCGTACGCTTGATCAATGCGGGCTACACCCCGTATGAAATCTCCGACATGATCAAGTTGCCCAAATCGCTGGAAGAATTTTTCGGTGCGCGTGGCTACTACGGCGACCTGCGCCACAACGTGCGTGCGGTGTACCAGTTTTACATGGGCTACTACGATGGCAACCCTGCCAATCTGAACAAGCTGCCACCCAAAGAATCGGCCAAGCGCTACGTTGAACTGATGGGCGGGGCCGACAAAGTGGTTGCCGCAGCACAGACTGCCTTCGACCAAGGCGAATACCGCTGGGCTGCCGAGTTGCTCAACCAGGCCGTATTTGGCGACCCATCCAGCAAGGCGGCAAAAGAGCTGCTGGCCAAAACCTACGACCAGATGGGTTACCAGTCGGAAGCCTCAACCTGGCGTAACAGCTACCTGACCGCCGCCATGGAACTGCGCCAAGGCCCACCGACCAAAGGCATTGACAAGTCGTTCCTGATCGAAATGCTGATGCAAACCCCCATTGAACGCTTTTTGGAAGCTATGGCCGGTGGCCTGAACGGCCCCGATGCCGAGGGCAAGAACCTGAAGGTGAATCTGGTGCTCACCGACCAGAAGGAAACCTACGTGTTGTGGATAGAGAACGCGGTGTTGCATTACAAAAAAGCCCCAGCCGAGTCCGACGCCAACGCCACACTGACCCTGACGCGCCCGATCTTTGTCAAAATGATTGCGGGTACCGCCGGTATCAAAGACACGCTGATGAGTGACGACCTGAAGGTGGGCGGCAGCAAGATTGATTTGGTCCGATTCTTTGGACTCATTGACAAAGCACCGGGCACCTTTGCCATCGTGACGCGGTAAACCGGCCTTGTGGGGCGGCAAGGGGCCTGCACACCAGGCCCCCTGAGCGCACTTTGCCTCTGCAAAAAATGGTGGTGCCCTACCAGCATGGTTCATGGTTATATTTCGGTATGACCACACTGCAAGCCGAATGGCGCCGCCTGTACCTCCCTGAACAAACGGCTGCCCTGCCCCCAGCCGATGAGACACCACCCCTGATCACTGCGGATGGACAGGTACGCGCCATGGTGCTGGAACTGGCACGACCGGCTGACTGGGCAGTGCTGTCGACCGTATGGCAACGGGTTCAGACCGAACTGGAGTTGCCGGCACCCGGCATCGCCATCACGGGCAAGGACGGCTACCAACTGTGGTTTTCTCTGGCAGAACAAGCCCCTCTGGCGCAGGTACAGCAGTTTCTCGAATCGATACGCCTACGGTATATGGGTGAGATCGCGCCCCAGCGTATTCGTTTGCTGCCCAGTGCAACGGAACATGCCCAGATGGTGCCCGCGCTGCAATCGGACACCGGCATGTGGTCCGCCTTTGTGGCCCCGGACCTGGCTGCCATCTTCGCCGATTCACCGGGCCTGGACGTATGTCCCAGCCCCGAGGCGCAGGCCAAAGTGTTGTCTGCGCTGGCATCGATTAAGCCCACCGTTTTTACCAACGTGATGCGTCGCTTCGCCCCCACCGCTGCACTGCGCGCCGGTGCCACACCCAACCATCAGAATCAGGGCCCCACAGGCGTTAGCGGGCAGTCAACCGTCCCCCGGCGCTTTTTGCAAGATGTCATGAATGACCCCAACGTTGCCATGCAGTTGCGCATTGAAGCGGCCAAGGCGCTGCTGCCGTTTTCCTGAATCATCTGACCCAGCACCGTCTGGACTTGGCCATAAAAAATGTCGTTTACGCTTGTCTGACGTGCGCAAGAAGCTATTAATAAGATAGCGTTTAACGTCAGCTGCAAGTGATAGAACCACTTCACTTTTCTTTCAGCTTGCACCACACATATCGGTATGCAGTGGGTTGCATGCCGGAAGCTTCCCAACCACCAAGCAAGCGGAAATGCGCTGTGACAGCGTCATTGATCCACCCATAAGCATCCCTTAATGTGGATTGCATAGCATCGCAGGCATGCAGCCTCAGGGTATCTACAACCTTGAGACCAACGCCCCCATTCGAATAGATGAAACTTTATGAAATGCCCCACGGATAGGCGTTTTAACCGCATGAGGCCAAGTATCGCACCGCGGAAGCGCCATCAAGCCGGCTGAGACACTCGATTTTCCCGCCCAGGTGTCAGGTTCACCACCAGGGTTTGGCGTTCAGGAGAGTGATTTGCGGCGCTCGGCGTGTACCGGGCGCAGAGCCAGTTCGCGGCAAGTCAAAATCGCCGCTTTGTTCATTCACCAACTGATGCGCTGATCGACCTCAAAGTCCGGTGCCGGTTGCGCCGCCAGGTCCCAGTCTGCTGGCTCGGTTTGCGCCCCGTCATCCATCTGCGCATCACTACAGTCATCCCACAGCGGTGGCCCGCGCGCCGGGGAGATGCGGGGTGGCTCTGAATCTGCCCCGATGTGGTCCAGGATGTGCCGGATGTCAGCGCTGTGCGTAATGAACGCGATGATGCGCATATGCCCGCCACACAGCGGACACAAGAGGGGGAACACCTCGTAGATGCGGGCGATCAGCACCGCCCACAGGTAGTGCGCTGCACGCTTGGGCAGCACCGGCTCGCTCTGGGATGGCAGCGCGCTGCTCATCGGTACCACACCAGGCGCGCACTCCCCCGTGCTGATCGACGCGCCCAGCACGGGAGCGGCTTGCGCCGGTGTCGCCAGCGCCGTCACCGCAGCCCTCAGCGGCGAGTTTGGTGCCAGCACACCAAAGTAGCGGTGCCGGTGGGTGCGTGGCGGTGGCACCAGCGCGGCGATGCGGTCGATCAGTTCCAGCGGTGTGAGGTGCAGCTCATCTGCCTTGGCACCACGCTTGTCACTGGTGGGCTCGCTGCGCTGTTTGGCACAGCGGTACACCAGTTTGCTTCCCTCTTTGCGTAGGCGCTCCATGGAAAACGGTGGACGCGCGCAATAGCGCAGCAGCCGCTCCAGCGCAGCGCGGTCGTGGGCTTCGATGCAGACACCGGCGTCCACCGAGAAGCCGCTGTGTTTGTAGCCCAGCATGTCTTTGGCGTCACAGTTCTCCAGCAGGCCCCGAGCAACGAAGGCGCGCAGGATGCGTTTTTGCAGTGTGGTCTGCACTGGGGCCACGGTAGCCGCATCGATGCCGGTGGCCGCGTGAAAGATGACACCCGGCGATGAGATTCGAGGGGTCGCATCAGCATCGCCCTCGCCCTCCACTTCCTCAAACA
>CAZZAD010000147.1:5983-7333 GCA_964652055.1 uncultured Burkholderiaceae bacterium | reverse complement strand
TGAAGAACGAATAGAGCCCCGTCTTCTCCACAATGATGCCGTGCTCGGATAGATATTTGGTGACGACCGATGCAGGGATGCCCGGGTCGGTAAATGAACCATTGAGGTTCAGGCCCGGCGTGATGACCGTGGCTTTGATGGGGTCGAGCATGTTGAAGCCCGGCGCCACCTTGCCAAAGCCGTGCCATTGGTCGCCGGTTTTGAGCATCCAGTCTTCGCGCGTGCCAATGCCCTCGTTCACCAGCTTCTCGGGGCCCCAGACGCGGAACCACCAGTCAGCGCCGTACTCGTCATCGACCTTGCGCATGGCGCGGCGAAAGTCGAGTGCCTCGGCAATGGATTCTTCCACCAGCACAGTGCCACCCGGGGTTTCCATCATGGCCGCGGCCACGTCGCACGAGGCAATGATGGCGTACTGCGGCGAGGTGGAGGTGTGCATCAGGAAGGCTTCGTTAAACATGAAGCGATCGAGCTTTTCGTGCTCGGCATCCTGAATCAGGATTTGCGAGGCTTGCGACAACCCGGCCAGCAACTTGTGAATGGAGTGCGTGGCAAAAATCATCGATTGCTTGTTGCGCGCGCGCGGGCTGTGCAGACCCCCAATGGCGTGCATGTCTTTGTAGTAATCGTGAAACGCCGCGTGCGGTAACCAGGCTTCATCAAAGTGCAGGGTATCGACCTTGCCATCGAGCAGTTGTTTGAGGGTTTCGACGTTGTAAACAATGCCGTCGTAGGTACTTTGCGTAAGGGTCAGGATGCGCGGCTTGCCCTCGGTGCCTTTAATGAGCGGGTTGGCGGCGATTTTTTTCTGGATGGATTCGGGACTGAACTCTTCGAGTGGAATGGGCCCAATCAAACCAAAGTGATTGCGCGTGGGCATGAGGAAGACGGGGATGGCGCCCGTCATGGTGATGGCGTGCAGCACGCTTTTGTGACAATTGCGGTCCACCACCACGATGTCACCCGGCGCCACGATGTAGTGCCAAACGATTTTGTTGCTGGTGGAGGTGCCGTTGGTGACGAAGAACAAGTTGTCGGCACCAAAGATGCGCGCCGCGTTGCGTTCGCTGGCGGCCACGGGGCCGGTGTGGTCGAGCAGTTGGCCCAACTCATCCACGGCGTTGCACACGTCGGCACGCAGCAGGTTTTCGCCAAAGAACTGGTGAAACATCTGCCCCACGGGGCTTTTGAGAAACGCCACGCCGCCCGAGTGACCCGGGCAGTGCCACGAATAGGAACTGTCTTGCGCGTAGTGCGTGAGCGCGCGGGAAAACGGTGGCGCCAGAGTTTCGTGGTAATTCTTGGCCTCACGCCCGATGTAGCGCGCCACAAATTCGGGCGGGCCTGCCA
>CAZZAD010000147.1:0-5973 GCA_964652055.1 uncultured Burkholderiaceae bacterium | reverse complement strand
GCAGCACGTCGTTGGGAATGTGGCTGGTGGTGCGCGTTTCGCCGTAGAGAAAAATGGGTATGTCGGCATTGCGCCTGCGGATTTCTTTCACAAACTTACGCAGCGCGACCACCGCGGCCGGATCGGTGTCCGCATTGCCGGTGAATTCTTCGTCATCAATACACAGAATGAAGGCCGAGGCGCGGCTTTGCTGCTGGGCAAAGCTGGCCAGGTCACCGTAGCTGGTGACACCCAGCACTTCGATGCCTTCGGCCTCGATGGCTTTGGCCAGGGCGCGTATGCCCAGTCCGCTGGTGTTTTCAGAACGAAAATCTTCGTCGATGACGACGATGGGGAAACGAAAGCGCATGGCAAGCGACCGCTAAGAGGAGAGGGAAAGCGGGGGATTATCTGCCTTCCAGTCAAAGGCCGGGCGTTCGACCCGTTGTTTGAGGGTTTGCCGGGGGAGGCAATCCCGAACAATCACCGCATGACCCCTCAGGATCCAGCGTCTGCCCCACATCATGGGACTGCCTCGCCGACCGCCGCTCGACTGCGGGGCCTGCGCCTGCTGGTGGTCGATGACAACCCGAGCAATCGGCACATCACCTGCGAGCTGCTGGCCGACGAGGGCGCACTGATTTCAATGGCGACCAACGGCGCACAGGCGGTGGACGCGGTGTGCAGCGCAGATCTGCCTTTTGATGCCGTACTCATGGATCTGCAGATGCCGGTGATGGATGGGTACACCGCCACACAATGCATCCGGCAGCACCCGCACCTGCGCCGCCTGCCCATCATCGCCCTGACGGCCCATGCCATGAGTGCGGACCGGGAAGCCTGCTTCGCGGCAGGCATGAATGAGCACGTGGGCCGGCCCATAGACCTCGATCCCCTGGTCGACCTCATTGAGCGCCTGACAGGCACCCACGCTCACACCCTGCTCACCGCCCGCAGCCACGGCCCCTCGGCCGCCGACGCCGCTTCGGCCACCGCGCCCGCGTGGCTTCGACCCGGTGTTGCGCCACCTGATGTGGCGATACCTGATGTGGCGATACCTGATGTGGCGATACCTGAGGCCGCGCTGCGCTACGCCGACGAACACGCCATCGAACTGGCTGCGGCCGTACAACGCCTGGGCGGCAAACAGCCGTTGTATGTGCGCAGCCTGGTTCACTTTCTCCAAAGCACTGCCGAACTGCCTGCGTGCGTGCAGGCCCTATTGCGTCAACGCGACTTTGCAGCCATCGAACAGCAGTGGCAGGGACTCGGAGGTCTGGCAGCCACCCTGGGCTTTACCGCCCTGTCACGCACCGCCGCGCAGGCTGAGCAGGCCGCGCGTCAGGGCCGCGGCACAGACAGCCACCATCAGGACCACCGCGCCGTCGCCAGTCATGTGGCGCTGACCCTGGCCAGCGCACACGTGCATGCCGAACACCTTGCACACGTGTTGCGGGCCACACTGCGCTCGCAGGAAATTCCATGACGGGTGCGAATTGGGACTTTTCGCCACGCGTTGCAGTCGACGCGCTTCTGCCGCGCAGACTCCTAGGGAATCCGCCCCCTGTTTGACGTTTTGCCTTGGAGTGCCATCCAGAACAATCGCGTCATGCCTCCCGGTAAACCGTCATGACACCTCACAGCTCCGCCCGGCCCGCCACACTGTCCGCCACGCTGGGCTTATCCACGTCGGCACAACCCAAACTGCTCATCATTGATGCGGACACCACCAGCCTGCACGCGCTGTTGCAGACATTTGAAAGCGACCATCAGGTCTTCAAGACCACGCGGGGCGCCAAGGGACTGGCGCTGGCGCTGGAAAAGCGGCCCGACATGATCTTGCTCGACGCCAACGTGCCCGACATGGAAAGCCACGAGATCTGCCAGCAGATCAAAACCCACGGCGACACCAAAGACATCCCCATTATTTTCATGGCGGGGCGCACCGACGCGTCCGCCGAAACGCGCGCCCTGGCTCTGGGTGCGGTCGACGTCATCTCCAAACCCATCAATCCGCCTCTGGCGCGTGCCCGCGTGCGCGCCCATCTCACCCTGCGCAAGCAAATTGATCAGCTGCGCAGCGTGGCGCGCATTGATGGTCTGACGGGCATCTACAACCGCCAACATTTTGATGAGCGCTTTGATGTTGAATTTCGGCGCGCAGCGCGCAGTCGCAGTGCCGTGGCCCTGGTGCTGGCCGACATCGACGCCTTCAGAAGCTACAACGACCACTACGGCCACAGCGCGGGCGACGCATGCATTCGTCACGTGGCCGCCGCCCTCAAAGCCAGCCTCAAACGCCCCGGCGATCTGCTGGCGCGTTATGGTGGCGAAGAGTTTGCGGCCGTGTTGCCTGATGTGCGCATGGACACCGCACCCGGTTTTGCGCAAACCCTGGTCTATGCCGTGCGTGATTTGAATCTTGCGCATGCCCGATCACCCACCGCCGCCGTGGTGACCCTCAGTCTGGGTATGGCGGTGTATGAGCCCGATGACATCTGCACCGCACAGCAAATGCTGGAAGCGGCCGAGCGGGCCCTGGCCCGCGCCAAGCAGGAAGGCCGCGCACGCGCCTGCGTGGTGTCAGTAAGAAGCGCGCGGGGTGTGGCGTAGTAAGGCAAAAAGAACTGCCCGCCCTCACCCCGGTCAATGTGGCGTGTGTTTCCTACCTGGCTCTGACCACGCGGTATTTGAGCCCGGCGGCGCGTGCACGTCGGAGCGGCTAAAAACGCGCGCCGCGCCGCGCCAAACACAAAGGTCGTGCGCGGTCTGTCTGATGTCAGCAGCACACGCGACGTAAGGATTACGCCTCGCAAAAGCAAAAACGCGGCCCGGGGTAAACACCACCGGGCCGCGTTGCCTAATCGTTAACTTAGGGTCAGCTCACATTTACTCCCCAGGCGACAAGTTGCTCGATAGTCTGTAAGCGTGCAGCCCCGTTTTTGCGGGCTCCCGAGCAGCTGCTGTCGCCTATTGATCCGGCCAGATGTAGTTTGAAGTTTTGCGTCGCATCCTCGACTTGAAAATCTTGATGGCACTTCAAACGTTATCGTTCCGAATCAATAGTGTTGGGGTTGTTACCTCAACCCACAACATGGCTCAACGCGAGCGCAGCGCCAGCACCACCTGATTGCGCAGCGAGCGCAGCAGGTTAAGTTCCTCGGCCGACAAGCCTTTCTCATCGGTGAGGTGCCGATCCGCAAAGAAAAGACCAATAGGCTTTTCTTTCAGCACCAGCGGCATAAGCAGAAAGCTGCGCGTCTGAGGGAGCTCACGTGCAAACCACGCGGGCAATTTGCTGACGACTTTCTCCGAGGCCGCGTCCGCAATGTGCAGGTCCGTGGCATGTGACAGTGCCGCGTGCACCAGGTCGGGCGTATAGACCGAAGGGAACGCAAATTTAAGCGCTGGCTCGCCAAAACTGGCGCGCACCCGAAAGAGGTTGGTGGCGGGATCGCGCAAAAAGAAAGCGGCGTGCGCGTATCCCAGGCCCGAGTACATGGCCTCCAGCACGATACGGATGATGCTGTTCACATCCACACCGCCATCGGCTGCACGTGCCAGAGCATCGGTGGCTTCAGTCAGGCCCGCCAGCAAGACATCACGGGCGTTGGCGGGGCGCCCGACCTCATCGCGCTCCACCGTAGGCTGCACAGCCGGAGCATCCAGCTGCGCGTCTTGGGGCAAAGACTCCAGCATGTTGGCAGCCACGCGTTCCATAGGGGGAAGACCGATGGCCTGTTCAAGTTCCATCGTGCGTGCCAGGGCGCGATCCAGCAGTGTGGTGAGCTGCGAGCGCTCCAGGGCGAAGGCCGGCGCAAAACGTGCCAACAGCGCTTTCATCGCTTCGGCAAACGCGGCGCCGCCTTTCTGACCGCCATCGCGCATGGCACCGGCAACTTCGTCCGAGAACTGCGCCGCCAGACACACGCGATCTGCACTGTCGGCCGGTGCACTCACACGCGCAGGTGCCGGCGCGGTGGCCGCAGTGATGCGACCAGGCACGCTCCATAGCTGCATGACGCGCTGTGTGAGCTCTTCAAAACTTTTGCCTAGCACGCGCCGCGAAGCAACGGCTGAAGTCGCGCGTTCTTCGGTCTCCAGCGCTCGGATGCCCGCGTGGGCCTCGGGAGCAAACGTGGCCACCAGCACCCGACCCACGCTGCGAAACATGGCAGCGATGGAGGCCTCTTCCGCCTCATCACCGTGTGAACCCAGCAGCAGCTCACGCGCCAAAGAGCTGGCCAGCAGTGCATGGTGAAAATCTTCGCGCACTGCGGCACGCACTGCACTACCCAGACCGTCGAGCAATACCAGAGATACCGCTGCCGCACGAATCTGATTAAAACCCAACACCATGATGGCGCGTGTGATGGTGGTCACGGGCGGTGTGCCCTGACGGTACGGCAACAGATTGGCCAATTGCAACAACCGCTGCGTGAGCGACACATCAGCCAAGATCACATTGGCCAGATCCTGGACCGCATCGGTGTCATCTTCCAGCATCTGCGTCAGGCGACCCAGCGTCGCGCCCAATGTAGGCAGGCTGCCGCTTTCCTTGAGCGCCTTGAGCACCGCTTCCACCGCGCCCGGGTGCGTGGGGCCACTGGTGGGTTCAGGTTTACGGGTTTTACGTTCGGCGTCAGGCATAGGCACTCATCCGCTAAACCGCCAAACTATCGAAGGTGGCGCCCGCGCGATGCCACGAATAGCGGCCCAGCAGCCAACAAGTTGACCGGTTCATACATTGGAGCGATTCGGCCGATCACTGCATACCGCGCTGCGTACACTCGAACGCACATTTATGGAAGACATCCTCATCAACATCACGCCACAGGAAACCCGTGTGGCCGTCATTGCCGATGGCAGCGTGCAGGAGCTGCATATCGAGCGCACCGCCACGTTGGGCATGGTGGGCAATGTGTACGTGGGCAAGGTGGCGCGCGTACTGCCCGGCATGCAGTCGGCCTTTGTGGACATTGGCCTGGAGCGTTCGGCTTTTTTGCACGTGGCCGACATTCTTGAGTACCGTCAGCAAACGCAAGGCCAGAGCCGCAACGGCAAGCCCGCCACGCTGCCGGCATCAACTACACAGCCCGCATCCACCACGCAGCCCACTGCTTCGGGCGAGACCAAGACCGAGGCCCGCCCCACCCCCATCCCTATTGAACGCATGCTGCGCGAGGGCGACCGGGTGCTGGTGCAGGTGATCAAAGATCCGCTGGGCACCAAGGGCGCACGGCTGTCTACGCAGATCTCTCTGGCCGGCCGCATGCTGGTGTACCTGCCGCAGGAAGCGCACATCGGCATCTCGCAAAAAATTGAGAGTGAAGCTGAACGTGCACATCTGCGTGAAGTACTGGCGCGCCTGGTGCCCGCGGAAGAAACCGGCGGCTTCATCGTGCGCACCTGCGCCGAAGAAGCCAGCGATACGGACTTGCAAACCGACATCGCCTACCTGCGGCGGCGCTGGGCGCAGATTCTTGACGCCGCACACAGCATGCCGGCGCCCTCGCAGCTGTATCAGGAGCTCTCTCTGGCGCAACGCGTGCTGCGCGATATGGTCAATGACCAGACCACCAGCGTGCAAATTGATTCGCGCGAAAACTTTGTGGCGCTACAGGCGTTTTGCAGCGAGTACGTACCGGGTGCCAGCGCGCGCCTGCAGCACTACAACGGCGAGCGGCCGCTCTTTGAGCAGTATCAGATTGACGCCGAAATTGACAAGGCGTTGGGCCGGCGCGTGGACCTCAAAAGCGGCGGCTATCTGATCATTGATCACCATCGACGTGAACACCGGTGGCTTTGTGGGCGCACGCAGCTTTGACGACACCATTTACAAAACCAATCTGGAAGCCACCCAGGTCATTGCACGGCAGCTGCGACTGCGCAACCTTGGCGGCATCATCATCATTGACTTCATCGACAGGACCAGCGAGCCGCACCGCGAGGCGGTGCTGGCCGAACTGAACAAGGCCCTGGCGCGCGATCGCA
>CAZZAD010000146.1:5837-7372 GCA_964652055.1 uncultured Burkholderiaceae bacterium | reverse complement strand
CTGCCAGAGCCGGCCGGAACGTCAGCTCCGACTGGGGTAGCAGGCTGTCCGTGGTCAACGCCAGCGTACGGCGAGCCGCATCCAGGCCCGCCAAGTTTTCATACAGATCCGCCAGTACCTGGTTGGTGGCCGCTTCGCGGCGCGAGCGGGCGGCATCCAGCATGGCCTGTGCTTCCTGCTCCTGTTCGCGCCGGGTGTCCTGCTGCAAGGGAATGGTGACCTCGACCATCAACTCCCATTCCCGGATCGACTTACCGTACTGGATGGGTGACACCCCCACCGCAAAGTCCGGATAGCGGTTCTTGTAGGTGAGTTCACGGTTCTTTTCTGCAGCCTGGATTTGTGACTCCTCGGTTCTCAGCAGCGGATTGCTGGACCGTGCACGCTGCTCCAGGACATCAAATCGCATGGTCTCAGGCGCCGGAAGTGTGCGAATGCTCTCTGGCGTAGCCAGCATCTCGCTGGCAGGGCGCCCCACGAGCGCTTTCAGCTTGGCCTGCAACTGACTTCGCTCTGCTTCGAGTGCAATCAATTCGTTGCGCATGGTGGTTTGCTCCAGCTGCGCACGAATCACGTCCTGCTGCGCGGCCAGGCCACCGGCGTAGCGCACCTGGGCGACTTTTTCCAGGCGAGTCATCAGGTCCAGGATCTCCCTGGTCAGCCGCTCGTTCTGGTCCAGATAGTAGAGTTGGGCGTATGTCGTCTTGATCTTGGTCGCTAGTTCACTCCAAGTGCCAGCCACTCGCCCTCGAGCCGCCTCGGCCTGCAATTGGGCCGATTCACGCTTGAGGCCCCGTTTCCCAAACCACGGCAATTCCTGTGTGAGCAGGTATCGCGTGCTGCCCACACGCCCGGGCAGCAGCGTCGGGTTGCGCTCGCCCATCCGGGTAAGGTCACGAAGTTCCATGCTGAACTTTGGATCCGGCAAGGCACCCGCGGGTACGACACGCTCGGCAGCGGCATCGGCATCAAAACGCATGCTTGCGATTTCGGGGTTTCGCTCCCAGGCCGCTTGCAGCAACCCTTCAACACTCGACCCAAGCTTGACCTCCTGCGCGTAAACCATCGAGCTCAGCGCGAGAGACACCATTACCACACCCAACGACAGGCGATTCCTCATAGGCATCATGACCTCCCCCTTGGCGCACGCAAGGCGGCATTCAACCGGTCAATTACTTCGGCCCAGTCCGCGTCTTCCAGAAGTTCTTCGCGCAACAGAGTCGCCTGAGATGGTGTCCAGAATGGCGCATCGGCCAGCAGCACATCGGCCGGCAGTGGAGCGTGGACCTCCAAGAACTCCCCAATGCCTGCCGCGTCCATGCGCAAGCCGAGCTGGGCAAACAGTTCAGAGAAGCGATGAAATGACTTTTCCATAGCGGTGGTCCCTATTGTTCAAACACAAAAATAGGACTTACGCAAAATTGTTCCAGTAAGGCGCTCTGACGCAGACAGTGCAAGCGCACGGCAAGGAAGAGCAACGCCGCTGGGGCGATTTTGCGTAAGTCCTGAAAAATTCTGAAGACGTGGTCGGTGGA
>CAZZAD010000146.1:0-5737 GCA_964652055.1 uncultured Burkholderiaceae bacterium | reverse complement strand
CAGGCTCAGCGCCAAAATGACCGCTCTGCAAGCCATCCCACCCTCTTTCACTGAAATCCAGGGTGTTGCACTTCGTATTTGAGTCCGCCCACCGTCTGCGAATGCACGTTGTGATTCTGCAAGCCCGAGACTGACGGGAAGATGTTTCAAAAATTACATTTCTGTCAGGTAATTTTTGGGGCGTGACCTATCAGGCTGCTGAAATCCCGAGGTTAGCCAGGCCGACGCGCGATCCCACAGAATGGATTCAACGTGCTCTGCTGGAGCACCAACTGGGGGCTATCAACCCCGGGAGTAGAGACGCAGACGCTCGGAGCGTTCGGCAGGTGACTCGTTCAGCATTTCGTTGATCACTTGCTGACGAGTTTTCCCTGGGCCCACATTAGGCACAGGCATTGGGTAGTTGCTCTCGCCATAAGAAAGAAGTCCTTGCCGCATCGCAGCCTCGGTCTCCGCCTTGACTTGGGCACGGGTTTTCTCGCTCTTGAAGTGTTCCGGGTGAACGATTACGCCCTTTTCATTGTTGGCAGGATGCTCATATGCTGCCGAAGCCATCCCTGGAAGGCCCAGAGCAACTACTGCGGTTGCGGCTGCGATCATGGAAGAAAGGGAGAGGCGTTGTTGGGTCATGGTTGAAGCTCCTAAGGAAGAAGGTGGACGAAACTTGCATCTCTCATGCCTTGGTCGGCGTTGAGGAGATGTGTTCATCGTAGGGAGCGCACCCCAACAGAATCCGGACAGCCAGATGACATTGTTGTTAAGAATCTGCGTGAATTGGAGCGCGAGTTGGTGGACGTGCGCGGGGGACGAATGCGGAGGACGGAGGACCAACCACACGGGTAGACAGAAGTCACCGGTTGCAGAAAAATGTGCGCTCTTTATGGTGGCCCCAGACAATCGCCGAGCCAAGGTGGCGGAGCAACTCCAAAGACCGGCATTCTCCCGTGTTTCGGAACTCGGGATTCGTTATCTGCCTTACAGCCAACTGGAGCAGAACCACGCGTCCATGAGCCGCTTTGGCTCCAGCATCAAGCCATTGCTGGAGATTTCACAGCGGTTGTAAGTCTTCTGCCTTATGCCTTATTTCTCCTCCATGGGTTGGGCCGGCTGGCATGGGCGGGCGGATGAGTTTTGCAGGGCCGACTGAACAGGCGCTTCCTCGGCGTCATTCCTTGCAGGCCTTCATCTCCGCCTCGAAGCGCTGCTTGCGCAGCTGGTTCAGGTAGGGCGTAGTCAAGGCACGCGGACCATGGTCGAGCGGCAGGATCAAGGGCTGGGGCGGGCAGTCGCCACGGCCGGTTTTGGCGGCCTCGGTGGCATCTCGCGTGCGCGTGGCCTCGGCCTCCTGGCCGGCCTTGCGGCCTTGCTCGATAGCCTGAAAGTCAGGGCCGGCCAGGACCGGCAAGGTGGCGCCCAGCATCAGCGCGCCGGCGAGGGGGTAGATCAGCTTGTTCATGATGATTCCTTTGGTATGCGAAACAGGGGGCTTGAGCTGCATGAGGGGAACAAAGTGCCTTGACGGCGGCCTATTGATCCGGCACGGTTTATTGCAGAGTCCCGATGCCGTTCAACTTGAGCCCGTCGAGGGGCTTCGACACCTCAGCCCGAGCAAGGTTTACGAATAAAGCCTGCCGGATCAATAGTTGTGCGCCTGCATGCTCCAGCCCACCACCTGGCGGCTGAACAGGTCGATGACCGCTGCCAGGTACACCCAACCTTCGTCGGTGGCGATGTAGGTGGTGTTGCCACACCAGAGCTGGTCGGGTGTATCGGGATTGAAACGTCGCTGTACCAGGTCCGGGGCCCCCGGCGGGGCTGTGGCGGCTGTCCGTGGTCACCACAAATTTGTGCTGGGTCTTGGCCCGGATGCCGTGCTGCTGCATCAAGCGGCGCACACGTTTCCTGCCCACCCGGATGCCACGGGCGAGCAGTTCCTTGTGCATGCGAGGCCAATCGCATCAAGCTCGCCTTCTTCGAAGTTCAAACTGCTTGACCAAGCCATAAATAGCGGGAATTACTGCCAGCGTCAGCACGGTCGAGGAAATCATCCCTCCAACCATCGGTGCAGCGATACGGCTCATGACTTCCGAGCCTGTGCCAGTTCCCCACAGGATGGGAAGCAAGCCAGCCATGATGGCGACCACCGTCATCATCTTGGGACGCACCCGCTCAACCGCACCCTCCATGATGGCTTCATAAAGATCCGCAACGCCAGGCTCTTTGTTTTCAGCGCGGCGTTTTGCCTGAATTTCCTCCCAGGCATGGTCTAAATAGATCAACATGATCACCCCGGTCTCAGCGGCCACCCCCGCCAAGGCGATGAAGCCCACCGCGACGGCCACAGACATGTTGTAGCCCATCAACCACATGAGCCAGACCCCTCCGACCAAGGCAAACGGCACCGACAGCATGACGATCAGGGTTTCCGTCAGGCGCTTGAAGTTCAGGTACAGCAGCAGAAAGATGATGAGCAAGGTGACGGGAATGACCACCTTCATCTTTTGCACCGCACGTTCCATCGACTCAAACTGGCCACTCCAGGTCGCGTAGTAGCCCGGCGGAAACTTTACCTGTTCGTTCACGGCTTTGCGGGCGTCTGCCACATAGCTGCCGATGTCCCGATCACGGATGTCGACGAAGATGTAGGCAGACAGAAGCGCATTTTCAGTGCGGATGCCGGGTGCCCCCTTGGCGACTTCCACGCGCGCCACCTGTCCCAGCGGGACCATGGCGCCATCCATGGTGGGCACCAGCACTTCACGGGCGATCTGCTGCGGGTCGGCGCGCAGCTCGCGCGGGTAGCGCACCGTCACGCCAAAGCGCTCGCGGCCTTCCACCGTGGTGGTCACCATTTCGCCGCCCAGGGCCGTGCCAATGACGTCCTGCAGCTCTCCTACCCCCAGGCCGTAGCGCGCCAGTTGCGCCCGGTCGGGTTCAATATTGAGGTAAAAGCCCCCTGTGATGCGTTCTGCGAACGCCGAGGTCGTTCCGGGCACCTGCTTGACCACGGTCTCGATCTCGCGCGCCAGGCGCTCCATCTCGCCCAGGTCCTTGCCGAAGACCTTGATCCCGATGGGCGTGCGGATGCCGGTGGACAGCATGTCGATGCGGGCCTTGATGGGCATGGTCCAGGCGTTGGACACGCCAGGAAACTGCAGTGCCTGGTCCAACTCCGCGATCAGCTTGTCGATCGTCATGCCCGTGCGCCACTCGGACTCCGGCTTGAGGTTGATGACGGTTTCGAACATCTCGGTCGGTGCCGGGTCCGTGGCCGTGTTGGCGCGCCCGGCTTTGCCGTAGACCGAGGCCACCTCGGGGAAGCTCTTGATGATCTTGTTCTGCGTCTGCAGCACCTCGGCGGCCTTGGTGATCGACATGCCGGGCAGCGAGGCCGGCATGTAGAACAGCGTGCCTTCGTTCAAGGTCGGCATGAACTCCGAACCGAGGCGCGTCGCCGGGTAGAACGACACGCCCAGCACGATGATCGACGTGGCAACCGTCAGTTTCTTCCAGCGTATCACGGCGGCGATGATGGGACGGTAGATCCAGATGAGGAACCGGTTCACCGGGTTGCGTGCCTCCGGCATGATGCGCCCACGGATGAACAGCATCATCAGCACGGGCACCAGCGTCACCGACAGTAGCGCGGCACCGGCCATGGCAAAGGTTTTGGTATAGGCCAGTGGCGAGAACAGGCGGCCTTCCTGCGACTCCAGCGTGAACACCGGCAGGAAGGACACGGTGATGATGAGCAGCGAGAAGAACAAAGCCGGCCCCACCTCCTTGCAGGCGGCAATCATGGCTTCCACGCGATCGGTGTTGGTGTGCTCCTCGGGCAGGCGCTCCAGGTGCTTGTGGGCGTTCTCGATCATGACGATGGCCGCGTCCACCATGGCACCGATGGCAATGGCGATGCCCCCCAGGCTCATCAGGTTGGAGTTCATGCCCAGCAGGCGCATGGAGATGAAGGCGATCAGCACCCCCACCGGGAGCATCAGGATCGCCACCAAGGCTGAGCGCACATGCATCAGAAAGACCACGCAGACCAGCGCGACGATCAGGCTTTCTTCGATCAGTGTGCGCTTGAGCGTTTCAATCGCGCGGTGAATCAGGTCGGAGCGGTCGTACACCGCCTCGATGGTGACGCCCTGCGGCAGGCCGGTCGAAACCTCAGCGATCTTCTCCTTCAGGTTGTGAATCACTTCCAGCGCGTTCTGGCCGTAGCGGGCCACCGCGATGCCGGAGACCACCTCGCCCTCGCCATTGAGCTCGGTCACGCCACGGCGCTCATCCGGTACCAGTTCAACACGGGCAATGTCACGGATCAGCACCGGTGTGCCTTTTTCCGCCTTGACGACCAGGCTCTCGATGTCGGCCACCCCGCGCAGATAGCCCTTGCCACGCACCATGTACTCGGTTTCGGCCATCTCCACCACGCGCCCGCCGACGTCGCGGTTCGAGTCGCGCACCACCTGGGAGACCTTGGCCAAGGGAATGCCGTAAGCCCGCAGTTTCACCGGATCGACGGTGATCTGGTAGGTCTGCACAAACCCGCCCATCGACGCCACTTCGGCCACGCCATGGGCCTTGGTCAACTGGTAGCGCAGGTACCAGTCCTGCAAGCTACGCAATTCGGCCAGGGTCATATCTTTGGCCAAGAGCGCATATTGGTACACCCAGCCCACACCAGTCGCATCCGGGCCGATCTGCGGTGTCACACCCTTGGGCATGCGCCCCGCTGCGAAGTTGAGGTATTCGAGCACGCGTGAGCGTGCCCAGTAGATGTCAGTGCCATCCTCGAAGATGATGTAGACGAACGAGGCGCCAAAGAAGGAGAAGCCCCGCACCACCTTGGACTTGGGAACCGACAGCATGGAGGTGGTCAACGGATACGTGACCTGATCCTCGACCACCTGCGGGGCCTGGCCCGGATACTCGGTGTAGACGATGACCTGAACGTCTGACAGGTCCGGCAGCGCATCCAGCGGTGTTTTGAGCACAGCATAGATACCGCCAACAATGACGAACAGGGTCGCCAGCAGCACCAGGAAACGGTTTCTCCCCGACCAGTCGATGATCTTCGCAAGCATATTTTTTCCCGAAAATCAGTTGTGACCGTCGTGAGGATTGGCCGTGGCTTTGCCCAGGGGTCGGGCGGCGGTGATCACCCATTCGCCTTGATCGCGTTCGACGAACTCAAAGGCAACCAGGGCACCCGGCTTGAGCTCCTTGAGCAAGCCGCTGTGGGCGACCTTGAACTCCATCGACATGGCGGGCCATTTGAGACTGGGCACCGGGCCATGTGCCAGCGTCACCGTGGAGGACTTCGTATCAATGTCCTCTACTGTGCCTTCGGCTTGGTGACCCACGCCTGTGACGGCCTTGGTGCTTGCTGATCCATCAGGAGTGGCTTGAGTCCCGTGTCCTGTATGCCCCAGGCCTCCGATGGCGGCTTTGAGGTTGCTTTCCGCATCGATGAGGAAATTGGCGGCCACTACGACCATCTCACCGTCCTGCACGCCCTCGATAATTTCGATGCGGTCCTCGCTGCGCGCGCCGACCTTGACTTCGCGGGGCTCGAAACGCCCCTCCTTGAGTTGCACCAGAACGATCTGCCGTGTTCCGCTGTCGATAACCGCCGACGTCGGTACCGTCAGCACGGCCCCCTTGGAGGCGGCGGGAAGCTCCACCTGGGCGAACATCCCCGGCTTGAGCAACCCACCTGCATTGGTCAATT
>CAZZAD010000145.1:0-7426 GCA_964652055.1 uncultured Burkholderiaceae bacterium | reverse complement strand
TGCTGTCCGAGACCTACGGCATCATGGTCTACCAGGAACAGGTGATGCAGACCGCGCAGATCCTGGGCGGCTACTCGCTGGGCGGCGCTGACCTGCTGCGCCGGGCCATGGGCAAGAAAAAAGCCGAAGAGATGGCCCAGCAACGCAGCATCTTTGTCGAGGGTGCGGCTAAACAAGGCGTGAGCGAAAACGTCGCCACGCAACTTTTCGATCACATGGAAAAGTTTGCCGGCTACGGCTTTAACAAAAGCCACTCGGCCGCCTACGCACTGCTCGCGTATCAAACCGCTTACTTCAAGGCGCACTACCCCGCTGCGTTTATGGCCGCCAACTTGACCGCGGTGATGGACGACACCGACAAGGTGAAAGAACTCATCGAAGACTGCCGCGCGCTGGGCCTGGCCATTGAAGCGCCTTCGGTGAATCAAGGCGCGTGGCGCTTTGAACCGGTGGACGATCACACCATCCGCTACGGCCTGGGCGGCATCAAAGGCACGGGGCGCGGCGCCATCGAGAACATGCTCGCTGCACGCCAGGCCGGCGGTCCGTTTCAGAGCCTGTTTGATTTCTGCCAGCGCGTGGATAAACAAATGGTCAACCGGCGCGTGGTCGAAGCGCTGGTGCGCTCAGGTGGTTTTGACAGCGTGGATGCCGATCGCGCCAAACTTTTTGCCAGCGTGGGCCGCGCACTGGAACACGCCGAGCAAGCCGCCGCGAGCGTGGGGCAGGAAAGTCTGTTTGGTGAGTCCACCACCGGGCAAGCACTACAGGTGGACTACATCGCCTGCAAACCCTGGAGTGAACGCGAACGCCTGGGTCACGAAAAGCTCGCCCTGGGCTACTACTTCAGCGGCCATTTGTTTGCCGAGTTCGAAGCCGAAGCACGCAAGCTCGCCCCCACGCGCTTGGCCGATGTGAAGCAGGCGCGCGAGTCCATCCGCCTGGCCGGCGTGATCGTCTCGGCCCGCACCCAAAACACGCGGCGCGGCCGCATGGGCGTGGTGGTGCTCGATGACGGCAGCGCGCAGTTGGAGCTGATGGTGTTCTCAGAACTGTTCGATCGCAAACGCGCGCTGCTCAAGGAGGACACGCTCGTGTTCGTCAGTGGCCGTGTGCGTTTTGATGAATTCAATCAGCGCTTATCCATCACCGCGGACGATGTGATGGACCTCAGTGAAGCCCGCGCCCGTGCGCAAGCTGCGCTGCGCATCGACGTCAATGGCGCGACCGATCTGGCCCAGCTCAAGGCATCACTGGCGGCGTACCGCATCAGCCCGGACGCCCCCCCCGGCGGGTGCCGCGTGGTGATTGGTTACCGCAACGGCACCAGTTGCGCGGAAATTGCCCTGCCGGAAAACTGGCGCGTACGCGTCGACGATGCGCTGTTAAACGCCATCGCCACCACCGACTGCGCGCGCGCGATGGTGCGCTACCAATAAAAAAAGGGCCCGGACATGCACGTCCGGGCCCTTCATCGAGTACAGCCGGGTTAGTCCCCGCCACTCCAGTCAATCTTGACCGCGCGGGTTTTCAGGTGGTCTTCATACAACTTTTGCAAGGCATTCCCGGTAATGACCACGGCATAGTCCACACTAGGCAACTCGTCGCTTTTCACCGTCGCTGCCAGCCTGTGATCACCCTTGAGCCTGAGCTGCCACACCCCCTTGTCTGGACCGTCTTCTAGAAACTGGTACCCCTGCATCTTGGCGGTTTTTATTTGTTGGGGTCCATCCTTGCCCATTGTGACTTTGGCAGCGAGCTGATCCAGCCCATGGGCTCCCCAATATCCTGAGTAGCCCGATTTCTTGATCTGGGTCAGCCGCCCAACCAGCGTCGCCAGATGCTCGTCCGTTTTCACGACGCCGCCAAAGAGCGGCACATTGCGGGCCAGGTCAAATCTCTCGGGCAACACGCCCCTATCGGCCGCAATGGCTTGCCCAAGCCTGGTGGGCACCCCCGCCGAATGAATGGCCCACTCCAGTTTTGTTTTTGGGTCCATATGGCTGGCCCAATCAACGCTGTTATGCAGCCGCATATAGCCCGCCACCCTTTTCATGAGGTCGGGCTCAGCTTTGATTGCTCGCACTGTGAGCGATAGCTCATCAAGCACTCGTTCGCCAATAGGCTGCTTTACGGGCGTGCGGGCCTTTAACTGAGCGATAAAAGGCAAGTTGGACTCGCCGGCTGGGCCGCTGGATACCGGTGACTCTGGCTGGCGCAGCCTCATGACCGATGCGTATACCTCTGACGAGGCCGGCGTGATCTTCGCGGCCCCGCTCATGGCCGGCAACTGCACAGTCGGCCCTGAAACCTGCATCCCACTTGCTGGAACCTTATTTGTCTGAGGCATGTCGCCAATCTTTAACCAAGCCATCGTTACCCCCAGAAAGATCACGCGCTTGCCAATTAAGCGCGTTCCGTGGCCGCAATAGTGGCCGGCTTCGCCGCCGGGCTCAAGAGCCATAGCTACCTTATTTCATGGGGCCACAGCGTTGATGGCCCTTCGGGGCATCCCTGGGCTCACGGCACGGCAGTGCGGCATGGAGCGCTGGGCGAGGCGCAATCGTTTTCCTCGGTGAGCTCGATGCGGCCCGTCATCCTGACTACCGCTGAGCTTTGGTGCCGCCTGCTTGCTGCATTGCAACTACTCATACGATGCGATGAAACCGCCCGATGAAGTGTGTCGGCGTCCAGCCGCCTGGGCCAGTCCCTGCTGTGCCAGGGTTTCATGTCCGCGGATTCTTTCCTGCAACCGCTCCCAGTTCACGCCTTCCTGCGCCCGGTCGTTCTCGCGATGCCAAAGGTGCAATACACCCGTGGCCCAGGCGCCTTCTTTGCGACGCACGCCGTGGTTCAGGAGCCGCACGGCGAGGTCGGAGTCTTCAAAGCCCCAACCGGCGAACGATTCATCAAAACCGTTCACGGCAAAAAAATCATTGCGCCATACCGCCAGGTTGCAGGTGCGCACGCGTTGCCAGCGGTGTGCGGCGAGTTTGCGTAAGGGGCCCAGGGGCAAATGGCGCAGCGGGGCCACGCGGTTGATGTCGCCGCGCTGTGCGGCCGCGCTCCATTGCGCGTTGCTCCATTCATGAATGGCCAGGCGTTGGGTCAGCACCTGCGCCGTAAAGGATTCGGATAACAAGGCGCGGTTGCCCGCGACCATCCAGCCCTTTTCGGCGAGCTGCCGATGGCGCACCAGCCAGTCCGGGCGCGGTACGCAGTCGCCGTCGAGAAAGATCAGGTAGTCGCCTTGCGCACGCTCGGCGGCGCGGTTGCGCGCCGCACCCGCACGAAAGCCCTGGTCCTCTTGCCACACGTGATGCACGGGGACCGGGGCGTGGTTTGCAATGGCCAACACCAACGCCCGCGTGTCCTCGCGTGAACCGTCGTCGGCGACCAGAACTTCAAAGTTGCGTTCGTGTTGTGCCAACAAGCCATCGAGCACGGCGCGCAGTGCATCGGGGCGGTTGTAGGTGGTGACGATGACGCTGGCCAGAACGTTCACGAAACGCTCCGTACTGTTCTATGCACTGAAACAAACACGGGAACAGCGTGATCAATGCGGATGCACCGAACCCCCGTCGCCCCGGCGCAGGCCGGGGCGCAATTGCGAGCGTCCGTAAATTGGGCCCCGGCCTGCGCCGGGGCGACGAGGGCTTTACCGTACATGTGTAAGCGTTCCCGAACCCAACCGCATCAGTGTTAATCCAGCATCTGCAACACGGTCTCGCGCAGCTCCTCCACACCTTCGCGCTTGAGGGCGGAAAACAGTTGCACTGACGTGGGGCAGGGTAGTTCTTCCGCCCGTGTTTCGGTCTGCGCCAGCACCTGGCGGCGTTGCATGGTGCCCAATTGATCGGCTTTGGTGAGCAGCAGATGCAGGCGCAGGGTCTCGGGCTGTTCGCGTGCCGTGATGAGATCGATCAAGGTTTCATCCGCGGGCAACACGCCACGGCGCGCATCGATGACGATGACAATCCCGCGCAGCATGCGACGTTGGGCCAGGTACCCGCCGATGAGTAGATCCCAACGCTCGCGCGTTTCATCATCCACCTTGGCAAAGCCGTAGCCCGGCAGATCCACCAGGTAGCCACGCACCACATCTTGCCCCTCTACACGCTCGGGCAGTTCAAAAAAGTTCAGCAGCTGCGTGCGGCCCGGCGTCTTGGAAGCGAACGCCAGTTGCTTCTGCTGGGCCAGCACATTGATGGCGGTGGATTTGCCCGCGTTAGAGCGGCCCACAAAGGCCACCTCGGGCACCATGGTGAGCTGTGCGGCGTTGAGCTGTTCAGGGTCGGCCACCGACAGAACAAAGCGGGCGGAGGTCAGGATGCTGTTTTTGAGGGGCATGATGGGCGCCGATAAAGGGCTCAGTAGAATACGCGGCTCTTTGATTCCAACCGCTGCCATGAACTCAATTTCCACTTCCTTGAAGCGCTCCTCCTTGACGCACGCCATCGCGCTGGCCTTTGCCTCCCTGACCCCCTGGGGCGCCTATGCCCAGGGCACGGCGCCGGTAAAGGCTGATGCGACCAAAGGCCAGAAAATTGCGGCAGGCGTGTGTGCCGGTTGCCATGGTGCCGACGGCAACTCCACGATCAGCCTCAACCCCAAGCTGGCCGGACAGCACCCCGAGTACCTGGCCAAACAGCTGGCTGACTTTGCCAAGAAGCCCGATGAAAAAACGGCCCGCGCCAGCGGCGTGATGGCCGGGTTTGCTTCGGCGCTGTCGGTTGAGGATCGCACCCACGTGGCGGTCTGGTTTGCTTCACAAAAGCCGCAGGCCAACAAGGCTAAGGACAAAGCCACGGCCAATGCGGGGGAGCAGATCTACCGCGCAGGCATTGCTGAAAAGTCGGTGCCGGCCTGCAGTGGTTGCCACAGCCCCAATGGTGCGGGCATCCCGGCACAGTACCCACGCTTGTCGGGCCAGTTTGCGGAGTACACCGAAGCACAACTCAAGGCATTCCGCGACGGCACCCGGCGCAACAACGTGGCCATGGCGCAGATTGCGGCGCGTCTGTCGGACAAAGAAATGGCTGCCGTGGCGGACTACATTGCCGGACTGCGGTAAGCAGTAAGCACCCTGCACCAAATAAAAACGGCGCTCCGAGGAGCGCCGTTTTTATTTGCGGTGATGCGGCGTGACCTACAGCCAGTACACCACGACGTACAGGCCAATCCACACCACGTCCACGAAGTGCCAGTACCAGGCGGCCGCTTCAAAGGCGAAGTGCTGATCAGGCTTGAAATGCCCCTTGATCAAGCGCAGGGTCACCACGGTGAGCATGATGGCGCCTACCAAAACGTGAAAGCCGTGAAAGCCCGTGAGCATGAAGAACGTGGAACCAAAGATGCCCGAATCAAGACGCAGGCCCAGGTCGCTATAGGCGTGGGCATATTCGAAAGCTTGCACGCCAACAAAAGTAAAACCAAACAACAGGGTCATCACCAGCCAGAAGATGGCCTTGCCGCGCTGATTGGCACGCAGGGCGTGGTGCGCAATCGTGAGCCAGATGCCCGAGGTCACCAGCAAGATCGTGTTGATGGTGGGCAGGGGCCAGGCATGAATCTTGCTGAACTCAGGCACCAGATGCGACGGGCCGTTGTTGGGCCAAGTGGCAGCGAAATCAGGCCACAGCAGTTTGTGGTCAAAGTCGCCCAACAGCGGCAGGGTCACCATGCGCGCGTAGAACAGTGCGCCGAAGAACGAAGCAAAGAACATCACTTCGCTAAAGATGAACCAGCTCATACCCCAGCGAAACGAGGCGTCTTCCTGACGTCCATATTTGCCGGCTTCGGATTCGCTGGCCACAGCGCCAAACCAGCCCACCATCATGTAGGCCAGGATCGCGAACCCTGCGAACAGTGGCAACCACCCATTGCTGTTGTGATTGACGACCATGGCTGCGCCAAACGAGGTCAGGATCATGGAGATCATGCCCACCATGGGCCAACTTGAGGGTGCGGGCACGTAGTAGTGCCCGGCAACCGCACCGCTTGATTGACTGCTCATCTGTGTTCCTTTCTTTCCTGTCTTGTGTATTGCTGAAAACTGTTTTACTTCGACACTACCAAGCGCACCACAGTGATCAGAAGCGCCACGAAAATCGCGGCGGCAATGATACCCATGATGATCACATGTACGGGGTTGAGCTGCGCCACATCGGCCGCATGATCTTTGCTCTTGCGCACTCCAAAAAACGACCAGAACACCGCGCGCGCAGTCTGACCCCAAGACGCTTTGCGCTGCGTGACGGGGATCAAAACTTCGGTGTGTTTCGGGTCGCCAGACATCGTCAGTTTTTTCCGCCCTCGCTCTGAGCTGTGGCACCGGGCACTTCAAAGAAGGTGTACGACAGCGTCAGCTGGGTGACATCGCGCGGCAGTTCGGGGTCAATAAAAAACACCACCGGAAACTTGCGCGTCTCATGCGCGGCCAGGGTTTGTTGCTTGAAGCAGAAGCATTCGAGCTTCTGCACATAACGGTCGGCCTGCCGAGGGGCATAACTGGGAATGGCCTGACCGGCCATGGCCCGTGCTTCCAGGTTCACCAGGTCGTAATCCACCTGCACCAGTTCACCCGGATGCACTTGCATGTGGTTGACGTGGGGCTTAAAGCGCCACGGCCCCTGGTTGTTGGCGTCGAACTCCACCACGATGGTGCGGGTGAGGTCCACCTGCGTGTTCTGCGCCCGCTGCGCGGCACCTGGGTCGCGACCCGTCAGGATATTGATGCCGGTGAGGTCACAAATGGCCCGATACAGCGGCACCAGCGCCCAGCCAAATCCGAACATCAACGCCGCCACGACCACCAGTTTGCCCAGCAGGACACGGTTCAATGCGCGCGGCGTCTTCATGTTCCGTCAATGTGAGCGGCGTGCGCTCACGCTCCAATCAGCCAACGGCGCACCACCACACCCACAAAAAACACCAGGGCCACCGACAAGAGAACGAATGCGGTGCGGCGATTGCGGGATTTGCTGTTCAGTTCAGGCATGGCGGGCCATCTAAAAATTCCGGCCACACGTTGACAGCGTGTGGCCGGGCGGGATTGGGCTGCATTCGGGATACGGGATAGCACCCGATCACTGACTCAGTTCGTGTACTTCCACTCCACCTTCGGGGGCGTCTCAAAGGTATGGAAGGGGGCGGGTGAAGGGATCGTCCACTCCAGACCATCATCCTTGGCATCCCAGGGGTTGGCGGCAGCCTTGGGGCCGCCTTTGATGCACTTGAGCACCGCCCACAGGAAGACCAGCTGCGACAGGCCGAAACCGAAGGCGCCAATGCTGGCCACCAAATTGAAATCGGCGAACTGCATGGGGTAGTCAGCGTAGCGGCGCGGCATGCCGGCCAGGCCCAGGAAGTGCATGGGGAAGAAGGTGATGTTGAAGAAAATCATGGACAGCCAGAAGTGCAGCTT
>CAZZAD010000144.1:5929-7477 GCA_964652055.1 uncultured Burkholderiaceae bacterium | reverse complement strand
TACCCCGGCGTGGCGCTCTCGCATATGTACGTGGATAACGCCGCGATGCAGTTGTTGCGCGCGCCCAAGCAGTTCGACGTGATCGTGACCGGCAACATGTTTGGCGACATTCTTTCCGATGAGGCCTCTATGTTGACGGGCTCCATCGGCATGCTGCCCTCGGCCTCACTCGACGCCAACGGCAAGGGCATGTACGAGCCCATTCACGGCTCGGCCCCCGACATTGCAGGCAAGGGCGTGGCCAATCCACTGGCCACCATCCTGTCGGCCGCGATGATGTTGCGCTACTCACTCAAGCAGGACGCGGCTGCCCGCAAGGTTGAAGCGGCCGTGCAAAAAGTGCTCACGCAGGGTTTGCGCACGGCGGATATCGCGGCACCGGGTGAACGCGTGGTGGGCACGCGTGAGATGGGTGAGGCGGTGGTGCGGGCGCTGTAGTTTTATTTCTGATCTCGCCGGGGAATGAGCAGCTGGGTGGCGGAAGTACTCCCTCCCCTTCAAGGGGGCGAAGGTGGGAATTCGCAAAGCGCAGCTTTGCGCCACCGCAGCGACACGCGCTTGCAAGCGCGTGGCTGCGCCACGGGTGGGGATGGGGTTGTACGGGAAAGTTTTCCTTCGCAACGTACCCCATCCCCACCCTAACCCTCCCCTTGAAGGGGAGGGAATCGAATGCAGTGCATGTGTGTGAGTCCCTAAGTCAGGTTTGGGTTATCGGAGAGAAAAAATGAGAGTCGGTTTTGTAGGTTGGCGGGGCATGGTCGGGTCCGTGCTCATGGAGCGCATGGCGCAGGAGCGCGATTTCGATCTGATCGATTCGGTGTTCTTCACTACCTCCAACGTGGGCGGCGCTGCGCCCGAGGTGCCCAAGCGCGCCGCGGATGCATCCAAACTGTTCGACGGCAATGACATCGCCGCCCTCAAGACGTGCGATGCCATCATCACCTGCCAGGGGGGCGATTACTCCAACGACATCCACCCCAAGCTGCGCGCCGCCGGGTGGAACGGTTATTGGATTGATGCCGCCTCAGCGCTGCGCATGAAAGACAACGCCGTGATCATTCTGGATCCGGTCAACATGCCCGTCATCAACCGCGCGCTCAAGGACGGCGGCAAGGACTTTATCGGCGGCAACTGCACCGTGAGCCTCATGATGTTGGCGCTCGATGGTTTGCTCAAAGAAGACCTGGTCGAGTGGGTCAGTGCCATGACCTATCAGGCCGCGTCCGGCGCGGGCGCACCCAACATGCGCGAGCTGATTTCCCAGATGGGCTACACGCATGAAGCGGTGCGCGATCTGCTGGCTGATCCCAAGTCGGCCATTCTTGAAATCGATCGCAAAGTCAGCCAGGCCCTGCGCAGTGACGCGCTGCCTCACGACAACTTCGGCGTGCCGCTAGCGGGCAGCCTCATCACCTGGATCGACAAAGACCTGGGTAATGGCGTGAGCAAAGAAGAGTGGAAGGGCGGTGCCGAGTGCAACAAGATTCTCGGCCGCCCCACCATGGGTGAGCCCGGCAGCGTCATTGTTGAAGGCTTGTGCGTGCGCGT
>CAZZAD010000144.1:0-5919 GCA_964652055.1 uncultured Burkholderiaceae bacterium | reverse complement strand
GCGCGTGGGGGCGATGCGTTGCCACAGCCAGGCCCTGACCATCAAGCTGCGTAAAGATCTGGCGCTCAGTGAGATCGAAGAGACACTGGCCCGCGCCAATCGCTGGGTCAAGGTGGTGCCCAACAATCGTGACGCCTCCATTGCGGGGCTCTCGCCTGCGCGTGTCAGTGGCACCACGGACATTCCCATTGGCCGCTTGCGCAAGCTCGCCATGGGGCCCGAATACCTCAGCGCATTCACGGTGGGCGATCAGTTGCTCTGGGGCGCGGCCGAACCGCTGCGCCGTATGCTGCGCGTCCTGCTGGGCAAGCTGGCTTGAACACGTCGTATTTGCCCAACGTTTGGAAAAGTGTTGCGTCGGGTCGGTGTCGAATGATTTGTCCCGTAATCCGGCCACTTACGGCTCTTTCTGAGCTTGCTAGCGTAAGTGCCTGATGTTATGTTCGAAATCAAAGTATTGGCCACGAAGGGGGCTCCGGTGGGATTTCACAAAATGAAGCGTGCGCCGCAATGGCGCAAAGCAGCGTTAGCCGTCACTCTGGCGCTTGCAGCACCTCTCGTAAACGCGGCCGGTCTGGGGCGACTCTCGGTTCAGTCTGCATTGGGGCAACCCCTGCGAGCTGAAGTCGAGGTCACCTCGGTATCTCGTGATGAGGCCGCCTCGCTGGCCGCCAAGCTCGCATCGCAGAAGGCGTTCAAGCAAGCCAGCCTTGAATTCAACCCGGCACTCTCAGCACTGAAGTTTTCGCTGGAGCGTCGTGGGGACAGTGGTTATGTGGTGCACATCACCTCGCTGGGCCCAATCAACGAACCCTTTCTGGATCTGCTGGTTGAACTGAGCTGGTCCACCGGACGCGTACTTCGTGAATACACCGTGCTGCTGGATCCGCCCGCACTGCGGCAAGCCCCGTCCATCATTCCTCCTGCTGCGTCGCTGGTGCCTGCACCTGCTGCACCTGTCGTTGCCGCACCCGCGCCTGTGATTGAAGCGGCTCCCATGCCCGTCATGCCGGCGCTGACGCCTTCGCCAGCCGCTGAGCCCGTAGCGCAACCGCCCGCACCGATGGCCATGCCGGCGCCTGAAGCAGCACGTGCGGTACCGATGCCTGTGCCTGCGCCCAGTGCCACAGTCAGTCCTAAGGCCAGTCCTCAAGCGACTACGCAACCCAGTAAGCGCGCGCCCGAGCCTGAGCCCGCACCCAGTGCCTCATACACCGTCAAGTCAGGTGACACGCTGGGCAAAATTGCCGCACAAAATAAGCGCTCTGATGTTTCGCTCGACCAGATGCTGGTGGCTCTGTTCCGGGCCAATCCCAATGCGTTCGTAGGCGACAACATGAACCGGTTGGTGGCCGGTCGCGCCATCACCATTCCGGGAAGTGCCGATGCATCCGCCATCACCTCGGCTGATGCGCGTCGTGAAGTGGTGGCGCAAAGCGCCGACTTTGCTCAGTACCGTAGCCGGTTGGCCCAGGTGGCGACAACGGCAACGCCCACTACCGACGTCAGCCCGTCGGCCGTCACGGGGCAAGGCAAGGTCACGGCCAAGGTGGAGGACCGTGCAGCCCCAACCCAAAGTGGCGATCAGCTGAAAATTGCCAAGTCCGATGCGGCAACGGCAGGAACGCCCGGCGCTTCCCAGAAAGCTGATGAAGACATCGCTCGTCAGCGCGCGCTGAAAGAACAGCAAGCGCGTGCGGCCGCATTGGCCAAGGGCAACGAGCTGGCCAATAAAGCGCTGGAGTTGCAGAACAAAGCCGCAGCTCAGGCACAGAAGGCCGCTGAGGAAAAACGGATTGCTGCGGAAAAGAAAGCTGCTGAAGAGAAACGGGTGGCTGACGAGAAGCGCGCGGCCGAGGAGCGCAAGGCGGCCCAGGCACTCAAGATTGCCGAAGAGAAGCGCATCGCCGAAGAAAAGCGAATCGCCGAAGAGAAACGCATTGCCGATGAACGCAGAGCCGCCGAAGAAATGCGCGCTGCTGAGTTGAAGAAGGCCAGCGAAGCGGCCAAGGTGCCTGAGCCGGTTGCCGTGGCACCTGCGCCGACACCGGACGTAGTGGCAGAACCGGTTCCCACGCCCGTGCCGCCTCCCGTCGCTGTGGTGCCTGCGCCTAATAAAGCTGCACCTCCGCCAGCGCCCGCGTCTGTAGGGCCCAGCTTCATCGATGACCTCCTCGGTGACACCGTCACGCTGTTGGCCATTGGTGGCATTGCGGTGTTGCTCGTGGTGTTTGTGGTGCTGAACACCATCCGGCGGCGCAGGGTTGAGGGAAAGGGAGAGTTTTCGGGTACCACTGAAAATTATCGTGGCAACACCTTCTTCGGCGCGACCGGTGGTCAGAGCGTAGATACGGGGGCAACCAGCGTATTTAACTCCAGCTTTATTCCAGCGGCCTCGCAACTTGACTCCAACGAAGTGGACCCCGTTGCCGAAGCCGATGTGTATATCGCCTACGGTAGGGAAGAGCAGGCCGAAGACATTCTTAAGGAAGCCCTGCGGGCGCAACCGGATCGCCATGCGGTTCGGGTCAAGCTGCTTGAGATCTACTCGCGTCGTAGTGATACTGCGTCGTTTGGTGAAGTGTTTGATGAGCTGCGCGTACGTACCGGTGGGCTGGGTGAAGACTGGGAGCGCGCACTCAAATTGGGTCGTAGCCTGGATCCGAACAACCCGGCCTATGTCGGTTCAGGTGAGCCTGCAGTGGCGTCGGATGTGGCGTCGCGTGGCCCCACGACGGAACTACGTCTTAATCCCTCAACTCGCGGCCCCTTGACCAAGGGCGGCATGGGGTCGCCTGCGACTGCGGGTGGTTTTGGTGCACCCCTGTCCGATGACTTTGGGGCAGGGCAGGACGCGTTTAGCAACTTGGGTGCTGAGCCTGCAACGGTACCGTCATCGCAGTTTGGTTTCGATAGCAGGATTCAGGACACTGCCATGCCGCCCGAAACGCGCATGACCGCTGACACGCAGTCAGGGACAGCAGGGCCCACCACACGTTTTGAAGCCACGCTGTCCACCGACATTGCGCCCGAGCTGGGTACGGATCTGAGTCAACCAGATCGGCTCGCGACGTCAACGACTGGAATTGATTTTGGGTCGCTTGACTTTGATCTGGGCGCAACCAAGATCGATGTGCCCAAGACAAAGACGACTCAGCCTGCAGCCCCGGTGGGTGGGTTTGAGTTGCCCAGCAGCGTTGTTCCGCCCGCGGCGGGCATCACGATTGCCTCGGACCCATTTTCCCGTCAGTCCGGAATGGCTACGCGTAATGCCATCCCAGACGTGGATTTGAGCATTCCAGGGGCTTCGGATTTCTCGAACAACATTACGGGTCCCCAAACCAGCAGTTCAGCTTTGGAAGAGGCATTGTCTCGCCCCTCGTTGCTGGGCGAAGTGGGGGCACTGCCCGACGAGCGCGCGCAGCGCCTGACATCGAACACTGACCAAGCCACCGTTCCCCTGATTGACTTTGATTTGTCCGGGGCAGACGTGGAGCTGGCCGGGCGCCGTACTGAAACGCAGGCGGGTACCCCGCTGGCGGGTCAGATGGCTACCAAACTCGACCTGGCGCGTGGCTACATCGACCTGGGTGTGAAGGACGGTGCACGCGAGCTGCTCGAAGAAGTCATGCGCGAGGGCACCCGCGATCAGCGTCAGTCTGCGGTTGAACTGCTCAAGCAGGTTGAGGCGTAACGACTTTTACTTTGTGCAATCGACGACGGCTCCAGTTCTGGAGCCGTTGTTGTTTCTGGATCCTGCCTTCGTTTTCTCCATGCGCCTCGCTCTCGGTCTTGAATACAACGGTGCCGCCTTTCAAGGCTGGCAAACCCAGCCGCAGGGCACGGGGGTGCAAGACGTGGTTGAGGCCGCACTGGCGCAGTTGGCGGGTCATCCGGTGGCCACGATTTGCGCTGGCCGCACCGATGCGGGCGTGCACGCCACCGGGCAGGTGGTGCACTTTGACACCGACGTACAGCGTCCCCTGCAGGCCTGGGTACGCGGAGTGAATGCGCATCTGCCGTCCAGTGTGGCCGTGTTGTGGGCCTGCGTCGTGAGCGAAGAGTTTCATGCGCGCTTTGGCGCCACAGCGCGGCGTTATGACTACTGGCTGCTCAACGCCCCGGTGCGCCCCGTGGTGCTGTTTGAGCGTGTGGGTTGGGTGTTCCGTGCGCTAGACATAGGCGCCATGCGCAACGCCGCCGCTGCTTTGGTGGGCACGCATGACTTCAGCGCCTTTCGATCATCGCAGTGCCAGGCCCAGTCGTCCGTGCGGCAGGTGAGCCTGCTGGAGGTGGCGCAGCGCGGCCGCTTCGTCCATCTGCGCATTGAGGCCAACGCGTTTTTGCACCACATGGTGCGCAATGTCGTGGGCGCCCTGGTGGATGTGGGCACGGGTCGGCAGCCCGTGGGCTGGGTGGGGGAACTGCTGCAATCACGCGATCGCACCGCCGGTAGCGCCACCTTCGGCGCGCAGGGTCTGTACCTCACGGCGGTTAGTTACGATGCCCGCTTCAATGTGCCGTACAGAGAGGACGCACCGTGGCCCCTAGGCAACTAGCCGCAACCCACCGCATCCGCATCAAGTTCTGTGGCTTGACGCGGGCGCAGGACGTGGATGCCGCCGTAGCGGCCGGTGCCGATGCGGTGGGCTTTGTTTGTTATGACAAAAGCCCCCGTTATGTGGCGCTCGACGCTTTGGCGCAGCTCGCACCGCGGGTTCCTGCATACGTCACGCCGGTGCTCTTGTTCGTCAATGCCCCGGCGGTGCAAATTGAGCAAGCATTGCAAGTGGTGCCGCACGCCGTGTTGCAATTTCATGGCGATGAATCGCCCGAGCACTGCCGCGCATTGCACCGACCCTATGTGCGTGCCTTGCGGGTCAACACGCCCCACGATTGGATACAAGCGCAAAACGCCTACGCCGACGCCCTGGCGCTGCTGGTGGATACGCCCACGCCCCAGCACGGTGGCAGCGGCCAGGTGTTTGACTGGACCGTGCTTCCTCCTGCAACGGATCGCAACCTTCCCTTGGTGCTTGCCGGGGGCCTGAACGCATCCAACGTGACTGAGGCGATTCGAATCGTGCGCCCCTATGCCGTGGATGTATCCAGTGGCATAGAAGACGCCCCCGGGATAAAAAGCGCGCAGAAGATGCGAGAATTCGCCTCCGCTGTTTTCGCAGCTCACGGGGCTGCAAAAACAGTTCCCTAATGATTCCCAATGATTTGCCTGCCGGTCACGGCGCGTGTGGATGAGCTCTAACCCAATGTCTTATTCCTGGCCTGATGCCACCGGCCACTTCGGCCCTTATGGCGGCACCTTTGTGGCCGAGACCCTCATGCACGCCCTGGGCGAGCTGAGCGCAGCCTATGAACGCTATCGCCAGGACCCCGAGTTCCTCGCCGAGCTGCAATACGAGCTCAAGCATTACGTGGGCCGCCCCAGCCCCATCTATCACGCACGGCGTTGGTCCGAATTGTTGGGCGGTGCGCAGATCTATCTGAAGCGCGAAGACCTCAATCACACCGGCGCGCACAAGGTGAACAACACCATGGGTCAGGCCCTGTTGGCCAAACGCCTGGGCAAGCCGCGTGTGATTGCCGAAACGGGCGCGGGTCAACACGGCGTGGCCACCGCCACTGTGGCCGCGCGGTTCGGCATGCAGTGCGTGGTGTACATGGGCGCTGAAGACGTGCAGCGTCAGGCGGCCAACGTGTATCGCATGAAATTGCTGGGTGCTGAAGTGGTGCCGGTGAATTCGGGCTCACGCACACTCAAAGACGCGCTCAATGAAGCGATGCGTGACTGGGTGACCCATGTGGAAAATACTTTCTACATCATCGGCACCGTGGCCGGCCCGCATCCTTATCCCATGATGGTGCGCGACTTCAACGCCGTGGTGGGGCGCGAGTGTGTGG
>CAZZAD010000143.1:3048-7498 GCA_964652055.1 uncultured Burkholderiaceae bacterium | reverse complement strand
AGACGATGAGCAACGCTGACGGCAGGCTCCAGATGAGCCGCATGGTCTGCGTGCGTTGTTTCCCGCCCCACGTCCAGCCGATGGCCCGCGCAATGTTGGAGAACCAGCCGCCCCGCAGCCTGTAGAGAATGCCGCCTACAACTGCGGCAATGATGGCACCCATATCCGTCTCAACTCCTCATCATCCCGCGCGTGCTTGATGGCGGTCTGGTATTCCGCCTTGCTGATGCGAATGGGCGCGGGTCCGAATAGGTCGAACTCCCGGCGCTTGTTTTCCTGTGAAACAGCGTCCAGCAACTTGCGCCACTGGATGGAGCGTGCCTTCTCCAAGTCCACGGACGGAGGCCCGCCATTGCTCGAGCGCCGCCAAGCATCACGGAACCAGCGGTCTGGAAGGTCAGACACGTCGATCAGTTCGTGCAGGACGCCGTGCCTTGCACAGTCGCGGTCACGGATGATCTCCCACGTCTCAGCCTCTGAGCACCCGCCGAATGCGACCGCATGGGCAAAGCGCCTTGCGTGGTCCGGGTCGATGCCCGCCTGTATCTGCCGATCGATCTGCGCCTGCACGTAGCCGCTTGGCTTGTCATTCCAGAAGCCACCGCACTGCATGACGCGGAAGATTTCGCGCGTGGGGTATGTGACCGTAACCCCGCCATCGTGGCGGGTGTAGAGAATGCCCCTCACTGGTCGCCGTGGAAAACTGAGCTGTAATAGTCGGGGTCCGTGTTCGTCGCGCCGTCTGACACGAAGGCAATGGCGCAGGCGGAGGCTGTGGGGTCCGTTGAGATGTGCATGGCAGGCCAGAGCGCGGAGTTTGTCGCGGCACGCTGGCACATGCCAGACTGCACATAGTTGACACTGCTGAAGCTGGTCGTGAAGTTTACTGTCATCAAGCCGGTGCCTGTATCGCCAACAGATGACACATTGTAGCTGTCAGACCCCGGGGAAACAGGAGCACCCGCTGCATAAAGCCCTGTCGTCCACGCCTTGGCCACGCCATCGTGATACTTGATGACGCCTACAGTCGGGAACAGGGATGTGCTCGTGCCCGTCTCCATCGTGGCCTGAACAGCAGTGAAGTCCGTCAGGTTGATGGGTGAGCCACTCGACCTGTGGTAACGGAAGCAGCGCCAGTTCGAGCCGGAAGAATCCGCCGCAGCCTCGTTGATGAACTCCGCCGTGTCGCCTGCAACGGACGTGATGTTGGCAGCGCCTGGAAGGATAAAACTGGTGCCGTTGTGGGTGAGCGTCAGAGCGCCCGCAAACTTCACCTTGATGCACCGCCCGCCCTGCGCCGATCCAATGCCGGTGATGGTCGTGGTGCCTGTGATGTTGTAGACCCCACCACCCCCAGCCGGGAGGGATAGCGTGCCCGAAGAGGCAATATCTGCCCCACGCTGCCAAAGCCCCGCAACGCTATCAGGCGTGGCATAGACGCTTGTAGACGTGCCAGTCAGTTGCTCGGTGACGGTCGCCGTGTTCCCGACCGCGTCGGAGGCTCCAAGGTCCAGCCAGGCGCTTGTGGCGAGCTTGTACTCGTAGGTGTGCCCGTCGCTTGTGTTGGCATGACGTTGTCCCGGATGCGGGTCGGAGGGCAGGCCAGCCCCTCGGGTGAACACCTGGTCCTTGTCGACCGGATCCCATGTCTTCAGCGTGGTCCCGGCTGCGTTCTTCCAAATGACCTTGTACCGTTCGCGCTTGATGAATATCTCGCCGAAATAGCCATTGGCGTCTGACACAACCGGGTTGGTGTTGGCACTGGTCAGCCCCGCGTCGGAATACGTGTCCTGCGCCGTGGACGTGCCTGTCAGGCTGAAGGTCAGCGTTGACAGGGGCTGCGGGTTACCCTCGAAAAGCGGGATGGTGCCGGAAAGGAAAAAGCGTCCTGACATGGTTATCTCTTCCGTTGGGGTTCTGGCTGCTGCGCCTTTTCCAGCATCTCTTTCAGCGCCGGGGCATATTCCGGGTTTTGCTGTACAAAGGCAGACATTCTGAGAATGTGGCCCGGAAGCGTGGACTTGTTCTGCTTGCCGATGCCTGCAATGAGCCTGATGAACGCGGCAGAGTTGCCACCACGGGCCAAGGCATACGGGACGCCATAGGCGATGCCTGCATAACCAAGGGCCGTCACAGGGTCGATCAGGGCCGCGCCGCCGATAGCCCCAAGCGTTCCCAATTGCGTGCCGACGACAGCGGATTGGCTAGGGTTGCGCAGGAACTTTTCAGCAGCCTTGAACCTCTCGGAGACGGCTGATACTTCCTTCAGTGCCGCGCGCAAATCTTGCGTACCACTCATATTGAAGAAGGCGTCTAGTTTGTCACCACCCTTGCCAGCAGTGCCGCTCAACTTGGCAACATTTGTATCAAATCGATCAAGGGAAAAAGTTGCAGTGTCCCCTGCGGCATCACCAGGGGTGGGTTTGCCCATTTCGTGCAGCACCTGCCCCATCACTGTGCGCCGCTCCTGTGGCGACAATTGCCGCATAATGCGCGCACCCGCACTCAGGTCAGCATCACGGAGCGCCCGGTACACTTCCTCCGGCGCGCGGTCTTGCTTGATGCGCCGGTCAAAAACGTCTTCAATCTCTGACTTGCGCTTGGAATAGTAGGAATTGCGCGTCTTGACCAGATCGCCCTTACCGGATGCGGCGGCGATGTCCTCCATATCTTTCGTCAGGGCCTTGTAAAGCTGCTTCATCTGACCGGCTGAAATGTCGCCAATGAGGGATTGACCCGCGTCAGTCCGCGCACCAATGCGGGTGCGGAAGTCCTTTAGCGTCTGGAATGTAACCCCACCCTGCGCGGCCACATCCGAGCGAAACGCCTCAAACGCCTGCTTCAAGCTCGCCGGGACAATAGAACCGGCCACGGCTGACGGGGCTTTCGTAGCCCCCGTCAATTCGGCCAGAGTTGTCAGCGTATTCTGCGGGGCCACGATAGTTGCGCCTGGAACCGCACCCTCTAATTTGGCTTCAAGCGCCGCCGCTGTCTTGTTTACCTTCGCCGCAAACCGCTTAGCCCCCGTCTGCAATGCTAGCCCAGCATCAATTTGCGATGTTGGCCCAGCCTTGGCAACGGCGTCATCAATTCGCTTTGCCGCCGCTTCTAGTTGCGACTTGATCCGACCACGAAACGGCAAGTAGCCACCGGGCGTAAACTCAAGAAGCCTAGCAAGGTATTGCATTGTCGAGTTCGAGCCGGACATGGCTTGCGCCAGCGTTGGCTTCTGGCCGATCTTGGCAAACTCATCGACAGCCGCGCGCGCGCTTGCGCCAGCCGCCTTGCCACCAATGGCTGCGCGGCCAAGCGCCTGACCGCCCTTAATCAGCCCATATGAGCCAGCCTGCAGCACAATGTCGTTGGTGATGTCTGCAGGGTAGCCCGTCGCTTGCTCAATGGGCTGGCCGATGTTCTCGTTAACTGCCCCAGCAATAGGCCCGATCACAGGGCCAAGAACAGGCGCGATGGCGGCGGTGACAGGCGCGGCAACAGCACCAAGCCCCCCGAATACCGCCCTTGGCACGCCCGTCAGGACATTGCCTTGCTGCAAAGATGCGGCGGGTGTGTCAATTGCTTCGTGCAGACCCTGGCCCATGCGGGTAAAGCCAGACATGAAGTGCTCGCCCACATCGCTAGCGTACTCACCCGCAGCGTTGATGATTACCCCCGGCACGGACGGCCGCTTCAGGAACGTGCTAAGTGAATAGTCGACAGGTGGAGGTTTCGGGGCTGAAGTGTCCAGTTGCCAACCAGCCGGGATGGGCGGCAGTGCGGCTTGACCTGGAGGCACAGGCATACCTTCCGGTCCACCTTGCGCCTCTAACTTGAACCCCTGCGGGACCGGGGGAAGTGCACCACTCATCGCACCGGCTCCCAATCTGTGCCCGCAGCATTCAATTGCATCCTTTGCCCGCCCGGCCCGACGATGGTTGGCCTTTGGACTTGCTGACCTGCGCCGGGGGGTGGTGGCGGAGGTGGTGGTGGCGCGGCGCTTGGCCCCTTGATGCCGCCGGATTGGTCGAATGTAACCAGCGACGGATCAAAGCCAAAGCGCCTCGCAAGTTCGTCGTAATTCTTCTTTGTCGCCAAATATGTTTCGTTCTGTCGGTTGAAAAGACTTCCAGCCCGACCAACGAAATCCTGTCGTTGCTCTGGGTTGAGCCGTTGACCGCTGATTGCCCTGTTGTAAAGGTTCACCAAGCGAGAGGGCACGCCAGTTGCTTGTTCTGCTGTCGCGAACTCGCCCTCACGGACGGTTGACCCCGGGTCAAGCATCTTCATGTAATTGAAGATAAGCGACATGTCGCCTGCAGCGCTTGGGTTCTTAGCTGACACCTGAATGCGGCCAAAAGCGTCACGAACGTCTGTGTAGGTCTTGGTGGCCCCGACAAATTCCTTCCGCAGACCTGAAATGTTGTCAAAGGTTGTATTGTCAAAACCGCCCGCA
>CAZZAD010000143.1:0-3038 GCA_964652055.1 uncultured Burkholderiaceae bacterium | reverse complement strand
CTCTGTCGCCTTGATCCCGATGCGAGCCGCCGCAATCTGCAGTTCCTTCAGCGTCTGCCCGGACTGCTGCTTGAGCCGTGGAAGATCGGCAATGGTCAAGCCTGCCATTGCGTCCATAGGGATGCCCATTGCTGCGGCGCGCTGCTTTGCGGCCTCAAAACCCTGAGCGTCCCCGTCTGGGACGCTGCCGATGATCTCAGCGATTGCATTGCCTTGGGCAAGCGCCTGCTGCATCCGCTCGGGGCCAATTTTGGACAACTGGATTTGCTGGTCAGGCGTTGCAAACTGGCTCGCTTGGTCAATCGCCGTCTGGTTGCCTTTGAGTGCCTCGGGCAGATACTGCGCGAACATGTCCTGCTTGTTCTGCTGCATCACCTGCCGGTTACGGTCGCGGCCTGCTTCATAGGCACCGATGGCCCCCATGATGTCGGGTCGCTGGACTGTGTAGTCAAAGGGTGCTGGCATTAGCGACGCCCTCCCAAAATTGCTTGCGCTTCGTCGGATGCCCAACTGGCGCTGCCCCAATAGCCGCTATTAGAGCCGCCGCCATTGCCGAAGCCCCCGCCTTTGTAATAGCCATAAGCCTTGGCAGCATCGCCAAGCGACCCCGTGATGGCGTTGCCGGTCGCGAGATACCCGCCCGCCTGAGCCGCCCCCGCCTGCCCGTAAAGGTTGGAGATGTTGCTCGCCGTGTTCGCCCCGATGTTGCCGGTCTGCGCTGCTGCGTTCTGGCCGATGCCCTGCATGTTCGCTAGGCGCTGATACCAGTTCCCGTAGGACTGATCGGCCAAGCCGGTGCCATAGGTCTGCAAGGCTTTCATGGCCCCGCCTGAGAGTGCAGAGCCTCGAGCGGCGGCGCTTCCCTCAACCGCCCGCAAGCCCTCGCTGCGCTGGAACTCGTAGCCGGGATCGGTCTGGAATTGCGCCCTTGCCGCTGCCTGACGCTCGGGGCCGTTGAAGCCGTAAAGGTCCGACATGAGCGCCGTGGACTTTGCGCCTTGGTCCCGGTAGGGGGCAAGGTCGGCACGTGTCTGGTCGTACATCTGCCGCTCGTTGGAAATACCAGCGGCGGCGGCTTTCTTCTGAGCGTCTGCGGCCTTGTTGCCGCTGATGACGGAAGCGCCCGCACCAAGCACGGCTGAACCGATAATCGCGGCTGCTGTTCCAATGGGCATCAGTTCAATTCCTTACGCCAATGTGTCTCGCATGGGACAAAGCCCCAGCGTCGATAAACCTTCTCCAGATGAGCCTCGCTCACCGGGTAGGCAATTCCAAATGTTGTGCAGTCTCGATCCCGCGCCCACTCTTCAGCATAGAGCCTCAACTTGTTTCCGTGGCCGCGCGCGCTGCGCGTCGTATAGATGAACAGCTCGCCAAACATGCGCTTTCCAGAAAACAGATGCGCGTGCGCCATGCCGATGAAGCATCCGGCGAATTGGCCATCGTCTGTCTCAAGGATAGCAACACACCCATCGCTGCTTCCCAACAAGGCTAGAAGCGTGTTCTCCACATGCAGGGGGTCAACGCTGTCGACTTGATAAGAGGACGAGCCAACGAATTCTTTAATGCCTGCAATGATGTTGGGGATGTCGGCTTGGTGTGCGTCCCTGATAATCAATATTTGATGGCCTGCTGTGCGCGGACGGGAAGCGTGATCGACACGCCCGCCACGACCGTGATGTCACTCTGTCCGCTATCGGCCAACGCCTGGTAGGCAGGAAGAGGAAGTGTCTGCCCTGTCATCAGCAGATAGCCCTCGGGAGCCGTTGAGCCGTACCAGTTGATGCGCCCGCCCGTGGGCACCCCATGATGCTGGGCGTCAAGGATGCCTTGGAGCCAGTCCACGACATCCTTGCCGAGAGAGACGAAGGCGTCGGGGATGCGCTGTTTCTGTTGGGGCATCAAACCTCACCCTTGTTCGGGATGTTGGGGCGTTGACGGCGGGTCATTCGCGCTCGCGAGACTGGTTTATTGCGACGCCCCCGGCGACGCCTAAACTTAGCCCCGCCTTGCCTACATTCTGCGGATCAAACTTCGCAAAACGCGAGCGGACCTGTTCGGGCGTAAATGGGATGTAAACGACATGCTTCGGCCCGCCCATCTTGCCACCCATGTCCTTAATCCCGTCATAGCCCTTTGACTTTAAGAACTCCGTGACCCAATCGGGGACAACGGTCCAAGCGTGCGTATTCCCTGTCTTCAAGTCGTCTTTATAGCGCTCAAGCCACACCATCGGGTCAGTGGTTCGCTTGTCCCACTGATCCACTCCGCCTTGCGTGTATTGCGGCTTTGGGGCCTTTGCTGCCGCAACTTCTAATTCAGGCAGCATCGCCTGAAGGTTATCGACCTTGCTCGTGTCCAGCGGGTTTTGCATCTTTAGTTTCGCCGGGAGAACTCCGGGCGCTTGCACGTTCGGGCTATCAAACTCGACGCCCTTGATACCCGCCATATCGAGGACCTTGGCGAATTTCTCTTCTTCCCCGAAGATTTGGCCGCTCTCTAGCCACAGTTCTTTTGCGGCAGCAATCGGATCGCCCTTGTGGGACTTCAGCAAATAGCGCCAATGGTCAAGGCCCGCGCCTCCGGGCTGGCCAACAGCGTGCACGATGTTTCCATCGTCATCGTAACTGATGTTTTCCAACTTCGCGGCGAGATCACGCTTTTGCGTGTATGAAAGAGACTTGCCGATCTGAGCGAGATTCTTACCGTTCAATGTGAACTGGTCATTGAAGTCGTTCAGTTCGTCAACGGCTGAGTTGTCAATCTTGCCTTTTGCGTAACTGCTTGCGAGGTCCGGGCTGTCGGTAAAGTACGGCATCGGGCCGCTCGTCGCACGCTCCGGCTTTATTCCTTCTGCAAGGCGGTCAAGGCGGTTTGCCCCTGTATAAGCATCAATAGTGTAACCCTGCTCTGCCGCTCGTGCGGCTCGCGCCGCCGCTGACATATCAAGGGCTCCATCGGCTGTATTCAGCATCTTGGCTGCAAGTGGCGCAGTCGCCAACACAGCCCCACCCGCCGCCATCTGTGGGTCAATAAGG
>CAZZAD010000142.1:0-7509 GCA_964652055.1 uncultured Burkholderiaceae bacterium | reverse complement strand
AAGCTCGACCTCATGCCCCTCAATGCACAATCACACTGAAATCAACGAAGAGCCACTCACTGCAACTGCAAAAAACAAGATACAAGGGTTAGGGTGGGGATGGGCCTCGTGGATCGTTGACTGTCCCTCACAAGCCCATCCCCACCCCCGCCCTCCCCTTGAAGGGGAGGGAGTTTCAAGCCTGGGCCCACACCGAGGTTACTGGGTCGGGATCGAGGGTGAGGGAGAGCAGTGCCTTCTTCACCGGACCAAATGAGCAGCGATGAATGGCACACGGGCCACGCTCGCGCAGCGCGTTCAAATGCGCGGGGGTGGGATAACCGGCGTGAATTTCAAATCCGTAACCGGGATAGTCCTGTGCGGCCATGCGCATCAGTTCATCGCGATGCGTCTTGGCAAGAATGGATGCTGCAGAGATGGCGGGTTCGAGCGCATCGCCCTTGACGATGGCGTGGCCGGGAATCTCCAGGCGTGGCATACGGTTGCCATCAATCAGCGCATAAGTGGCCAAGGGGCTCAGCTGTTCCACGGCGCGCTTCATGGCCAGCAAACTGGCCTGCAGGATGTTGAGGGTGTCGATCTCATGCACCGTACTTTCAGCTATGGCAAAGGCCAGCGCCCGTTCGCGGATCTGCAGCGCCAGGCGTTCACGCGCGGCGGCACTCAGTTGTTTGGAATCACGCAGTCCTTCAATGGGCCGGGCCGGATCCAGAATGACCGCAGCCGCCACCACCGGTCCGGCCAGAGGGCCACGGCCGGCTTCATCCACACCGCAGATTCGCTCGTTCATAGTCCGGCCGTTTGCAAAATCACTTGCGCTGCAAGTTGCGGGGTATCACGCAGCAAATCCAGGTGCATGGCCAGAAAGCGATCACGCAGGCGTGCGGGGTCGGCGTTCATTTGCTGCAGCAATGCCGTGGCCAGTGCCTGGGGTGTCACCGCGTCTTGCCAGAGTTCCGGCACCAGAAAATCGCGCGCCAGGATGTTGGGCAAGCCAATCCATGGCAGATAACCGCGATGCTTCATGAGCCACCATGACAGACGCGGCATGCGGTAGGCAATGACCATCGGACGCTTGTAGAGCGCGGCCTCCAGTGTGGCGGTACCACTGGCCACCAGCACGCCATCGGCCGCTTCCAGACAATCATGGGATCGGCCCTCGACCAGAGTGATGTGCGGTGCCACCTCGGGGTGCGCGCTGAGCAATTGCATGATCTGTTCACGCAAGGCGGCATCGGCCACGGGCAACACAAAGCGCAGGCGGGCATCGCTGCGCAGTAACAACGCGGCCGCACCGATAAAGACCGGCGCCAGGTATTGGATCTCGGCGCGTCGACTGCCGGGCAGCAACGCCACGATGCGCGCATCCACCGGCAAACCCAGGCGCTGTCGCGCCGCAGCGGCATCGGGCTGCTGCGCAATCTGCATCGCCAACGGGTGCCCTACGTAGGTGGCCGGAATTCCTGCAGCGTCGTAAATGGCTTGCTCGAACGGAAAGATCAGCAGCACGTGTGAGGCCGCACGGCGCACGGTTTCAATACGTTCTTTGCGCCAGGCCCAGATGGAGGGGCTGACGTAGTGCACGGTCGGTATGCCTGCAGCGCGCAGCCAGATTTCAAGTTTGAGGTTGAAGTCGGGGGCATCCACGCCCACAAACACACGGGCGCATGCAGCCCGCACGCGGTCACGCAACGCGGCGCGCAGTTTGAGCAGACGCGGCAATTCGCGCAGCACTTCCACATAGCCACGCACGGAGAGCTCACGGATGTGATGCCAGGGTTCGCAACCCGCAGCGATCATGCGTTCTCCGGCGATGCCGCACACAGGAGTGTCGGGTTGCAGTGTGCGCAACGCGGCAATGACGGGGGCGGCGAGCAGATCGCCCGAGGCTTCGCCGGCGGTGAAGATGAAAGGAGCTGTGCTCTTTGCTCCCTCCCCTTCAAGGCGAGGCTGGTATTGAACCCCCTCCCCTTCAAGGGGAGGGACGGGGTGGGGATGGGGTGTCATTCAAATCGCAAAAATTGATAGCTCATGCTGCGCCGGGCCCCATCCCCACCCTAACCCTCCCCTTGAAGGGGAGGGAACTAAATATCAACCTCCCCTTGAAGGGGAAGAAATAAAACAATGCCCAGAAATCAGCGCACGATGCCGCGCTTGGAGCCCTGCACAAAGTCGGCCAACGTATGCACGTGTTCAGCCGCCTCAGGGTGAGCCAGCGCAAGTGCTTTGAGCGCGTCGATGGCTTGAGCGGCGGTGTGGCCTTCCTTGTAGAGGGTTTTGTAGGCACGTCGCAGCACTTGCAGCGACTGCGCAGAGAACCCGCGCCGCTTCAGACCTTCCAGATTCATGCCGTGGGGCTGCGCCGGGTTGCCGTTGCACATCACAAACGGCGGCAGATCCTGCAGCAGCGTGGTACCGGCGCCCGTCATGGCGTGTGCGCCGATGTGCACAAACTGATGCACGCCCGTAATGCCGCCCACAATGACCCAATCCCCCACATGCACGTGACCGGCCAGTTGCACGCTGTTGGCCAGGATGGTGTGGCTGCCCACCTGGCAGTCATGCGCCACATGCACGTAGGCCATGACCCAGTTGTGTGAACCCACGCGCGTGACGCCGCCATCTTGCACGGTGCCGGTGTTCATGGTGCAGAACTCGCGAATGGTGTTGTGGTCACCGATTTCCAGCGCCGTATCTTCGTCGGCGTATTTCTTGTCTTGTGGCGGCCCACCCATGGAGCAGAACGCGTGAATGCGATTGTGCTGACCGATGCGCGTGCGCCCGTCGATGACCGTGTGCGAACCAATTGAGGTGCCTGCGCCAATCTGCACCTTGGGACCAATCACCGCATAGGGGCCCACCACCACGTCATCGGCCAGTTGCGCCGCCGGATCAACCAGCGCGCTCGAATGAATCCGCGCCATTCGGGTTACGCCGTTTTTTCAATGTTGCGATAGGTGCACAGCAGCTGGGCTTCGGCGGCCACCTGCCCATCGACCAGAGCCTTGCCATCGAACTTCACCACGCCGCGCATCTCACGCACGATGGATACTTCAAGACGCAACTGATCACCGGGGCTCACAGGACGCTTGAAGCGCGCGCCATCAATGCCCGCAAAGTAATACACCGAATCCGCCGAGGGCTTCTGGTCCATGGCCTTGAACGACAGGATGGCCGCGGCTTGTGCCATGGCTTCGATGATGAGCACGCCGGGCATGACCGGATAGTGCGGAAAGTGCCCGCTGAATACGGGTTCATTGATGGAAACGTTTTTGAGGGCCACGATGCGCTTGGCCGCGACATCGAGTTCCAGTACGCGATCGACCAGGATGATCGGATAGCGGTGCGGCAAGTTTTTGAGAATTTCGTGGATGTCCATCATTTTTCATCACCAACGTTTTGCTGTTTTTCGAGGGTGCGCACACGGTCACGCAGTTCAGAAAGCTGCCGCAGCACGGCGGCGTTTTTTTCCCAATTGCGATTACTCATCAAGGGAAAGAACCCAGTGTAAAAACCGGGCTCGGCGATGCTACGCGACACCAGCGTGCCCGATGAAATCACGCTGCCTGCGGCAATGCTCAGGTGCCCAAGGATCATGGCTGCGCCGCCCAGCTGACAACCCTTGCCAATGGTGGCGCTGCCGGCAATGCCCACGCACCCAGCAATCACGGTGTGCGCACCGATGCGGCAGTTGTGACCGATCTGCACCTGGTTGTCGATCTTGACGCCGTCTTCAATCACGGTGTCACCCATGGTGCCGCGATCAATGGTGGTGTTGGCGCCGATCTCGACATCGTGGCCCACCACCACGCGGCCCGTCTGGGGAATCTTGATGTACTGGCCTTCAAACGGTGCAAAACCAAATCCGTCTGCGCCAATCACCGCACCACTGTGCAGCACGCCGCGCGTACCGATGAGGCAAGCCTCAAGCACACGTGCGCCGGCAAACAGGCGCGTGTGCGCCCCCACGGTGGCGCCCTGCCCCACATAAGCACCGGCACCAATCCAGGCGCCCTGCTCCACCACCGCGTCGGCTTCAATCACGGCGAAGGGTTCAATGCAAACATCGGGCGCAATGTGTGCGGACGGATGCACCACCGCCTGTGTGTCCCGACCTGCTTGCGGCTGCGGCGCTGGAGACAGCACCTGCGCGGCATACGCAAACCAGGCATAGGGTTGCGCGCACACGATGAGCGCTTTGGAGGTCGGTTCAGCGAAGACCGCGCTGCGGTCCGCTTGCGTCAATACCAGCGCACCTGCGGCGCTGCTCGCGGCAATGTTGCGATAGCGGGGGTTGGCTAGAAAACTGAGTTGATGTTCCGTGGCGGCATCGAGGGGCGCCACCGCGTGAATTTTTATGTCGTCCGCGCCGATGAGTTCTACCGTGAGGCGACCGGCACTGGCTTGCGCGACAGCGGCGATCAGCTCGCTTACCGTCAGCCCCGCCGGAGAGTTAAGCGCGCAGGCAGGCACCGCTATTTGCCGTTGCCGTTAAGCGCTTTGAGTACGCGGTCGGTGATGTCCACACGCGCGCTTTGATAAACGGCATCTTGAAAAATCAGGTCAAATTTTTCCTGCTCTGCAATCTGACGCACCACGCGCTGCGCGCGGTCGATCAGTGCTTGCACTTCTTCATTGCGGCGCTGGTTGAAGTCTTCGCGGAACTCGCGCTGTTTGCGTTGCAGCTCACGATCCATGTCCTGCATCTCACGCTGACGCTTAAAGCGGTCGGTTTCGGTCAGCGTAGGCGCCTCTTTATCAAAACGCTCGGCGGTGGTCTTCAGGCGTGCACTCATGTCCTGCAGTTCTTTGTCGCGTTTGGCGAACTCGGCTTCCAGTTTTTTGCTGCCCACGCGTGCAGGCTCTGAATCACGCAGGATGCGATCCAGGCTCACATAGCCCACCTTGATCTCCTGCGCCTGGGCCGCACTGCACATCGATGCCGCCAGTACCGCACCGGCCAGAACTGCACGCACGTAACGAATAGTCGAATCTGTCATTGCAAACCTCACCACAGCAACTTGTCGGCTCAGAGGGCGGGCATTGTGCCACCGCCACCACCACCCTCGGTCCATCAGAACCCGGTGCCAATCTGGAACTGGAATCGCTGCAAACGATCACCCGTTTCCTTACGCAACGGAATGGCATACGACAGCTTCAGGGGGCCCACCGGTGAAATCCACGCAATCCCAAAACCGAATGAAGCGCGCACATCACTGAGCACCACGTTTTGACCCTGCCCCCACACCTGCCCCACATCAATAAAACTCAAGCCACGCAAGGTGCGGTCCGCTCCAGGCAAGGGGGCCAGCATCTCCATGTTGCCCACCAGCTTACGATTGCCGCCCAGGGGGTCTCCCGTGGCGTCGCGCGGCCCCAGGGATCCGCCATCAAAACCACGCACGCTGCCTAAACCGCCCGCATAAAAGTTTTTGAACAGCGGATAGGGTTTGCTGTTGTACGGCGCTCCAAAACCCATTTCCGCATTGAACCCCAGCGTCCAGCGTGACGTGATGGGCACAAATTGCTGGAACTGCGCGGTGAGCTTGGTGTACTGCAGGTCCATGGCGGGTGTGCCTACCTCGGTATTGACACGGGTGTAACGGCCACGGGTCGGCACCAGTAGGTTGTCTCGGTTATCACGCGCCCAGCCGGTAGTCACGATCAGTGCCTGCGTACGCGTTCCAAACTGATTGACAAAATCAACGTAACGCTGCGGGCTCAGGCTATTTAGGCCAATGGTGGTGCCCTCAAATCCCAGCCCGAAGAACACCGTATCGAATTCCGTAAACGGCACACCAAAGCGCATCGATGCGCCTTCAGTACTGAAATCCACCGCGCCTAAATCAATGCGTTGCAGATTGGATTTGCGGGTGTAAATCTCGGTGGTGCGACTGATGCCGTCTTGCGTGACGTACGGGTCCACGTGTGTCAGGGCCAGCGTCTGGGTGGAGCGGCTGGTGTTCAGTTCCAGCGATACCGCTTGCCCTGTACCAAACACGTTTTGCTGTGAATAGGCGGCGTTCAAAACCAGCTTCTCGGTATCGGAATAACCCACCCCTGCCTGGATGGTGCCCGTGGGGCGCTCCTTGACCGTAAAGCTCACATCGAGCTGATCCACAGTGCCCGGCACCGCAGGGGTTTCAACCTCGACCTTTTCAAAAAATCCCAGGCGGTCAATACGGTCACGGGATATGCGCACTTTCTCAGCGTCGTACCAGGCGCTTTCGTACTGACGCACTTCACGACGCACGATGTCGTCGCGTGTGCGCGTGTTGCCAAACACGTTGACACGACGCACATAGGCGCGGCGGCCCGGGTCAACAAAAAAAGTCACGCCCACTTCGTGCTTGTCGCGGTTGCTGCGGTTGGGTTCAGGCACCACGTTGGCATTGGCAAACGCATAACCGAGCACGCCCATGCGGTCGGTGATGCGCTTGGACACGGCGTTCAGACGTTCCAGGTTGAATACTTCACCGGGTTTCACATCCACCAGGTCGCGCAATTCGGCATCAAGCCCCAACAGCTCACCGGCCAGCTTGACCTCGGACAGCGTGTAGCGCTCGCCCTCCGAGACGTTGACCGTGATGTAGATGTCTTCCTTGTTGGGTGTAATGGCCACTTGCGTGGATTCGATACTGAAATCCAGATACCCACGGTTCAGATAAAACGACTTGAGAGTTTCAAGATCGCCCGTGAGTTTCTGGCGCGAATACTGGTCGCGTTTGGTGTACCAGGTCCACCAGCCCGACGTGGCCAGTTCCAGCTGCTCACGCAAGGTGGCGTCGGAGAACACTTTGTTGCCGGTAAAGCGGATCGAGCGAATCTGCGCCGATTCGTTTTCTTCGACGCTGATGACCACGTTGACGCGGTTGCGCTCCACCGGTGTGACCGTGGACTTGATGACCACGGCGTACTTGCCTCGGCCCAGATACTGGCGCTTGAGTTCCTGCTCGGCCCGTTCGAGGAGCGAACGATCAAACACGCGCGCTTCGGCCAGACCCACGTCGCGCATTGATTTTTTGACGACGTCTTTTTCAAATTCCTTGATGCCCACCAGGTCCACCTGGGCAATGGTGGGGCGCTCTTCCACCACCACGATGAGCACATCACCGTCCACCTCAAGACGCACATCTTTGAACAAGCCCGTGGCATAGAGCGCGCGGATGGCGCTCACACCTTTGTCGGGATCAAAGCGCTCGCCCACACGCACGGGCAGGTAGCTGAACACGGTGCCCGCTTCAGTGCGCTGCACACCTTCAACACGGATATCTTTGACCACGAACTCCTGGGCGTATGCGCCCAGGGGAACACTCAAGGTTGCCGCAAGAACAGCCGCCGCAATGCGGTGCCTTGCACACTGGGGCAACACCAACACACCACGCCGCGCAGGGCGTTTAAAAAAAATATCTGACAAGGAGTCCCCTGAAATCGGTTCGATGATGTGGCGCTGCTCCCTCACCCTCAATCCCTCTCCCGGAGGGAGAGGGAGGTTTAAAGCCCCTCTCC
>CAZZAD010000141.1:0-7598 GCA_964652055.1 uncultured Burkholderiaceae bacterium | reverse complement strand
GGGGAGGGTTAGGGTGGGGATGGGTTACATGACGAAGTGAAATCCACCCCGTACAAGCCCATCCCCACCCCCACCCTCCCCTTGAAGGGGAGGGAGTTGAAGTCGGGGCGACGACGCTGTACCGGGCGTCATCCGATGACTCCGGGTATCGACTCAAACAGCCGCTTCACGTAGTCCACAAAAAAAGAAATCATCCAGGGTCCGGAGATGACCAGGGCGGCCATCATGGCGAGCAGTTTGGGGATGAACGACAGGGTCATTTCATTGATCTGCGTGGCCGCTTGCAGGATGGAGACCACCAGGCCCACCACCAGGGCGGAGAGCAGCAGGGGGGCGGCCAACATCAGCATGACGTAGAGCGCCTGCTGGCCGATGCCGATCACGCTTTGTGGAGTCATGGTGTCTATCCCGTTTGAAAACTTGCAACCAGTGAGCCAATCAATAGATTCCAGCCATCGGCCAGCACGAACAACATCAACTTGAAGGGCAGGGCGATGAGTACGGGCGAGAGCATCATCATCCCCATGGACATGAGCACGCTGGCCACCACGAGGTCGATGATCAGAAAGGGAATGAACACCAGAAAGCCGATCTGAAACGCGGTCTTCAGTTCACTGGTGGCAAAGGCGGGAATCACCACGCGTAGGGGCAGGTCGGCAGGCTTTTCAATTTTTTCGCCGCGTTCTTCCAGGCGTGCCATGCGGCTGAAAAGCTCCAGGTCATTGGCGCGTGCATGCGCCAACATGAAGTTCTTGAGCGGTGTGGCGCCGGCGTTCAGTGCCTGGTCGAACGTCATTTTGTTGTCGCGATAGGGCGCCCAGGCGTCGTCGTGCACGCGGTCAAACACGGGGCTCATGATGAAAAAGGTGAGAAAGAGCGCCAGTCCGACGAGCACCTGATTGGGCGGTGTGGTCTGTGTGCCCAGCGCCATGCGCAGCAGCGAGAGCACGATGATGATGCGGGTAAAGCTCGTCATCATCAGCAGCAGCGCCGGCAAAAACGTGAGCAGCGTGAAAAACAGCAGCGTCTGGACGGGTACCGAGTAACTGGTGCCTCCACCTGCCGTGGGCAGCGAGGTAATTTGTAGCGGACTGGTTTGGGCCCAGGCCGGTGCTGCCAGCAGCACGGCCCCGAGTACCCACCACGGGGGTGTGAAACGACGAATCATTAGGGCTTCATCCGCTTCAGGATGGCGGCGAATGCCGAGGCTTGCGCGGGCAAGTCATCCTCTTCGCCTTTGGGCAACGTGCCGATGCGTTGAATGGACGAGGCGGTCACGCCCAGAAGCAGCCAGCGTTCACCGGCTTCGAGAACCACCACGCGCTCGCGCGGGCCCAGCGACAGTTGGGCCACCACTCGCAGTCCAGTGCTGGCGGTGGCCTGCGCGGGGTTCATGCGTTTGAGCAGCCACACCGCAGCCGGGATCAGTGCAAGCACCAGCAGGAACAGCGCAATCAGGGGGGCGAGGGAGGGGCCGGTGGATGCCGCTGAACCTGCAGAGCCGGTCTGCGCGTAGGTCAGACCAGTCAGGACGAGTAGGAGGAGAGCAAGACAGAGTTCGTCGCCCCGGCGCAGAGCCTGCCCCGAGCGAAGGCCGGGGCCGGAGCCTAATTTGCGACCGTGAAATTGGGCCCCGGCCTTCGCCGGGGCGACGGCGTTGCGTGCGTAGCGATGAATCATTTATGCAACCTGCGCATACGTTCGCTGGGCGTGACGATGTCGGTCAGGCGAATACCAAACTTCTCGTTCACCACCACCACCTCGCCCTGTGCAATCAGGCAACCGTTGACCAACACGTCCATCGGTTCTCCGGCTAGGGCGTCGAGTTCGATCACGGAGCCTTGTGCCAGTTGCAGGATGTGTTTGATGGGGATTTTTGTGCGGCCCAGCTCTACAGTCAACGCTACGGGAATGTCGAGGATTAGATCCAGATCCTGATTGCCATCCAGGGGCTGAGTGGAGTGCAGTGGTTGAAAGATGTTGGCCGGTTGTGCGGAATCGACCACCGCGCCAGTGGTGGTGATCTTTTGCTCGGCCAGTGCTGCGGCCCAATCGTCTTCGGCAGCAGGCTCGTTTTTTGCGTCGTCCATGGGGTCACCGGTGGCAGGCAAGGGTTGGGGTGGGTTTATGCAATGTCGTCGAGCGCGCGCCCGTCGGCGTAGTGCGAGTACTTGAGCATTTTTTCTACGCGGATGGCGTATTTGTTGTTCGCCACGCCGTAGCGGCACTCCATGACGGGTACTGAATCGATGGTGGCGTTGATGACTTCGCGCAGAGGCAGAGCCACGAAATCACCTACACCCAGTTTGAGCAGGTCGCCCACGGTGAGCATGGTTTTGGACAGCTGTGCGGTGAGCTCCACGTCGGCCGATTGCACCTGCTGAGTGAGCTGGCGCACCCAGCGATGGTCGGGCTCTTGCCCGTCGCCTTGCAGCGACGAGTACAGGATGTCGCGGATGGGTTCAAGTGCGGCGTAGGGAAAGCACAGATGAATCTCACCGCCTGTGTCGCCAATTTCGATACTGAACGTGGTGGCCACCACGATCTCGGACGGTGAAGCAATGTTGGCGAACTGGGTTTGCATCTCGGAGCGTTGATGCACAAAGTTGAACTTGTGCAGCGCGCCCCAGGCCTTGGTGTATTCGGCCAGGGTCACTTCCATCATGCGTTGAATGATGCGGGCCTCGGTGGGAGAGGGGTCACGCCCCTCGGTGCGCAGATGCAGCTTGCCAGTGCCGCCAAGCAGGGTGTCGATGACGCAGAACACCAGGTTGGGTTCAAAAATCACCATGGCTTGGCCGCGTAGTGGTGAGATGGTGATGATGTTGATGTTGGTGGGCACCACGATGTCACGCAGAAACTGCGAGTACTTGATCACGCGCACGGGGCCCACCGAAATCTCGGGGCTGCGCCGCATGAAGTTGAACAGGCCTACCCGCAAGTTGCGCGCGAAGCGCTCGTTGATGATTTCCATCGTGGGCATGCGCCCGCGAACAATGCGTTCCTGGCTGGAGATGTCGTAGTCGCGGGTGCCGCCCGTGTCTTCGGTGGCATCGAGCTTTTGTGACTCTCCGGTGACGCCTTCGAGTAGGGCGTCAACTTCGTCTTGCGAGAGAAACTGTTCAGCCATGGCGATCTCGCTTCTGTGTTACTGGACGATGAGTTGGGTGATGTTCACGGCCTCGACGGCGTTTTCGGCGGCGGTGCGCACCAACGGCTTGTTGACGGCCAGCATGATTTCCTGAACCAATGCCTCCTTGCCTTCACGCGACTCCACTTCCTCAGGGCGCTTGGAGCCCAGCAACAAAATGATTTCGTTGCGCACGGCGGGCATGAGTGATTTGATGATTTCGCCCGACGGCGCATCTTTGGCTTCGGCGACCAACTTGATTTGCATGTAGCGGTCGGCGTCGTCGGTAGAGTCTTTCTGCAGATTCACTGTGAATGAGTCGAGCTCCACAAACACCGGCATTTTTTTGGGCTCGACCTTGACCTGCTCTGCGGGCGCGGCATCGGGTTTCTTGCGCAACATGAACCAGGCCGCAGCGCCCCCGCCGCCCAGCACCATCGTGGCGGCAATGATCACGATGATGAGCAGCTTTTTTTTGCTGCCTGCAGGTTTTCCTTCAGCTGCAGGTGCGGCGGCATCCTTGCCGTCTTTGGAATCTTTCCCGGATTTTTCAGACACAACTCACCTCTCACCGTCACGTGGTTTGTTACGCCCCCACCTACGGGTCAACACGCAGGTCACTGCGTGGGCGTCGCGTTATCGGTTCAATTATTGAGAGACTTGAGGGTGCTCTATCGCTGGATAACCTGGGTTAAAACGTGTCTGTTTGCGAGCGGTGCCTAAGCTGCGCGGCAAAGTGGAATAGCCGTGGTGAAAGGCCTTTTCTTTGCGGATCGGATCGGATTAGACGCGCACGTCAATCAGGCGCGTGCTCAGGGTGCTGCTGACACCCGCAGCGGCATCGCTGCGTACGCCACCTGCGCCACCGATGGGGGCCAACGTATTCATGGCGCCACGTCCGTGGTTTTGATTGGAACCCGCGGCCTGTCCATCGGTGTGTGTTTGACGCTGGCCGGAGTGACCCAGCTGCGCGCCCACGTGAGCATCCACCAGATGCAGTCCGTTGGCCTGAAACATTTCGCGCAGACGTGGCAGGGCATCTTCTAGGGCCGCACGTGTGGCCGAGTGGGTGGCGCCAAATACGAGGCTCGCTTCCTGGCCGCGCATCTGCATCGAAACGCTGATGGGCCCCAGGTCACTGGGTGTGAGGGCAATTTCTGCCGATTGCACGCGTTGACCCGCCAACATCACTACGCGTTGCGAGAAGTCTTCCGCAAATCCATAGGCACCGACTTCGGTTTTGATTTGGGCGTGCGCTATGGAGAACGTGGTGGGTGCCGACGCGGGGATCAGCCCCGCGGGGTTCAGACCAGACGCGGGCACACCCGAGAGTGCGGCTGAGAGCGACAGGGGGGTGTTGTCTGCGCGGGCTGCGGCGCTGCTGCGTCCTTCCGTGCCCGTTACCAGCGCAGCTAACTTGTCCATGGCGGCGCTCAACGCGTGATCGAGTTCGGCAGTAGTTTCATTCAAGACACGTGCGTCTGACGTGGTGATCTCCGAGTTCTTGAGGTGCAGTGGTGGTTGCGCGCCTTGCATGAGTGCATTGGCATCGAGTGCGGTGTGCAGTGCGTCGGCGGCTGTGGTGCTGGTGTGCAGGCCGGTGTTCACGGCGGTGGCAGCGCCGGGAGTAGCCGTGTCTGAGGCAAACGCTTCTGTTTGGATGTTTTTTGGCCCGGCTTTTTTGAGCGCTTCAATCAGTGCAGCACTGCTTGCAGCAGACGCTTGTGCGAGGGGGTCGGTCGGGGTTGGTGTGGCCGGGCTGGCTGAGCCAAGCGCCAGCGCGAGATCAGCGAACAGATCGCCCGTTGCGGTTTCGGGGGCATCAGTTGCGTCAACGCCATTGGCGTCGGCGTCTGTTGAATCGGGTTTTGCGCGGCCGGCAGGCGTGCGCGCTGCGTCCGATGTGGCCTTGTCCGTGGCTTGGCCTGTGGCCGAGGACTCATCGCGACGCGTCTGGCGCGGTGGCTGTGCGGTGGTGGGGGTGTTGCGTGTGGGCGCATCGGCGCTGGCGTTGCGTCGCTCGGATGCGTGCTCTGCTGGGCGCGTGTTCTGGCGTTCGGGCCCCCGGTCTTGGGTGCTGCGGTCCTGAGGCGCACGGGCCTGGGGTGTGCCCTCACGCGTGGTGGTCCGTTGCATGACCTCGTTAAACGCTTGAGCAGGATCGCGCGCGTCTGTCTGTGTGTCAGTCGCCTGACCCGGGGTGCGGCTGCGCCCTGCAATATCAGTGACGGGCTTGCTCAGTAAGTTTTGTATGGAGAGATTGGACATGGGGGGTTACCAGTTCAGGACGGGGGCGGTCGAGTCGGTCGGGCGCGTTAGGGTAGGTGCGGACGCAGAGCGCGCTGCCAGTTCGTCCGTGTGTTTTTGCTCGCGGCGCGTCGTTTTTTGACGTGCCAATTCAATTTGCCGTGTGGCCAGGGTTTCCAGGCTTTTAAGGCGGCGTTGCATGTCAGAGAGTTCGTTCTGCGCTGCGAGCACCAGCGCTCGGCGATGTTCAATCTCGCGCCCTTGCTGCGCGATGGCCGCGGCCAGCTTGCTATCAAACGCGCGCCAGTTGGCTTGAGTAGCTACATCGATGCCGCTATGGGCTTGCTGTTGCGCGCGTCCGCTGTACTCGCGCGCGTAGTTCTGCAGTGCGCTGAGCTGGGTCTGCGCTTGGGTCAAATGCGCGCGCGCCTGCGCCAGTTGCGCGGCTGCGCCGTCACGCGAAGCAATGGCCAGTTCAATGAGCATGCGCAGGTTGGTCGATTCCATAGGCTTTCTTTGTGACTGGAGTCATCCGTATGGGATCACCAGATTCGGTGGGCCAATCGGTGGAAAAGGCTGACCCTTGCGCCTTATCCCGCCGCCTGTCGGCGTGGTGTTGGCTTTGCGGGTTGGCGTTGAACGCAGCGAACCCCAACCTACGCAGGCCACCGTACGGTCCCAAGCAAGGCAGCCAGTTCGGCTTCCGAGTTGGGCAGCGAGGCCGCTTCCAGCATGGGTTGTTGCAGGAACATTTCCAGCCGCGGCCAGGCGGCCATGGCGGCGTCGAGCTGGGGGTCGGCCCCAGCGGTGTAGGCGCCCACGGCGATGAGGTCGCGGCTGCGGGTGTAGCGCGAGTAGAGCGACTTGAAACGGCGCGCCATCTCGATGTGCACGGGATTGGCCACGGCCGTCATCACGCGTGAGATGGACTGTTCAATGTCGATGGCGGGGTAGTGCCCAGACTCGGCCAGTTGACGCGACAACACGATGTGGCCATCGAGAATGGCGCGGGCTGAATCAGCCACCGGGTCTTGTGGGTCGTCGCCCTCGGTGAGCACGGTGTAAAAGCCCGTGATCGAACCATGTTTGGAGGATGTGCCCGGCGCGTTGCCGGCGCGTTCCACCAATGCGGGCAGGCGTGCAAAGACTGAAGGCGGATAACCTTTGGTGGCAGGGGGTTCCCCTATGGCCAGGGCAATTTCACGTGCGGCCATGGCGTAGCGCGTGAGCGCGTCGATCAAGAACAACCCCTGCTTGCCCTGATCACGAAAATATTCGGCAATGGCGGTGGCGTAGGCCGCGCCCTGCATGCGCACCAGCGGCGGCGTGTCGGCCGGTGCAGCCACCACGATGGCGCGCCGCAGACCTTCAGGGCCCAGAATTTCGTCGATGAATTCCTTGACCTCGCGGCCTCGTTCACCAATCAGACCGACCACCGTGACATCGGCCGTGGTGTAGCGCGCCATCATGCCCAGCAGCACGCTTTTGCCCACGCCTGAGCCGGCAAACAGACCCATGCGCTGACCCCGACCCACGGTCATCAGGGCATTGATGGAGCGCACGCCCACGTCCAGCGGCTCGCGGATGGGCTCGCGCTCCATGGCGTTGATGGGGCGGCCGGTAATGGGGCGCCACAGGGCATGCGGGCCGTGGTCACGCTCCAGCGGGCCAAGCTTGTCCAGGGGTTTGCCATTGGGGTCCACCACGCGACCCAGCAGCAATTCACCCACGGGCAGATGGCGCGTGCGGTCTTCCATGCGGCGCCAGGGATGTGCGGCTTGTTGCAGACGCAGGCGCGCAGAGACGGGTGCGTGTGCAATGACGGTGGCGCCGGGTCGCAGTCCGTACGGGTCGGTGGTGGTGGGCATGAGAAACAGACGCTCGCCTGAAAAGCCGACCACTTCGGCATCTACACGCAGCCCGTCGTCCTGCACTACGCGTACTTGTGAACCCACAGGCAGCTGAAGGCCAACCGCTTCCATAACGAGCCCGGCCACCCGCGTGAGACGACCGCGCGCTTCAAACGAAGGCGCTGCGGTGGCCATGGCGGTGGCGGTTTGGAGGAAGGCGTTGAAGGGAGCGGTCATCTTTTCTTCCCTCCCTTTCAAGGGGAGGGACCGAGGGTGGGGATGGGGTGTGGGGGAGCGCTTCGTTGCTTACCCCATCCCCACCCCAGCCCTCCCCTTGAAGGGGAGGGAATTCAATATCAACCTCCCCTTGA